>JAGQHJ010000004.1 GCA_020431915.1 Cyanobacteria bacterium HKST-UBA04 | reverse complement strand
GGCCAGCGTAAAATAGTTCAATCTGATTCAATGTGTACTTCTCTCCCCAAAAGAAGATCCATTCATAAGTAGAGACTCGGATCATAACATGGCCTGGTTCGGGCTCAGGCGTTGGGGTAGTCGAAGGTGGCATTTGGGACCACGGTGCCGGTGGCATCCACGGTGTAAAATGCCATCGGCTTGCCCTGGTGGTCTTTGCCCTTGCTTCGGCGCCGCTCGGCCTTGGTTTGGCCCGTGCCGTGCATGCTGCGGGTGGCCACGTACTCAAACAGGGCGGGCGGCAACTGCGCCATCAGGTTGGGGTTGGGGGCCAAAAACAACCGAAACGCCTGTAAAAACCGGGCGGGGTGCTTGTGGCTACCCATCGCCGCCATCGCTGCCCGTAGGTTGGGCAGTAAATCCAGCAGCGATTCGACCATGTCCGGGCCGTCAAGCACCATCAACACATGCGCGTAGCGATCATCAACCTGCGACGTGTCAAACGGGGCCACAAACGTTTCGGTCGGGCGTGTCAGGGCCTGAAAATGCGCCTCGGCGGCCGCGACCTGATTGGCCGCTACCTGGTAAACCCGAATCCCGGCAAACCGGGTGCACTCGGGCACGGGTGTGCCAACCGGTTGTGAAGGCGGTTGGCCAGGTGATCGGTTGGTAGGCAAGGGGGGTATGGCGGAAAGACGCATCGGTAGGCTTAAGAACCTCAACCTCACGATTAGGATGACGGGAACCCAAGGGGGGCTGTCTTAATAAAACCGGGTCGGGCCAAAAAGGGGTGTTGGTTAAAAAGAAGCGTTGGTTAAAAAAAGCAGCCCGAAAAAAGCGCGAAAGCCAAAGGGGGCGGTTAAACCGACAGCTGGAAACCGATGTGGCGCAACGAGTCGGCCAGCGCCAAGCGAAGGGTGTTGGCCTGTTCGGCCGTTACCGTAACGGCCGGTTCGGTTTTCAGGTCCTTAAGCTGGGGCAGCGGGTACAGCTCCTGAAGCACGTGCAGGTAGTAGCGCCCATAGCGTTTCAGGTTAAACGTCGGGTCGGCCTCCGGCTCTATCAGGGCGGCCGACGGTTCCGGGCAGCTTACGCGGGTATTGGGCAAGGCACTCAACGGGGTAAAGGCATGGCGGTTGGTGGTGTCGGTCAGCCCCATTTCCAGGGTGTAGTGGTCGCCCTGGGGTTGCAGCCATAGCGTCGGTTTTGCATGCACCTGGGCTTCGTACAACCGGGGCAACTGCCACGGGGCCAGCTCCAGGCGGTTGGCATGGGCCAGTACCATCGGGTTTTGGTTTATCTCGTTCAACGTGGTGGCCAACTGGTCGTAATCCACGTTGCGGTTTAGCCAGGCCCGCAGGGGGGTGCGGTCGTGGTCGGCCATCAGCAATGGCACGGGGGTGCCTTCCAGGGTGTCAATTACCATCGACGTTTTGGGCCCATGGTTCTTCTCAAGCATGGTGGGCGGAAACGCAATTCGCTGGGTCAGTGTGCCCGCCCCTACCCATGGCTGCGACTGATCCCGATCCGCATTGGAGAAACTGCGCAGCAGGCTTTCGGTGTAGCGGTCCTGGTCAAACTGTTTGGATTTCATCACCGCCGCCAATTCCTGGTCGCTGGCTGCACGGGCCACGGCGTAGGGGTTGTACTGCCCCGGCAAGGCTTTTAGCAACCCGTCGTCGGCCAGCTCCGCCAGGGCTTCTCTAAATCCGCTGGCTTTGCCCGTCAGCGCGGTCAGTTCTCGTTGGCCAGGTAGCACCGTGTCGGGTCGGCGCATGGTGGGGGTGGTGGCCAAAAAGTGCAACAAAATGGGCATGGTCCGCCGAGCCAGGCTTACCGTGGGCGGCGGGCCGGGTTCGTTGGGGTCTACCACCCGGTAAAAACAGCGGGTGCCTTCCACCACTTTTTGAATGCGCCCGGTGTCAAGGCACACGTCTCGCAGGGCCAGTTGCCGCACATACGGGGGCACCGGCTGGTTGTCCACATAAAGGGTTTTGGGCACTTCGTCCCCTACGCCAAACCCGTCGTCCGGGGTGTCGGCCGCCAGGTTGTGGCTAACCACCAGGGCCACCTTGCGCGTTAGGGGCACGTTGTCCAGCAGAATATTTTCCAGTGTGTCGAGGGGTTCGGCAACCCCGGCCCGGGTTAGGGTTAGCTGGTAGGTGTACTGCGACTCGCTGTCGCGGTTGGCGTTGGTTTTGGTAATAAACCCCTGGTCTTCCAGCCACTTAATGCCGCCGCGCACGTTGGCTGCCGAAAAGCGCTGTTCGGCATAGCCGTCTACGTCGGGGTCGGCCAGCAGCACAAAGCTGTTGCGCTGGGTGTCGAGGAATTCGACCAGGCGCTGCTGAATGTCTTCGGCATTGGTGTCGGTGCGGGTGGGCAGCCCCACCGGCGTGGCATGGGCCTGGCGAAACCACAGCAGCACCACCCGGCCCATGGTTGGGGTAATGGCGCTGATGTCTCCCTTTTTTGTGGTTCGGGCCGGGGCATGCGTTTGCCGAATCTGCCCGTTGCTTGATCCGTTTCTTGGCCCGTTGCCTGGCCCATTACGTTGCCCGCTAGCCTGCCCATTCCCCAGCGGGTCGGCTGCCGAATCGGTTTCGGTGGGGGCCGTGGTGGTTTCTGTGGCCCCAAACCGAATCAGGAGCCGATCGGCGGGCAAGCTTAATAAGCCCGGCAAACCCGGTTTGCCCAGTAAAGGGGGCGCCGGCACAAAGGCCTGCTGGTTCGGGTGAATCGGGCCGCGCGCGTGCCATTGGCGCGCAATAGGCGGCAAGGCGTTAAACATAACCGACATAAAACGTATAGACCCACAGATGCGGCTTTACTCATCGGTAAATAACCACGAAAACGCGGCCCCAACAAGGAAACCGCCCCTCGATTGCAACGCTGTGTAACAGGGCTTGTTTTTTAATTGGCCAACGAATCCCCTGACTACCCTAGCTCAGGGCTTTTCAGGGATTGGCTAACCGGGGGCGCGCTGGGCGGTGCCCCTAAAGAAAAACGCCGTCCCGTCTCTGTGCGGGAGGGCTTATTGAAGAGAGGCGATGGGTAACGACACCGTAAGCGGTTACAGAAGCAACAGCTTGTCGGGGAGCTGAATGCCGTAGGCATCGCGTAAAAACGTGTTGGCATGATAAAGTAAAACGTCTTTTAAGGGGCCGATTAAGGGGGTCATTATCATGGCGGCAAGGTGCTCTTTTCTTGTTCCGCGCCCATCTAAGAGGGGGATGACCCGAGAATGGCAGGGAAGGGGCAGAGGTGCTGAATCGGATCTATTTTTAGTGTAGGCGATCGGCCGCAAGTCGTCATTCGTCTGGAGAGGGAACTATTTATAAACCAACCGATCAACAGCCGAAGGCTTTGTATAAATCGCAAGATGTACTTTCGCCCCAGAAAGAGATCACCAAAGCCCGGCCTGAAGAAGCTCAGCCTGAAGAAGCCCGGTTACGTGGTGGGGGTCTGATGGGGGTTCTGGTTTAGTTGCCAGGCCAAAGCCATCATGGCCAGCGGAAAAACCACCGACCCCTGAATCAGCGTGTCGAGTGGGGCCAGGTGCTGCAGTGGCCCTAAGGCAAAGGTAGCCACCCCCACCCCCGCCATCAGCGCGGCCGTAACCACCGACGCCGCCCATGGGGTGTGGCTGGCAAACCGTTCGATGCACAGTTCCATGGTGAGCGGAAAAACGGCAGAACAGCCCACCCCGGCCAGAACATAACCCGCCAGGGTGGTTGGGACGGTTTGGGTTAAGGGAATCAGCAGCAGCGCCAGTACAATGAAAAGCGGCAGCCCCTGCCACAGGTGCCGGGCCGAAACCCAATTGAGCAGAATGGCCACCAGCAGGCGGGTGGCCGCCAGGCTGGCCCAAAACAAGCTAAGGGCCAGGGTGGCCATGGGCATCGGGTAGTGCTTGTTGTCACTTAGGTACAGCACGGCCCAGTTGCTAAAGGTACCTTCGCTCATGGCGTAGAGGAAGGCCATTAACACAAAGCCCCAAAACAGCCGCTGCCGGGCCGGGTGGCTTGGGTCGGCCAGCCAGTGAATGTCGGGCTGGTGGGCTTCCGGGCTGTGGTTGGCCGGGCTTGGAAAGGGAACGACAAGGCACAACACCAGCAGCACCAAACCGGCCAGGGTGGCCAACTGCGGAAACAACGGCCACTGGCCGTGGCTGATAAGTACCGACACCATGGCCGGCCCAAGGGCCAATCCGCCGGCAAAACAGGTGTGCATGGCCACCAGGGTGTTGCTGGCATGGGCGGGTGTGAGCAACCCCGGATAGGTGTTAAGCGGGGCGGCAGCCAACCCGTAGCCCAGGCCCATCAGCAGGGTGGCGGCCACGGCCACGGGAATGGCCAGGGGCGTGGGCACGGCGGCCATGACACCCAAGCCCGCAAGGGCCAGGGTGGCCGTGGTTAGCGAGGCGGCGAGCATGGGCTTCAGGCCCACACTTCGGGCCCAGGTACCACCGAGCATGGAGCCCATGATGGCCATGGCCACCGGGCCGATAAACAGCGTGCCGTACAGCGTGTCGGAAAAATGATGCATGCCTTTGAGCACACCACTGCTGGCTGCAAAGCTGATCATGGCCACCCCATGCAGGGCGGCCGAAGCGAACAGGACCAGCACGGGGGCAACACGGTGGCGCAGAAGGGGTAAGTCGGGCAAGGGTGAGGCAAGGCTCCCTGTCACAATGGGCCAACCTCCTTATCATATACGCTTTGGGCCAAGTCGGTCATAATAGGGGGTATGGATGGATCATGCACGGTTGTGGCCGCCCTGTTGGCAGGGCTGGTGGTCGGGTATGGCGCGGTTGGCTATGCCGAGCCACAGGCGCCAATGGACGGTGTTTTGCGGCCCTGCGACCTGCTGAGCCAGTACAATAACGCGCAGCAATTCTACGGATACCGCGACCCCATTGATGCCGACGAGGAGGACCAGTGCTTTCGGCGTTGCAATCGCCGCATCAAGCAGCTGGCCAAGGCGGCGCCCGACGGATTTCATATTAAGTTTGACTGCATGTACCGGGGCAAGGCGATTTTGCAACGTTCCGCCAAGCCCGTGAAGCACTTGCCCCTGTATTAAGGAAGGTTTTTTCTCTGCCATGACTGAGTCGGCACCCTCTCCGCAATTGCAGATTATTCACGTGCCGTCCGGCACGGTGCTGGCCGAAGGGCCTCAGGGTTGGGGGGGTATTTTTAGCTGCGAGGGTAATTTGTATGTGCCGCGCCAGATGATGTGTGGCCATTACTGCCGCCACAATTTCATTTTGGGCTTTGGGTGGATTCGTGGCCTGTACGTGTGGATGAACCTGGTGCTGGACGGGCAGCACGAAACCTCGTTTATGGCGTGGCAGCCCCTGCTCCCCAACCCGATGTTTTGGTTTTTGATGTTCAAGATCGGCTTTGACCCACGTCATCCCGAACTGCAGGTTCGCCAGGTCACGGCGTCGGCGGCCCAGGAAGCAGAACGGGTGGGGTCATAAATCAGTAAACCCGCTAAAAATAAACACACTAAAAATAAACCCATGGTGGCTCAAGGATACAAGCCCAAAGGTGCTGTAGAGGGTGAGGCTATGAAGGAGGATGTTAAAGGCTGCACCTGAGCCACCACAGGGGAGTAATAGGTAAGTTGGTTGGTTGGTCGGATAAGGGGGATGGTTAAGGGTGGATGTGCTTAAGCGGGGGAGGGGGCGGTTAGCCAAGCAACGGGTTGAATCGGAACTGACCAGTGGCCGCATCCCAGACCAGGTCTAGTTGCGACGAAGCACCCAAGGGGGCCGGATTAATGGCGGGGTGGGGGGTTGGCAACGGCGGGGGGGTGAAGTCGGTTTTGCGGCGGTGGGCATTGGCCTGCCAGGCAGTGGCAGGCGGTGCCGGCGTGGCCGGGCGGTTGAAGAATGGGTTGGGTCGAGTCATGGCAATGCGTTCTCAACACGGGTTCGGGGTGTACAGTGCCCTTGGTCGATTAGACCAAGGCGAAACGCCACAAAAGAGCGCTGTACAGAGACGGTACAGAGGCGGTATAGAGGCAACACAAGGGGTTACAGGTGGCCAATAGCAAAATCAAGCCGGCTTTTGACCAGGTAACCAACCTTTACAGCCCTTGAGCCTATGCAAAGGGGGATATGGGGGGATGTGTGTCTCGGTAAGGCCGGTATGCGTGGCCTTTTCCGGAACAAAAAAACGGGGAATCGATGGGTTGGGGTATCCAGATGCGGTCCTGCTTTTTGGGGTGAGGGGGCCGTGATGACGACCACGCAGAATGACATCTTATTTATATAAAAACAGAAAAAAGGCAGAATTGCCTGCATTAACAATTTATTAGCAAACGCTTCGGGCGTGCTCGTTTAAGGAAGGGCTTGTGGTGTTTGGCTCGGTTATTTGGAGGAGATGAGCGGGTTTCTTCGGCCTTTTTTGCCGATGTGTGGGGGGTGTGGTTAAAGCCGTTTGCACGCGGTGCCGACACCCTATTTGGGCCGCCTGCCCAAAGAATGGTTTGGCGTGCGTGGCCTTGATGTTGTAAGTGACCGTATTGGATTGCCTGCCTGTTTATGACCACCCTGACCTTGGCCATGATTGTGCGTGACGAGGAGATGACGATGGATCGGGTGTTGACCTGCGCCAGCGGCTTCTGTGACGAAATTGTGGTGGTCGACACCGGTTCGACGGACCAGACGATCCCTATCATTCAGGCGTTTGCCCAGCGCCACCCCAACATTCGTGTCAAAATCGATCACTTTGAGTGGATCAACGATTTTTCGGCTGCCCGCAATTACGCGTTTAGTTTATCCACCAGCGTGTGGACCATGTGGCTTGATGCCGACGACATTCTGCACGCCGATGCCATTGAAAAAATAAAGGCGCTTAAGGCCGAGGCGCTAGGCAACCCTGACCTTGAAGCGGTGTTTTGCGGCTACACCCGCCGGTTTGATCCGGCTTCTGGCAAACCCACCAAGATACAAAACCGGGGCCGGTTTTACCGCACCGATCGGCAATACAAATGGAGTGGTCCGGTTCACGAGTATGTGGAACTAACCCCGACCACTAACAAGTTGCTGCGTGGTGACATCCAGGTGATTCACGATCCGCTCAAACCGAAATCGGAAAACCGCTACCTTGAGATTATTCGCGCGGCTTGCCCGGCCGATCTCGATGCGGTTGATCCCAAGACCATCAAAACGTATGCCGATGTGCGCTATGCCTTTTACATGGGCCAGGAGTCACAGCGCTTGGGTCAGCTTGAAGAGGCCCTGCGCTATTTTACGTTTTGCGTGAACAACGACGCCCAGTTTTCGCATAAATACAACATGCTTCGCGACGCGGCCGAGGTTTTGATTCGCCTGAACCGTCCCGACGAAGCCTTGACCATGGCTGTTCGTGCCATTGAATTTGATTCGTCACGGGCCGAGGCGTATACGCTGGCGGGCCGCCTCTGCATGATCAAGCGGCAACCCTACCATGCCATTCCCTTTTACAGGGCGGCCTTGGCCTGCCGGATACCGGCCCATGCCGACGTGTTTCCGCTGGAGTACGATCTGGTGCCCTACCGGTCGTTGACCAAGGCCTACGGGCACACGCGACAATACGGGGCCTGTCTGTGGAGTGTGGTGCAGTCGTTACGCTACAAGGCTTCCCTGCCGCAGGTGTGGCTGGACTTAAAACCGGCACTCTATACACTACGCCACGGGTCAACCCATCAGGTACATTCGCCCAAGCAAACCTCGTTGAAACCCAGTCGGTTTGCCTTTGCCGATCGCCTGCTGCATGGCGTTTGGCATGGGGTTAGGCAAAGTGTTAGGCAAGGGGTTGTTAAGGGATTTATGTGGCTGCCCGGCACATCAAGCCGGCAGTGGCTGCAGCCGTTACAGAGACTTCAACTTAACGAATGGCTGGCGGCCGTGCATGGGCAACCGCATCGCTTTGCACCGCCCGGCCCGATGTACGACCCGGAAAAAGCCGGCCAACACCGCGCCGATCTAAAAACAAACGGAGGCAGCTGAGACCAATGGTAACCCTTTCCCTTGCCATGATTGTACGTGACGAAGCCCTCTCTATTGAGCGGGTTTTGGCGAGTGCCGTGTCGTTCTGCGATGAAATGGTTATTGTAGATACCGGCTCGACGGATCAAACCGTGGCCATGGTTGAAGCGTTTGCCCAGCGTCACCCGGAGGTTCGGTTTAAAATCGAGCATTTCGAGTGGGTTAACGATTTTTCTGCAGCCCGAAATTACGCCTTTAGCCACTGCACCGGCGATTGGATTATGTGGCTTGATGGGGATGATTTTCTTGCCCCGGAACAGATTCCGTTGTTTGCGGCCCTTAAAAACGACCCGGCCATGTTGGCCGACGAGGCCATGCAGTTTTTGTTTGTTCCCTACGTGTGCAACTTTGATCGCCAAACCGGCCAAGTAGCCCAGACGGTTGTGCGGGAACGGTTTATACGCAACCACCAGGGATACCGCTGGAATGGGGTGGTCCATGAAACCATTGAAGTGGAGCCGACACATAAAAACTGCATTCTGAACCACCTGCAGGTGTACCATGACCCGATTAAGCCTAAAAACCCCGACCGTTATCTGGACATGATTACCTCGCAGCTCGAACCGCTAGACACACTGGACAACAGCGGTTTTATGACCTTTTTTGATGTGCGTTACTATTTTTATCAGGCTTCCGAGTTGCTTAAGCGGCAGCAATACGAAGCGGCCATTCCGTATTTTGAAGTCTGCCTGAGCTGTCCGGGGCGCTTTCGCGAGCAGTACCTGATGCGGGTGCAACAAGGCCGGTGTCATATGGGCCTGGGGCAGTATGACCAGGCCCTGGATTGCGCCTTGGATGCCATCCGGCGCGATGCCTCGCGAGCCGAAGCGTATATGCTGGCAGCCGAATGCAAGTTTCGCGATGATCGCTTCCTGGAAGCCATCCCGCTTTTTCAGGCGGCCACCTACTGCCGGATACCCGACAACACCCATAGTATGCCGATGGAGTATGGCCCGCGACCCCTGCACTACCTGGCCAGTTGTTACAGCCGCGTGGGTGAACTGGAAAACTGCATTGACGCGATGTACCGGGCCATGCGCGAGGGGGCCGATCTGGACGATTTGATGCCCCAGTTTCGTGGTCTCATCGAGGAAGCCTTGGCAGGCAAGCAGGCCGGTGGGCTGATGGCCGTTGTGGCAAAAAGCGAATCGCAGTATACGGTTTAAGCCTCTCCCTGAATAACCTCTCCCAAGGAAACCCTGAAAAAAGGCGATGCTAATCGAGCGCCTTTAGTTGCTCGTAGAGTTGGCGAGCCTTGCTGTTAAGCTGCTTGGGAATGTGGACGTGGATGGTCACGTACTGGTCGCCTTGGCGTGTGCCTTCGTGCTTGCCCTTGCCTTTAAGCCGCAGGGTGCTGCCTACGGTTGTGCCTGCCGGAATGGTCATCGAGACGCTGCCCTGTGCCGTTTTTACGGCAACCTCGCCCCCCAGCACCAGCAGGGGGATACTTACGGTTAAGGTCGTACGGGCATCCAGACCATCGTAGAGGAGCTCGTTTTGTTGAATGGCTGCTGAAGCAGGAGCAGCTTTGGCTTTGGGCAAGGCCACCACCAGGTATAAATCTCCCGGTTCGCCGCCGCCGCTGCCGAGCCCCCCTTCCTTGGCCAGTCGAATCTTGCTGCCATCCTTGACCCGGGCCGGAATACGCACGTCCATTTTCTTGAAATGCACGGTCTGGCGATCCCCTTCGCACATCGGGCAGGGGGTGCCGTTTACCTTGCCGGTGCCCGAGCATCGCTGGCAGAGTTGGGTCTGCTCCACGTTGACGGTTTTGACGCAGCCGGCCTCGGCTTCCTGCTCGTTGAGGATCACGTTTAGCGAGATGTCCTGGCCGCGTTGCCGGGTGGCTGGTTCGGTCTGTGTGGCTTGTGTGGTGTGGGCGCTGGCCGGCTTGGGGGCGGGGTCGGCTTGGTGCGCCGATGCGGTGGTTTGAGCTTCGGCGTGGGCTTGTTGGGCGAAGGGTTTGGTGGCGGTTTCAAACAGCGCGTCAAACATGGTTTTAAAGTGCCCGGCATCCAGATTGATGGACTTGCCGGAGGAGGGGGTTGGTTTGGCGCTGGGTTTTGGCTTAGGCTTTGGGTTGCTTTTACTTTGGGGGGAGGGTTGTGTTTTCTTTTGAGGGGGTTTGGCCGGGTTTTTCTTTGTGTTAGGAGTGTTCTGGGTATTCTGTGGCCGAGGCTTGGCGGTTTGCGTGGCGGCGCGCGAGGGGGCCGACCCGAAGCCTTGTTTTAAATCGTAGAGTTCGCGTTTTTCGGGGTCGGACAAAATAGCGTAGGCCTGGGAAATCTGCTTGAATAGCCGTTCTGCTGCCTCGTGCTGGTTGTTGACGTCCGGGTGGTGTTCACGGGCAAGCTTGCGAAACGCCAGCTTGATTTGCTCTTGGCTGGCGTGGGTGGGAATTTCAAGAAGCTGGTAGTAGTTGGGTTCCGGCGGCACGGTCTCACCCCTCGTGGCTAGGGCTAGGGCGGGCACTATTGGGCAAGGAGGTACAGAAAAGCGCATCAATTGGAAAACGGGCAGGCAGGGTTAGGGCAACCCTACTCTCAGTTTACGCGATCCAGCACGCCAGACGCTTGCTTCGGCACCTGAAATCCTCCAGATGACGTAGAGGAGGAAGGGCTATGTTAACTGTAAGCTGGTTCTGCCTGGCTTCAGGTATTTAACGTATTTAAAGTTCAAGGCGCCGGAGCTGCCCCACAGCCAGGCCGCTGGCCGTGGCAAAAGCCATGGGGAGCAGCCCGCTGAGCCAGACCGGCAGTACCCCGACATTGCCCATGGTCGTGGTAATTGAGACCATCACGTTATACAGCAGCAGCAGCAGGGCCGTGTAGGTTAACCCCAGGTTCTTGCGCGACCGGCTGCGTTCAATGCCAATGGCACAGCCGAGGACGGAAAAAATAAAAACCACCCACGGTAGCGTAAACCGCTGGACCCACTTCACGCTGAAAAATCGGCCGTCATTGGTTTGCCCGGCGCGGGTCAGCAGGTCAACATAATGACCCAGTTCCAGTACGTTCATTTCGGGGGCCTTGATGTACGGGAAGGCAATAATCTTGGCAGCCAGCGGGGTGGTTTTTACGCTGGCCTTCTGGAAGGCCTGGCTGGTCTTGTAAATACCGTCGTTGCCCAGGGTGTACAGCCAGCCCTGGTTCAGCAGCCAAACGCTGTTCGAGGCGTCCCACTGGCTGGACTGGGCCGTGACGATACGGGTGATGTATTGCGACGCGTTTTCCAGGCCTTCTATCTGGGTTTTCATTTCCTTGGATACGGTATTGAAGAACAGGCAGATAAACTGGCTTTGTTCCGGGGCGGCTTCGGGCAGAATGATGAGGAACTTGCTCATCTGCCCGTTGTCGGAGCGTTCCACAAAGGTGACAAAAGGCGGCACCTGCTCCTGTTTTTGAAAACCGGTAGTGTTGCTCAGGTGTTTCAAGCTCTTGAGGGCCTGGGGCTGCAGCACTTCCTGGTTCAATACAAACAGGCCGGTCAGTGCCAGCCCCACCATGCCGATGGGTAGCAGGAGCCGCTTAAAGGAAATGCCGGCAGCCTGGATGGCGACCAGTTCCGAGGAAAGGCTGAGCTGCCGGAACAGGAATACGCTGCTGAACAAGGCGGCAATGGGAATACAATAGGCCAGCACACCGGGTACCTGCAGCGCCAGGTAAAGCAGTCCTTGGGCCACGGTCAGCTCCTTGTCTGCAATACCGCGCACGGCCCTAAACAAAATTTCAGGCGCGAGCCAGGCCACGGTAAACAGTACCAGGGCAAACAAGCTGATAAGCCCCATGCGCTGGGCCAGGTACCGGTCAAGAATGGTGTTGACCCGGCGGATCATAGTGAGAAATCCGAACCCAGGTAGTACTGTTTTACCAGCTCGTTGGAGGCCACTTCCCAGGAAGGGCCGCTAAAAATAATTTGGCCGTCGTAAATAATGTAGGCCCGATCCACAATGCTCAAGGTGGCTTTGGGGTTGTGGTCCGTCAGCAGAATGCCCAGGCCGCGATCCTTGAGTTGGAGTACCAGTCGCTGGATGTCCTGAATGGCCAAAGGGTCGATGCCGGTAAAGGGTTCATCCAGTAGCAAAAAATCCGGTTTGGCTGCAATGGCCCGTGCAATTTCCGTTCGTCGCCGTTCGCCACCGGACAATTGAATGGCCAGGCTTTTGCGGTGTTTTTGCAGGCCAAACTCGGTGAGCAGCCCCTCGAGCTGCTCTTCCTTGTCTTCCTTGCTGTCGGGCTGAAACTCCTGAACCAGCCGGAGATTTTCTTCAACCGTTAGCCTGCGAAAGACGGAGGTTTCTTGTGGCAGGTAACCCACACCGGCCTGGGCGCGCTCGTGGATGGGCAGGTTGGAAATGTCGCGTTCGTCGACGAACACGGCCCCGGCATCGGGCCGGATAATACCAAGTACCGAATAAAAGGAGGTGGTCTTACCGGCCCCGTTGGGGCCCAGCAATCCCACAATTTCGCCGGGATTGACGTCGAACGAGACGCCGTTGACGACGGGGCGGCCGCCGTATCGTTTGTGGAGTCCTTCAACCACCAGGGCCATAGGGGATGTACTCTCTCTAGATCAGGGAAAAAGCCTTTAACAACGGAATAAGGAGGGTGCCGCGCCCCAGGCGTGTATCGTGTTTTTGAGCATGCCTGCCAAGGTTAGCGGGACGCTTCCTCAAGCATGAGGGCCTCGTTCAAGGCTGCCTGGTTAATGGCCGGTTTGGGCGGGGCCTGCTTGGTAGCCTTGGCCGACTGCACGGTGGCGCTGACCGCTTGGGCCGACTGATGGGCACTGGTTTTGTTATTGCTGGTTTTGTTGCTACCGGTTTTTGCGGCCGCCGGTTTTGCGCTGACGGGTTTGGTTTTGGCTGCAGGCTGGCTGGCGTCGGGTTCCGGTCGCGCGTCGGGTTTCTTTTCGGGTTCGGCTTTTTGCTTGGTTTGCATAAAGCTTTGAACATTGCCCTTGGCCGTGAACTGACGCGGATCAATGGTGATTATAACCGTGTCGCCAATGACCCGGCGGTCGTTGTCCACAATCTCGGCCCGGTTGGTCAGGGTAATGTGGTCCAGGGTATTGTTTTCCGAGTAGAACGTGGCTTTTGGCCCCTTGGCTATGAAATCGCCGTAGTTGACCACCGCGTTGCCATTGGCAATCAGGGTCCCGGTATCCTGGTTCAGCTCCTGAAAATCGGCCGTGACTTCCACATCGTCCTTCGTGTCGCCGGCCTTGGCGGCAGGGGCGGGTTGTGGTTTCTTGCCGGTTTGCTTGGCGTCGTCCGGTTTGGACTTGATTTGGCTGCGGGTGTTTTTCTCGGCGTAGATGTCGCCGGTGGCCAAATCAATGGTAATCAGCTCGGCCGTCAAAATCTGGTCGGAGCTGACCAGCTTGGCCCCGTTCTTGAACAGGGCTTTTTTGGCCTGACCGTCGTCGCCCATGGTAATAACGGCTTCCGGGCTGGTGGCCACCATGTCACCCTTGGTGACCTTGACGTGGCCAATGGCGCGCATGACGTGGTTGGTTTGGTCAAACACCTGATCATCGGACTGGATGGTGACGTTGTCGGCAGGCTTGCCTTTGTCGGCCATCTGCGTTGAGACACTGCCCTGGGCATTGACGTCGTTGGTGGCAAAATCCACGGCCACCTGGTTTGCATGGATGGTTTGCTCGACGTTGTTCTCCAGTCGCGTCATCGAGGCCCCACCGTTCATTACAAGCGATTGCGGGGCACTGCCGGACAACACCATCTGGGCCGACCCGGCGCTCATCGTGGCAGTGTCGGTTTTAATCACCACCCCGCCATCCAGGGTGGTCATGCCGTTAAGGGGCTCAAGGTGCTGATGACCGGCGGCAATGTACACGTTATTGGCCAAGGCCCAGCCGGGGCACCCCAAAAGGAAGAGCGCAGCCAGCAGCAAGCCGAGGCTATAGGCAAAGCCGGTTTTGGTAGGGAAACGCAGGGCAGCGACAAGCATCACATCAATCATCCAGAAAAGAGGGGGCGGAAACCCGTTTGGGTAGCCAGGTTAAACAAGGGGCAGTGGTGTACAGCGCTGTACGTCCGTGTACACCCGTGTATACCATAGTACAAAAGTGTAGAAAAAGGCATAAAAAGGCGCAAAAAATGAGGCGTTAAAGCGCGGCGGGTGCCTTTAACCTCATTCTAGTTATATGACGTCAATTGGGCCAGAGGTTCCCTTGGCGTGGCAATCCGGTTAAGGGGTTCTGGGCATGGGCACTGTAACAATTTGCGCTGCAAGGCGGCAGAAAGTGTGAAAAAACCGGCGTTAAGCCGTTTTTATGCTACTAGTGAGCTTAGGCCTGAAAACCGGTTTAGAGACGGTTGCACCACCTATTTCGGCGCTGTAACGGGGGCAAACCCTCTGCGACGATAAGGTGTACTAACACCGATATCGGCACCGGTACACAGGGAACGGAAAACAGGGGATAAACAGGACGGACGTATGACCAACCGTTTTACATATAAACCGCTTCGCGGGTCCCGTGGTGACGAGGATCCCGGTATCGACCTGGTGGTCTTCCACGGCAAGGATAACCAGAAGGTTACCCAGCTACAAACAGCTATGATCAAGCACATGCAAGCCCATTACCCGGACAAGGACCGTATAAAAGCGGCCTATCAGGAGAAGGGTCTGCCTATTATCCAAGGTGGCAACGTTTTTCAGATGAAGCTGTGCCTGAAGATTGTCGGGGCCTCGGAAGGCCTGGTATTGCCCAGCCTGAAACGCTACAAGGACCTGGTCAAGACCATCAAGGAGCACTACCCCGAGGCCGCCCAGATGAACTTCAGCAAGGGGGTGCTGATTATCCTGAATGACGCCTTTGATGACTTTGGCTATATTGCCTACCAGTGTTACCACTGGGAGTGTTATCACAAGGGCCTTGAAGGCTATAGTCACCAGGCAAACCAGCTCTACAAGATATTTTCGCAACGATACAAGTGCGAGATAGACCCGGCTTTTGTTAGCCGCCTGGACTATAACGAGCTGTACCAGCTTAAACTGGCTATCCGGCGCGATCGCGAGGCCCTGCAGTTTATCGAGCGGCTGGCCCACGAGGTCATTATTCCCACCAACAATGGCAAACAGGTGGCCGACGGCCACGCCAACGCCTAGGCCTGCCTAATTAACTAGGGCCTGCCTACTTAATCAGGGCCTGAACCGCCTTGAACTGCGGGTGTTTGGCTTCGACCATCAGCTCAAACAGCGCCATTTCCACGTTGCACGGCACCGCACCAAGGGCCGTCAGTTTGCGCATGGCCAGCTCAGTATGGGCCGGGTTCCTCGCCGTGATGGCATCCTCTACCAAAAAGACCTCATATCCGGCCGCCAGCAGGCCAATGACGGTCTGATTCACGCATACGTGGGCCTCAATGCCACAAACCAGCACTTGTGTGCGGTCAAAGCCCTTTAACGTGTCCATAAACCCCGGTTCGCCGCAGCATCCAAAGTGGGTTTTTTCCACTATCGCCGGGGGGTTTTGGCGTTCTAAAACGCCCATAAGCCCTTGGTCGGTGCTTCCCAGGCCTTTTGGGTAGTGCTCGGAGACAAGAACAGGCACATTAAGCAGGTTACAGCCCTTAATAAGCTGCTTTTGCCGTGTTAAAACCCGTTCAACGTCGTGCAGGACGGGAATAAACCGATCCTGCATATCAATAACCAGCAGCAGGGCTTCATGAGCCTGAATTAGGCGGGGGGTTTGCATGGGGGGATCTGGACCTTTGTTAAGGATTATTTACATAGTATATCTAAAAAGGCAATTTGTATATCCTGTTGGGTTTTATTTACGTATCAAGAGACACATTGAAGAGAGAGACAGATAGAAAAGCAGCAATGATGGGGCTTCTTAGCCGTCATTGGGCCGTTTCTTCTCGCGCTTCAAGCGGCAACCCGAAAGATGTGGTATTGACCCATGACAACACAACCAGAGATGTCGGGCTATTCGTCCGGTTACCAAGCACAACCGCCCAGCAGCGTGCATACGGATTTGAACAACCTGGCCATGGTCAACTGGAGCCATCATTACGCCAACCGCAGTGATTTGAAAGCCCTGATGAAGGGCCTGCATTTTGTACCCAACCCCAACAGCATTCGCACTGAACACCGGGTTGGGCTGGTGGAAGCACAGACGAAGGCAAGCTAACCAACGAAGACACGACGACTCCCTTTCCCCGTTACAGACACGACTTCGTTTTTCCCCGTGATTCTTATTTTCAACCCCAGACCACGCATTTCTGAACCAACGGTTTAACCAACCGCCCCCAGTTCCAAGTTTTAAACGTTATCACACTTAATCGCACATTAACCAAAAATCAGCCCCTTTCCTAAAGGGGCTTTTTTTTTGCTTACGGGGCCCCCGCTTCTCTGGCAGTCCCCGTTGCCCCGATGCTTGTCGAGGCCTGGTCCCATGCCGTACACTGAAGGGGTGTTTGCAGCGGTTGTTTGCAGACCGCCTGCAAACAACCGTTTTGGTACAACGCAACAGGTAATCGGTCTTCTTTGATGGTTTTCAGACAGCCCCCCCCGGCCAAAAGCGGCCTTCAGCCCCAACCCCTCGACCCAACTCGTCGGGTCGAAGCCTTGCGTCGGCTGTTGGCCGAAGACAACCTTGAACCGACGCCGGTCATCACGTCGGTGTCGCTGTCGGCCTGGGCCCGCATTAAAACGGGGTTGGCCAAGGCGCCAAGTGGCTCTCTGAGACCTTCTCGGCCCTTTATTATTGGCTTGGCCGGTGGTTCCGGGTCGGGCAAGACGCAGGTTCGTGATGTGCTGGCTGACGCCCTCAGTCAGTTTGCACCGGTAAGTACCTTTACCCAGGACAACTACTATTGCGACTTCTCGCAGCGCTATGCCGGGTTAACCCCGCAGGCTTTCTACGACACGGTGGACCTCGACGACCCCGAACAGGTGCTTACGGCGAAACTGATTGCCGACTTGCGCACGCTGCGGGCGATGCCCCTTGGGGCGGCCATGACCATGCCCCGGCTGGTGTACGGCACCCCCACGACCCTGCCCTCTCTGGCGCCGACCGGCCAGTTGATTAGCGCCGAACCCTTCGTCATTACCGAGGGTATCCATGCGTTGGGTACCCCGGCGTTGCGGCGTTGTTACGACCTGAGCATCTATGTGGATGTGGATGAGGCGGTCCGCCGAGACCGGTGGCTGTTGCGCAACCAAAAGGAAAACCGTGGTGCTACTTGCCACATGTGGCAGACCACGGTCCAGTGTATGGGGCGTTATGTGTTACCGAGTCGGGCCCAGGCCGATGTTGTGGTAAACAACACCGCCGATTTGTCTCAGTTGGCCCAAATGCTTTATCAACTGACCGGCCTGCTCTTGGCCGATTAAAACAGGTGCAGACCTTGTCCTTGGAAAGGGATGCTGTGCCATAACGGGTCGCCCGATTCCTCAGAGGCCGGAGTCGTTGCAGGGTCCATCAACATGGGTTGACGGTGCCGGCCGTCCGCGTTGTCGACGACATAGGCGTCATTGAGGGGGTTGTCACCGTCTTTGTCACAAGACAGAAACGGTGTCGGGTGAGAAAACGTGAGGGGTTGAATGAATGCGTGTTGGTTTGGTTCAATCTCGACGAGGGGTTGGGTGGTAGGCATGGCGAGTCCGGCAGCATGTGCTGCCATGGCGTGCAGAATGAACAGGGCCACAACCAGCGGGCCCCCAATCAAGCCTACCAGTAAACGAAGCATGGTCGGCTTTCCGCCGCCATGGGGTTTATGGTCACAGCATCCCATGGTGTTAACAGACTCCTCAATTTCGCAGCAACAGTTTAGTTCCCATCTTGGGGGACTGCTAAACGGTCAACGGTATGGGCTGTTACGGCCCTGTTACAAAAAGGGCTGTCTATCGCTGATACACCCGCGTGCGTGTGCGCGTGTGTGTATACGTGTTTCGGCAAGGAGGTATTTACTGCTGCCGTTCCAGGCTCCATTTGCAGAAATGGTTTTCATTGCCTGCCGACAGAAACTCGTCACTGTCGGGTACGTACAGCAAGTCGCGCAACTCGGTCTTGCAGAAATCAAATTCGTCGATTAAATCGCCGCTGACCATGTCGACCCAGCTAATCAGGGCTTCGCCCTGGCAAGCCACAAGCAGGTGGTTGGTATCTTCGATAAACGAATAGGCCGTGATGTCGCGGTTGTTTCTGGGCGTGAAGCGGGCAATGGTTTTTTGCTCGCCTAAATCCCAAAGCCGAATGGTCTTGCGTTCGACGGTCAGCAGTTGGTTATGTTCTTTGCTCCAAATGGGCTTGACGGGCACATGCGGATGGAATTCGTCGAGCACCAGCATGGCTGTGCCGGTATAGGCGTCCCATATCCGAACCGTTCCGTCGTTGCTGGAGGAAGCCATCCAGCGGCCATCGGGAGAAATAACCAGTTCCTGTACCCGGTCTGTGTGGCCAATGAACTGGCACAGCTCCTGGCGCGACTCGATGTCCCAGAAGCGGATGCTGCCGTCTTCGGCGCCGGCCATAATAAACTGGCAATCGGAGGAAAAGGTGATGCAGCTGATCGGTGTTTCATGGCCCATCAGGGTGGTGGTGTTCCACTGGCCCTGGTATAGCTTGACGTGCACGGCCATAAAATCGTCGCTGGCAAAGGCAATTTTCTTGCCCTGTCTCGAGAAGGCAAACCGGTTGGTAATGTCGAGACGGCCAATGGGGTATTCACCCACCAGGTTCCACACACACAAGACCCCTTTGCCGGGTTCGGACATGGGGGTTTTGCTCGAAAAACTGTAGGCATGGCCCATGTTGTTCGGGATGAACTCGAGATCCTGAATGGGGGCCGTCGTTTCCGTGTCAAACTTTACGACGCATTCACCGGTTTCTCGGTGCCAGTACCGAATGGTGCGATCGTCGCTGGCCGACAATACGTACTTGTTGTCTTGGCCCAGGCGCAGGAACGCGATTGGCTTTTTGTGGCCCTTGAAGGTCCCTTTGGTGTGGGACTTATGGGAGGTCATTTGGCTGACAAAGCCTAAAACACCATCAAACAGGCCGGCTGTTTTAGCCGATTCCGGGCCGGGAGCCCATTTTGATGTGTCCGTATTACCGGCTTTGCCTTGTTTCGGCGCCAGCGAGGTAGATGGTTGGTTGAAATCGGCTGTATTGGAAGCTTGGTTTAACCAGGCTTGCCTGGCGGAAGATTGGGATTCGCCCTTCATTGGTGGCTCCAGTCTCAAGTCCTCTTGCGTTATCTGCCACTATAATGAAGGTATCGAACAAGACCCGCTAAAATGAAGGGTCTTCATCATATCTTAACAAAATTTAAGCAATGGTTTGGGGGTCTGCCAAAACGGGTATTGGCCAAAGTCCCTTTAAGGGGTGGGTTGTGGGGTCATTTCCTTGTCGAGCACATCCACGCTTAGGTTAAGGGTCTTCAGCTCGGCGTCGAGGTCGTCGATAGGCAGCAGACCCCGTTGGGCACCCGGTTCCTGGATAACGTGGGCGGCGCTGACGTTGGCCCGCTTCAGAGCCAGCGGTACATCCCAGCCGTCCTTGATAATGGATGCCGTGAACGTGCTGCAGAAGGCATCTCCAGCACCCAGGGTGGAGGTGGCATTCACTTTCATGGGCGGAATGTAATAGCGGCGGTTATTGGCGTCGGCGGCAAACACGCCGCTTGCCCCGCAGGTAATCAGGGTCAGACCGGGGCAAAGGTCGCGCATCTTGTCGAGCAGTACGGTGACCCGTTCGTTCTTCTTGGACTTGGTCAGCAGCGTGGCCTCGGTGCGGTTCATTGAGACAATGACCGAGGCTTCGATAAGCGGGCCGATGACCTTGAGGCCCCGTTTAATCTGGTTAATGCTGGGGTTAAAGGCTATCTTGACGTCATGATCCCTGGCCAAGGCGGCCAGACGCTCAAAATCGTCTTCGTTGGGGCTGCCGTAGGACGCCACATACAGCCAGGGGACGGTTTTAAACTGGTCCCAGTCCACGGTGTCAAAGTCAATGCCGTGGCTCACGCCCCGGTTAACCAGGACGGAACGATCATGCTGGGGGACGTTGAGGATAATCGACATGCCGGTGTGGGCTGCCGAGTCCGTGTCCACCTGCAGATAACGCAGGTCAATGCGAGCGTCTTCGAGGCGGTTGCGAATCAGGTGGCCCCCGTCGTCGTTGGCAATTTTGGAGAGCAGCCCCACCTTCAAGCCCTGGATGCTGAAGTTCATGGCCGTGTTGGTGCCCCCGCCCCCGACTTCAATGAGGGGGTAGTCCACGTTAATTTTAGCGCCCAGACTGATGCTCAGGTGGTTGGATCGAATGAACGCCGTGGCATCATCGTGCACGGGCACGTTTATAAAAATATCTTCCAGCGCACTGCCGATACAAACAATGTCGAGCGGGCATGCCGAGGCGGGTGTACAAGACGCTTGCTTCATAGTTGTGATTCAACCATACCCACTGTGGGGGGGTCAACGGGCGCATGGCGTGTGGCTTGGCCATCGGTGTCCGTTGTGCGGGGGGCCATCGTCGGATCCTTGGCCAGGTGTTTGTCCAGCTCGTGCAGGGCGTCGACGCCGCAGGTCCACATCAGCACCTGCCGGGCCGACTTCAGTCGGGTTTGGGCCTGTACCTGCTTAAACTGGCTGTCGAGCCACCAGGCGTGCAGTTGATCGTAATACGGATCGGCCTGGGTGCCGTCCGGTCGGAGGCCTGATATTTTGGCCACGGCCATTTTCTTGTGGAGTTGGTTGGCCAGCTGCTCATAATAGCCGACCTCCTGCATGCTTTGCCGATAAGCCAGGTACTGCTCGACAATTTCCGACTGAATGTGGCTGATCTCGCGGGCCAGCAGCACCATGTCGGTCGGGGTAATGTGGTTCAGGTTTTTTTGTGCGTCGGTTAGCCCCGCAAAGTTACCGAAAATACTCGACCCGATCATCGGTACGGGCGAGCCAAGGGCAATGGAGCTGCCCAGCCCGCCAAGGCTGACCATTTGCTTGACCATGTTGGAGGCGAATTGTTTTTTTCGCGTGCCGCTCGACCCTTCCTCGGCTTTTTCCGAAAGTTTTTCCAAGGCTAAAATAACGGACGGGTTATGTTGCAGGGCATGGCGCCACAGCAAATCCAAATGGGTCATTTGTCGCTGGGTTTGTTCGGCATCCTGCACGGCCAATGCCTCATGGATGGTTTGCAGCTCGCTGGCCAAGCACCGGGCCGGTGTGGCCATCATCATCCAGAAACTGCCGACCAACGCGGCCAATAGAATGCCGTGATGGATTCGATTACGGTTACTCATCGCCATGCTCCTGGGAAGCGCCTGTTTCTATAGTCGGGCCTGACGGGCCAAAGGGATGGGCAAGACCTGAGGCGGGCCCGTCTGCCATGGTGGCCGGGTGGCTGCTTGCAGCAGGTTGGGTGGCGGCTTCGGGGGTATAGGCATCGGTGGGGTCATCGGTAAAGCGCAATTTACTGATGACCTCCGGGCTGACCAGGCGCTCCAGCATCACCAGCCGATGTCGGGCGGTCACCAGGGCCATTTGGTAGTCGACCTCGTTGTTGGCGGCCACATAACCGGCCAGCGAGGGGATCTGGTCATCGGAGCCGGCATTGTCGAAGGTTTGGCGCGACTGGATTTTCAGGGCTTCAACCTGCCACAGGGCCCCCTTGTAGGCAAAATAATTCAGGACCAGGTTCTGTTGCAGTTCCTGGATCAGGCTGCTTAGTTCCACCAGTTCGCGGTCAGTGGGTAGTTCGCGCAGTTCGGCTTCGTCCACCTTAAACAAGGCACGGTTCAACAGGCTTGATCCCACCACAGCCCCGCTGGCCGAACCCGGCCCGGCCCCAAAGGCGTAGGGCAACATGCCCACCCCGCTAATCATGCTGCCCAAAGCCCGGCTCATTACGCTGTTGTGGGCATCGCGCAGTTCGGGCGGGGTGGCCAGCCGCTTGATGCCAAACTGCAGGATCGGGTTGCCATCGACAATACCACTCCAGAGCATGTCCAGGTTCAGTTTGTCTTGTACCGTAATGGTTTGGGTTTGGGCGTAGTTGGACTGCAGGGGGTTGGCAAGCTGCTCGAGGGGTTTGTTCAGCTTCACGTTCTGTTTGTCTGCCTCGGGTTTGTCCAGTTCAATGACGTCATCGACCTTGGTAAAGGCGGCTGCCTCGGGGCAATCGTAAACCGCCGCCAAAACAACCAGCAGTCCTGCGACTACCGACACGACCAGCAGTCCTGGTCGTTGCCGGGCGGTGGTGGCTGAAGGCCGGGGGGTCATCATAAAGGGGCTGCAGAAAGTCATAACAAAACCAGAATCATGGGAAATGAGGAGGGGGCGTGACACAGTAGAAGAGAAGACGCACTTGGGCAGGAAAGGTTTTAAGGCGGTCTTAAAGTTTTTTGCCCAGGTGCCCCAGTTCCACCAGCTTTTCTTCATGGATGGCGTAGTACGTGCCGGCTGCGATTCGGCAGTCGTCATCGGATAACTTGTAGCCCAGGGTTTCGGCGTGGAACCAGGAGTGTTTGCACGACGCGTTGCTGGGAATGTCCGGGGTGGTTTGCAGCAGTTTGAGGCTTTGGATATGGTTGAAGCCGTACTCGACGTAATGGTCGAAGTTATGCATCCACAACGGGCCGCCGTACAGGGGGGTGAGGGGTTGGTTGTTGCATGCGTATATCAAACGCCATTGGCTTAACTGATCGCGCCGGATGATCATGCGCTGGTGGTTAAGCGAGGTCATCTGGACCCATTCGTACATGTTGGGGTTGCTGAACAGGCTGAAGAGGGTCTGGAAGGTGATACAGCTCCAGTTTGCCCGGTAGGCCCAGCCAAAACGGCTGGCAATCAGTCGCATTTCCGTTGACGTGGGCATGGCCTTAATCTGGGCCATGGTCAGGGATCGCGAAGGCTGGCTCTCCAGGCCGATTTCAAAGTCGAAGTTCTGGGGGGCACTGACATGCTCGTCGGGCAGCCGGAACCGATACATCGGTGGCCAGCCGAAGGTATCGCAGATTTCGGCGTCCTGGTGCTGCTGTTTTTTTTGGTACAGGCCGTGAAACATCGGGGGTGGGGTGTCCTTAGTGCCCAGCAGGGGGTGGTTTGCAACCGCGATCCCCCGCTTTCAACAAGGCAAGGGGCGTGCCCGTATCATACCCCAATCGGCCTGCCGAGCCCAGCTTGCCGGGAGTCCTAAATAAATTTGTTCGCCTGTAATAACAATCATTTGGGGCTTAAATAAGCCGCCGCCGACTACGTGATGAGTTTTGACATACGCTCGAGGTACTTGCTGGCACGCTGCATCCATTGCTCTTCGTTTTTCTCGGCCATTTCCATCTTTTTGCTGACAATGGACAGTTGCCGTTGGAAATAGGCTTCGACGTGCCGTAGTTGGGTAATTTGGGCGTGCAATTGCCTGAGCTGGGGCGAACCGGCGTTGTAGTTAATCGCCGTCGTTTCCATGTTGGAAATCTGGGTATGGTTGCGATAAATGCGGTCTTGCAGCACATTAGCCTGATTCTCCAGCAGGGCAGATTCCCGCTGGTAGAAGAGTGCAGTTGCAAGTGAGCCCCCGTAGGTCATAGGCTTTCTGTTGATTTCCCCCGAAAAAGTCTAAAAAGGCGTAAAAATACTACAGTTATGGTCTTCTATAAGGTTATAAAACCCGCTCAACACTTTTTTTGACAGCGGGATTAGAATTTACGGTCCATTTTGTTACCGCGATAGTGATAGATAGTCCGTTCCGAGACGAATTCTTCCATACGGTTCATCTGTTGCCGGTACATCATATGGCGAAAACGGTGGAGTTTCTGGTTGCTTGTATAGTTTGTGTAAAACTGTACCAGTTCCATGATCCGGCCGACAAACTCAAGTCCTGGGTTGTTCCGTTCAAAGGCCTGCATCACCATTTGAAGAAACAGCACAGGCTTCGAAGGCCGTTTTTCGTCTGCTGCGTACGTGATCATAAGCCGGTGTTACCCTAAAACTCTAGTCGTCTTCTTTACTACATGGCGGTTGAGGTTGAAAAGGATATAGGTCCCCTCATGGGTATAAAAACGAAAAGAGGCCAAAAATTGCCGCTTGAGCGGGTCAGCCCCCCGGATTTTTACAAAAGTTAGTATTATATCTTTAATATATTAGTAGGCCAGGATTTTTAGGGGTTTAAGGCGCGCATTGGCCTCGGCCACCCCAATACCCACCAGTTCGGGGTGTTCCGTGCCGGATTGAAGTACGTAGTGCTGTTTTCGCTTTAAGGGCTGGTTGGCCAGCTCCTGTTCAAGCAATTTTTGGCCGTGACGTAATTTTTGGGCCTGTTGAGGGGTTAAAACCAGCGTTTCAAAGGGCAGATAGGTGGTCGGATCGCATAAAAACTGTGTTGGGTTGGGGTGCTGGGTTAATTCGTCCAGCTTGACGGCTTCTTCAAGGCAAAAGGCTCCATGGGCGGTTCGAACCAGGCCACTTAAATAGGCCCCGGTGCCGGCTTGCTGGCCCAGTGCCCAGGCCAGGCTTCGAATATACGTGCCGCTGGCACAATGGACCTCCACCACTGCCGTGGGCGTCGGTGTTGTGCCATCGAGCCAGTCAATCAGCGTCACGGCATACAGGGTCGCCTGCCGGACAGGTAAATCGACGGTTTTACCCTGCCGGGTCAGCTCATACAGCTTTTTACCGTTCACATGGACGGCGGCATGCGGGGGGACCGTTTGCTCGATGGTTCCGACAAAGGCCTTGAGAAGGGTTTCAACCGCTTCACGGGTCAGGTGGCTTGCGTCAACAGGGTGCAAGGGGTCGGCCTCGGCGTCCCAGGTGGTGGTAACGGCCCCAAAGGTAATATGGGCCCGGTAGCGCTTGTCGGAAGGCAAATACTCAATCAAGCGGGTGGCCTGCCCCACGCAGACCGGAAGCACCCCTTCGGCCAGCGGATCGAGGGTACCGGCATGGCCGACCTTCTTTAGGTTGTAGCATTTTCGCAGGCGGGCGACCACGTCATGCGACGTACAATGCAAGGGTTTGTGGACATTAACAATGCCAAAAGGCTGGTCAGATAAAGACATACGTGGACTTCTACTTAATGAAACGGGCGCTTGCCGGTTGCTTGGGCCATGGCGCAAGACCCCCATCTTAGCAAAAAGGGGTCTCTCTGGTCTTTTGCATGGATCTTTTGCAGGGGCCTTTTGCAGGGGCCTTTTGCAGGTGTTAAGCAGTGTGTTACAAACAGGCCGGTTGGCGGCAACGATTGTCCTTTAGGGGTATTTATTCGCTACCCAGAGAAAAGCCCTGCCCAGAAAAGCCATGCCAATCGTTGACATTAATAGGGGGAAGCTTGCACTAGCCAAGCATTTACAGTCTATGTCTGACTTTCGGATACAACCGCGCCATACGCCGTCGGCCTGTCAGCCGTCCCCGGATCCACAGGCTGGATCGCCTGGGGGTGTTTCGCCGGGGGGTGTTTCGCCATGGGCCCACCCGCGTACGGACCAGGTGACGTTTGGCCGCCAAACGGCCCCGTCTACCCCGTCTACCCGTCGGCCCGGCACCAAACCACGACGGGGCGGTGCGCCTCAATCGTTTTGGCAGCGCCTGATGCATTGGTTCGGCCAATTGTGGGCTTCCTTGTCGGGGCTGTTTACCCGCCGGGACGCCAAGAAGTCGGCCCCGGCCAAACCTTCCGGCCCGGTTCCGGTTAGCCTGGACAAGCCGGTCGCTGCCCGATCGGCGGATACCTCGTCGGCGCGGCCGCATGGGCAAACCCCCCAACAGGCGGCCCGTAAGAAACAGCGGGCCGAGGCGCGTAAGGCCACGGCCAAGCTGTATGGCAGCGGTGGTAGTGGCGGTGGAACCAGTCGCCGAGCTGCGCCCACACCGACCCCAACCCCAGTTTCACCGCGTCGCAGCCTTCGGGATCGCTGGCATGGGCTGGTGGCTGGTGCCCGCCGTCTTGTGGGGCTGGGTGGTCCAGACACGGGATCTCCTGCGACAAGTACGGCAAGCCGAAGCGAAGCACCTGCCGAAACGGTCCCGACGGCCCCGATTGCCACCCCGCTAACCCTGCCGGCCATGGCTTCCCCGTTCCAAACCCTGCTGGCTTCGGCCAATACCCAGCGCCATGGGACTTATACGACCGAAGCCCGTAACCTGATAGAGGCCATGGGGCCCTTGTTTGACGGCATGGTGGCCCAACCCACGTCGACGTTCGAGGTCTCAACGAACCGATCCGCCGGGGCAACGGCCCAATACTCGGCCCGTACTTTAAGCAGTAGCGCGGGGGCTGCATTGCGCTACCAGCAGGCCATCGGACGAAACACCCGGGCCGCCATGGGGGCAGACGAGTTACAAACGGCCTACCAGACAGCGCTGGGGGCCAGATGGCGTGGTCGGTTGGCACTGACCGAGCCGGACGGCTTTACCCCCAGCGGCTTATGGTTGGCTCTCAGCAGCCTGGATTCGTCGGCTCGTGAACTGGTGCTTGACACCAACACCCGCACGGACGTGAGCCGGACGATACGCGAAGGGCTTCAAGCCGGCAGACGCTATATTATTGCCAGCACGGACCAACCGGCCCAGCTTATTGGGTTGGTCTATCGCGACGGGCGTGTCTGGATGGACGACAGCGGCCAAAGCAACCCAACCTGGCAGGCCCTCGATGATCACGATTTGTCCGGTACCCAGGGGCTGTTGCTGCGCCTGACCCAAGGCCCCGGTGTTCTGGTATACGAAACCGGCCTGAACGAGCCCTTGACGGGATCGTTCCCGGCGGCTGAACCGCCTGCCCCAGAATTGCCCACCGAGCCGCCTACCGGGCTGTCTCCAGAACCGGCGTCATTGCCACCACCAGAAGACACGTCCACTACCGAATTGGCGGGCCCGCCCCGCCCGCCACGGTCTCTGGAGCCTGTTGCGCTTGAGATTCCTGAGGTGCATCAAATTCCTGAGGCGGTGGTCCAGGGTTATACCCGTGGAGATGGCGTGGCGTCGGCACTGGTGAGCCCACTGGAGCGGCAACTGGCCGAGTTCTCCGATAGAACCGCTCGGCAGCTTACCGAACGACGGCTTGTCGAACAGCCCAGACAAGCCGTCGAAACGACCGAGCCGACCGATCAGACCGAACCACTACAGCCGGATGGCGGGGGTGTTTCCGAACCCGATAGGGCTGTCGATCCCGTGACGGATCCGCCGCCGGTGCCCCCGGTGCCCGTGATTCAAACCGAGGCGCCGCCCCCTGCTGCTACCGCTACCCCTGTTCCTGCCCGGCCATCGGCCCGGCCGGTTACGAACTTTATGCCGGCGATGATGGCTGTGCTTTCGACGATGGTGCCCGGTGCCACGGCAGACGAGCTGCAAGCGGCGTTAAGAGGAAGCCGTCATCGCCGCCACACCTTGAGCGATTCTCCGACGGCCCCGCAACCCAATGACCTTGAGCGGATCCAACGAGGCAAGGCCCTTAAGCGCAGCGGGCGGGAGCAAAAAAGAAAGATGCGGCAAAACAACGAGCGCGTGCGGCACAACACGGCCCAAGCCAATGCCCGGCGCGGGGGCCATCGGGTAAATTTACACGGATAAGCCGGAAACCCTGGGCCTTACTTAAAGCTAAACCGCAACGCCCTGCTGTTTATAGACGTCTGGTAGGCAGTTGCTTAGGCCCGAGGCAGTTTCCAGGGCTTGAGAAACAGAAAACAAGGTGCCTTCCGCCCCATGGGGCCCGAGCAATTGCAAGCCGATGGGCAGGCCGCTCGAATCAAAGCCGGCCGGGAAGCTGAGGCCCGGAATGCCAGCCAGGTTAACGGGGATCGTGGCAATGTCGGTGAGGTACATTTGTACCGGGTCGGCCACCTTTTCGCCCAGTTTGAAAGCGGTAAACGGGGCGGCCGGGCAAAGCAGGATATCGACCTGCTCGAAAGCGGTCTCGAAGTCCTGGCGAATAAGCTGGCGAACCTTCTGGGCCTTGCCGTAGTAGGCATCGTAGTAGCCGGAACTGAGGGCAAAGGTGCCCAGCATAATGCGGCGCTTAACTTCCGTGCCAAAGCCTTGTTCGCGGGTTTGGGTGAAGAGGTGGTAAATGTCCTGGGCTTCTTCGGCACGCAGCCCGTACCGAACGCCGTCGTAGCGGGCCAGGTTGCTGCTGGCTTCGGCGGTGGCCACAATGTAGTACGAGGCCACGGCATAGTTGATGTGCGGCAGGGACACGGTCTGGAAGGTGGCGCCCAACCCTTCCAGGTGTTGGATGCTTTGGTCGATGGCAGCCTTGATATCCGGCTGCAGACCGTCGGAGTCCATCAATTCCTTAACCAGCCCGACCTTCAGTTGCTTGGGCGGCTGGTCGCACAGGGCCAGGTAATCGGGCACCTCGTCGCTCAGGGCCGTCGAGTCCATGGGGTCGAAACCGGCAATGACCTTGAGCAAGGCCGCCAGGTCTTTGGTGGTGCGGGCAAATGGCGAGATTTGATCCAGGCTGCTGCCATAGGCCACCAGCCCGTACCGAGACACCCGGCCATAGGTGGGCTTTATGCCGTACAACGCACAAAAGGCGGCTGGCAGGCGGACACTGCCGCCGGTGTCCGATCCCAAGGCCAGGGGCACCTGGTTGCTGGCCACCACGGCTGCCGATCCGCCGGAACTGCCGCCCGGCACCCGGCTTGTATCCCAGGGGTTTTTGCTGAGCTTGTAGGCACTGTTTTCACAGCTCGAGCCCATGGCGAATTCATCAAGGTTGGTTTTACCCACAATGGGCAGCATGTGGGCGTTTAGCTTGGTGGTAACGGTGGCGTCAAAAGGGGCAACAAAGTTTTCCAGAATGCGGCTGGCGCAAGTGGACCGCACGCCTTGCACGTGGATGTTGTCTTTCAGGGCAATGGGGACGCCGGCCAGTAGGGGCAGGGGTTGGCCGGTTGCCACGGCCTGGTCGACCTGCTCGGCCGTTTGCTGGGCCTGGTTTTCGGCCAGGTGCAAAAAGCCGTCAATATCGCCATCTACGGCTTTAATGGCGTTAAACGTCTGTTCAAGCAGCGCCTGGGCCGACAGTTGGCCGGATTGTATCTGCTTGTGCAGATCCAGGGCGGTTGAGGGGGCAGGGGAAGCCGTCATTGGGGAAGCACCTTATCAAGACAGGGTATCTACACACGTCACCTACACAATAAAACCCAGCATAGCAAGGACGCTGCGGTGGCTCAATGGGGTGCGTTGCGCCGGTTTGGTGTCGGCGACGGCGGGTTTTTGTGAGACAATCGTAGCGGAATTAGGGTGCCCCACTATTATTAGGAACGAATAACCATGATTGCCCCGGTGGCGTTTGACAGGATGCGGGTGAAACAACCCGGCGGCCGGATAGGGATGCAGAAGCATGCCCAATCGGCTGTAGGCACGCGTCGGATACCGGCGGCCGTGGTATTTGGCGCAACGCCCTGTCCCAAACCCGCGTCGCGGTCTCCCAAACGGGATTGGATCATCACTAGGGTTCATCAATGCCTACAGGCGACCGGTCGAACCCTGAGCCCTTCGTATGATCAATCGCGGCGGTCCGATGCCCGGCATGAGCTCGGTCATGTCCTGATGGCCCGGATTAACGGGCATGCTATCCAGGAAGTCCGTATTTGGCCGACCTGCTGGGCAGAGATTCAAAACGAGGCGCATGTCGGGCAGGATCCGGTGTTGGCCCGAAAAGGGTTGTTACGGCACGTGGGGGGGATGGTTGCCGAACTTCGGGCCGAGCAACCGCAGGTACCCACGGATCAATGGCGTCTGGATCAGCACCAGGCTTGGCATTACCACTCGGATATTAGTAAGGTGCGTGATTTGTTGCAGACGGTGCGAGACAACGGGGCGTTGCCGGGCCTGGCGGGGCTGGATTTGGACCTGATTGATGCGTGGCAGTTGCTGGAGCTTAAAGGCCGGTGTTTGGTCGAGCCCTTGGCTGAACAACGCGAGGCCCTGGTGGCGCAATACAACGACACCATGCAATACCCCTACGTGAAACAGGCCATGGCCATGGCCGATGAGCTGCTGGCCCGCATTCCGGCCCGGTCGTGGCAGGCCCTCACCGACGCGCTGACGAAGCAGTTGGTGCTTGACGGCCCGGCGCTCGATAGCCTGCTGGCCCGGTACGTGCCCAACACGTTAATCTGCCGGTTGCAAGAGCAGGCCAAGGCATTTACTGAAGCGCCCTTGCCAGTGGCCGAGGGCGTCTCTAGTGCCGAGGGGTCACAGAACGGGGCGGCTCTAGCCGGCGGCTAGGATGTCCTTGCATTCGGTGTGCAGCTTGTTCGTGTCGACGGCAATGGCGGGGCCCATCGTGCTGGTGATGGTGCAGCTTTTCATATAGGTGCCTTTAGCCGACGAGGGCTTGCTGCGGAACACGGCATCGGTCAGGGCGGCAAAGTTTTTCAGGATTTGCTGCTCGCTGAACTCTTTTTTGCCGATACCCACGTGCACGTTGCTTTGCTTGTCGGCCCGGTATTCCACCTTACCAGCCTTGCTGGCCTTGACGGCGGCTTCCACGTCGAAGGTTACGGTGCCGGTTTTCGGGTTGGGCATCAGGTTGCGCGGCCCCAAGACCCGGCCCAGCTTACCGACCATGGCCATGGCATCGGGCGTGGCAATCAACACATCGAAGTCCATCCAGTTTTCTTTCTCGATTTTCTCGATGATGTCTTCGGCCCCGACAAAGTCGGCCCCGGCCTGTTCGGCTTCCTTGATTTTTTCACCCTTGGCCACGACGCAAACGCGAATGGTTTTACCGGTGCCTTCGGGCAGTACCACGGTGCTGCGAACCTGCTGGTCGGCCTGCTTGGTGTCGATACCCAGCTTCATATGCACTTCGATGGTTTCGTTGAACTTGGCGGTCTGGTCCAGCACGGCCTTCAAGGCCTTAACGGCGTTGGGGGCAGACACGGGCAGTTGGTAAGCGGAAAGAACCTCCTGGGCCTTCTGTTGGCGACGGGTCAGTTTCTTGCCGGTTTTTTTCTCGGGGGCTTCGGTAGCCATGACGGGGTGCTTCCTTATGGTAGTGGTGCAAGCGGCTGGCCTCAAGCAAGCCTCCCACGGGGACACGGGAAAATAGAAATTGAATTTTGTAGAAAAAGCTTCTGCCTAGGAGGCTTCGACCTTCACGCCCATGCTCCGGCATGCGCCTTTGACCATCTCGGCAGCAGCCTCGACGGTGTGGGCATTGAGATCGACCATTTTGGTTTCTGCAATCTCGCGAATCTGGGCTTGGGTGAGGGTTCCTACGGTTTGGGCAACCGAATTGGCTGCGCCTTTCGGGATACCGGCCGCCTTCTTAATCAGGAAGGAGACGGGCGGGGTTTTTGTAACGTAGGTGAAGGAGCGATCTTCGTAGACGGTGATCTCAACCGGGATGATCATCCCGGCTCTATCGGCCGTATCGGCGTTGTACGCCTTGCAGAAGTCCATGATGTTGACGCCATGCTGACCCAAAGCCGGGCCAACAGGCGGCGCTGGGTTGGCTTTACCAGCTTCGAGCTGGAGTTTGATGAGACCAATTACTTTCTTAGCCACGGGACTGAATTCTCCACTGAATTAAAGGGTGTAAAAGACTATACCTTAAGCAAACCGCAAGGTTAAACTTTGACCACTTGGTTGAAGGCCAGTTCGACCGGCGTTTCGCGGCCAAAGATGGAAACGGTGGCCTTGAGTTTTTCTTTCTCGGCGTTGACTTCCGTGACGGTGCCTTCGAAGTCGGCAAACGGCCCGCTGATGATTTTGACGTTGTCGCCATTCTTCAGGTCGATCTGGACCTTGCTTTCGACCGGGGCACTGCGCATCAGGATACGGCGAATTTCGGAATCCTTGGCCGGAATGGGTTTTTTCTCGGCCCCGACGAATTTGGTGACACCGGGAGTGTGGCGAACCACGTACCAGGAGTCGTCGTCCATCAGCATTTCTACAAGCACGTAGCCGGGGAAGAGGTTCTCGTCACGTTCCACGCGCTTGCCGTCTTTCATTTTCGTCACGCTTTTTTGCGGCACCTCGACGCGGAAAATCTTGTCCTGCATGTTCATCGATTCGATGCGGCGTTCCAGGTTCACCTTCACCTTGTTTTCGTGGCCGGAGTAGGTGTGGATGATATACCAGCGCTTACGCTTGGCCTTGACCTTGGTGGTGGTCGGTGGCGGGTCGGCACCCCGTACACCGGTTGTGTCGAGGTTTTCGAGGTGGGTGGCCAACAGGTCGTCGTCCGTGCCAACGGCTGGGGGCGAGGCTTCGTGGCCAACAGGCAAGTCGCCGTCTTCCTCCGGGTCGTCCGAATCTTGCGGGAAGGTTTCTTCCTGTTGATCGACGGCTTCGACGGGCTGTTCCGGCGGCAGGGTTTCTACGGCCACTTCGGCTTGCGGGGCTTGCGTTTCTTGAGGCTCCAGTACGTCGGTAAGCACGTCAGTAAGTACGTCGGTCTGGGTGTCGCCGGTGGCTAGGTTGTGTTGTTGATCCTGGGGGGTGGCGTCCGTCATGACAACAGGTCATCCTAAAAACTAAAGGGTTAACTAATGATCGAGACGATAATCTGGAAAATCTTATCTACCACAAAGATAAAGACGGTAAAAAACGTGACGACCGCGATAACAACGAGGGTTTCGCTAAACACCTGCTGGCGGCCGGGCCAGGCAATCCGGTCCCATTCCTGTTTAAGGCCCTTTAAGTACCCGTTCAGGTCAAACTTTTCGTCAACCGACGAAGCAGCCTGGGCCTTGGTTGGGGAATTGGGTTTGGTGGATGCACCGGACTTCATAGGCTTCTTCGTGTTACCGGGGGTGATTTGGGAGGAAGGTCGTCTGGCCTTGGATTTTGGCATCAGGGGGAATTATCCTAATGGTGAGTCCAATTTTAACTGGAACCGTGGCAGAAAACAAAAAGCGCGCGCCCTGGAGGACTCGAACCCCCGACATTCGGTTTTGGAGACCGACGTTCTACCAACTGAACTAAGGACGCAGAGAGAGAGGGGGGGGATTAACGTGTAGTGGGGTAGGGTTTTTGGGAACCGGCCTACTTACAGGGTTTGCCGGTGAAGAGTATGTTGGTTGCAGTGGGGGCAATACTTCTTGCGAACCAGCCGCGAGGCGGTGATGGCCGCAGACTTGGTGGTTGAGTAGTTACCGGTTTGGCAAACTTCGCAAGCCAGTCGAATCTTGTTGTCGGAAGCGCTTTTTTGCGAACGTACCATAACAGTAACCGGTCTCGTAAGGGGGTTAAGCCTTGCTACCACAGGCTCAGCGGTCCGTTTGACGGGGCTGGGCCTATCCAGAAACTTGGACACACTGAAGGAGGCCCCCTTCAGCAGACGTCCACTGTAGCGGCAAGGCCCGTCAATGTCAACCACGTTGGCACAGGCTCGATGCCTGACTTAAGGGCATCGTGGACCGTGTAACAAAATGCTACGGAACCGGGTGCCCTGGCGGGGGGCGGACTTTGTTATGGGCAGGCGCACTGGTAAACTGGGCTTAGTAGCGTGCTTGGTGGCGGTTATTGCCCAGTCGCCGCCTGGTTTAAGCGTCCGTTGAAAGGAGCCCGATGTGGCCCACCATACTGCAATCTATCCCGGTAGTTTTGATCCGTTTACCCTGGGCCACCTCGATGTCGTCGAGCGGGCTTGCCAAATCTTTGATTGTGTTATTATATCGGTAGCAAAAGATACCCAGAAAGACCCGCTCTTTGATGTGGCCACGCGCCTGCGGCTGATAGAAGCCTCGGTCAAGGGGCTGCCCAACGTCCAAGTGGATGCCTTTGACGGCTTGACTGTTAACTTTGCGAAACAAAAAAACGCCAAAACCATTGTGCGTGGATTGCGGGCTATTTCTGATTTTGAATATGAATTCCAGATGTCCCAGATGAACAAAACCCTTTACCCGGAAATAGAGACCGTTTACGTGATGGCCAGTTTGGACTACACTTTTCTATCTTCGTCCATGGTCAAGGAAGTTATCCGGCTCGGCGGAAACGTGGACAACCTTGTTCCGGCATGCGTGCAAGAAGCCCTCGCGGCTGTAACGGCACACTGATGAGTTTAAAGGCAACAATTGAAGGGAGCCTTAGCCATTAATACCCTGTTTAAACTGCTCGACCGTCTTGAAAGCGTTGTGATGGACGGTATCCCCATTCCCCTGATGCCCTACTCGCTGATTAATCAGGAGAAGCTGATCCTGTTGCTGGATAAAATCCAGGCATCGGTGCCCGAAGCCGTACAGGAAGCCGACCAGGTTCTTGATCGTCGTGACGAAATTGTGCAGGACGCCCAGCGCGAAGCCCAGCAGATTTTAATGGAAGCCAAACGCCAGGCCGACTTGATGTTGAGCGAAAGCGAATTGATGAAGGCCGTGCACATGGAAGCCGAACGGGTTCGGCAGCAGGTAATGGCCGAGTTGGGCGCTGCGCGCAACAAAACCATTGAAGAAACGGATGCCTTGCGCCTGGAAGCCAACAACGAGGCGCGTGCCATTCGGGAAAATGCCGACCAATATGCCGAGCTGGTGTTTAAAACCGTGCTGGGCCAGTTAGGCGAGTTCCAGAATCTGGGCCAGAATGCCCAAAAGCAGTTAAAGCAAATCCGTGCGGCCATGATGCAGAACCAGAATCCGGCCAGCACCATTCGCAGTGGCGAAGCGCCGTTGCAGGCCCCGCCATCCAAGGGCCTCAAGCAAGACAAAAAGCGCAAGACAGGCTTTGGTATCAAGCGTACCAGCACCCTGCCGCCCGATATGCTCAGCGAAGCCGCTGCCAGCAGCAGCTCCTCCGACGCCTTGTCGGTGTAAGCTTGGTGTAAGCGCGGCGCGTTTCGGTAGAGAGAAAAAAACGCGTTTGCTGCCCTAGCGCCGGTAGTGGCCTGCAGCAGCTTGCCAGTAGATACGGGCCAGCTCGGCCCCCATTAGCCATGGGTCGCGCCAAAGCCGTACCGACGAGCCGGGTTGGTGGCACCATTGTACGGGGTGCTGCAAAATCGTCAGGCCGTTGTGCCGGGCGGCCACGAGCATGGCCACGTCAAAACAGAAGCCGTCGGTGTCAATCACCTCAAGCAGGGGTAGCAGCCGGTCGCGTCGCAGCAGCTTGAACCCGCATTGGGTGTCGGCAATGTCGGGCAACCCCAGCCGGGTCAGCCCATGAAACCCTTGCCGGAGCAGTGCTCTGGGGCTAAGCCCTTGCCAACCGGTGCAAACCGGTCGGGTGGCAATCACCAAATCGGCCCCGTGGGTACGCTGGGCTGCCAGAAACGGGGCCAACTGATCGATGGGCACGGCCCCATCAGCGTCATAGAGCAGACTGTTGGGCCGACTGGCCAGCAGTAACCCATGCTTAAGGGCGGCTCCCTTGCCCCGGCGCCGGGGCAAGGTGTCGATGTGTATGGCCAGGTGCGGATGCTGGGCCTTGAAGGCATGCATCAGGGCAAAGGTATTGTCGCGACTGCCGTCGTCCACCAGTACCAGCTCCAGTCCCGGCTGGTTATCCATGGTGGCGGCTAGCTGGCGCAAGGTGCCGGGTAGACGGCGGCTTTCATTATAGGCGGGTATGATGATGCTGCAGGTGTCTGGGGTCATAAGGCAGAGGGAGGCTTTTGTTGGGTGGTCAGGATAATCTGGTCGCCATGGCGCCAGGCTTCGGGCAGGTGCTCTCGCAGCGCCTTTGCCCAGGGACGGTTTCGTGTGGCGCCTTCCAACAGTATAAAGTCTATCCCGGCCGATTCAAGCAGGGCCCACCGGTCGGAAAAAGACCGGGTGTCCTGGCTGAGTTGGGCCAGCCACTGATACCGGCTTTGCCAGTCCAGGCCGGCTGATTCGACGAAATACGGGTAGCCCAGGTACAACGGGCGGCCGCTTAGATGAAGCGGATGCAGGACACCATAGGGGGCCAGCCAGCGGCTTTTGGCCGGTGTGTGGGCCATGGCCCAGCACAAGGCCGGATCGTGCAAATCAATGGCCACGTGCCGCGTTAGTTGTCGCCACAGCACGGCCGTGTCGAACCAGCCGGTTATTGTTAGGGCGATGGCCAGCAGTAGGCCAGCCACCTGCCTCGGCCATGCCGGTTGTCGGCACAGGTATACTACCAGCCAGGCCGCCCACCCGTTGAGCAGCAGGATGCTGAGGGTTACCAGCTTGTGGTTGCTGGCTACCTGGGGGTTAAGCTGCACCACAAAGGCCACGAGAGCGGGCATGGCCGCAGCCCAGAACCATGGGGTCAGGGGGGTGGTGGGGTTCTGTCGTTTGTGGCACCACCAGCCAACCACGGCAGCCAGGGGCAACGGGCCAAAAGCCAGCCACGCATAACGGGCCAAGGCCCAAGGCGTAATACCCAAAGACGTGGTGTTTTGAGCCAGGAAGCCCAGGTGGAGGTGGGGCGAAAAGCCAGCGGGCATGGGCAGGCCGCTGACGACCAGTTTGCTGATGCCCAGCACCATGCAAGCACTGACGACCAGTATTAAAAAAAGCGCTGGCAAAAGCGTTTGGCGCTTGGCGCTTGGGCGCTGCCACCGGGTAACCTGGATAACCTGGGTGACCAGTTCCACCAGCCCGACCAGCCCCACCATGCCGATGGTCGCCAGGGTGGTGGCGCCGTTGACATAACCGCCCAGTCCCACCAGCGTGCCCAAGAATCCCATACGGGTCAGGCATTTCCAATCCATTCGGCGGGTGGCCGTCTGTTGGGTGGTTGTTGGTTGGGTTAGGCAGCCGTTTGCCCAAACCCGCCAGGCTACCCACAGCACCCCGCACAACAGGCCAAACCCAAACACCAGGTGTCGCTGGTTTAGCCACACATGGGCCGTCCACAGCCCCCAGTCCTCCAGGGGGGTTCGTCCCAAAAACGTGCTGCTGCCCATTAATCCGGCCCACTGCCGATCCACGTTTTGCCAGCCGCTTTCAAACAGGCACGCCCACAGGCTGCCCGAACTGCGCCAGCAGGCCAGCAGCAACGACACCGCTCCTACCGTCCGGCTGCCAAACCAGCATGACGTCAAATGAAACAGCAGCAGTCCGGCCCCGGCCAGGCTAAGGCTGGAGGGCAGGGCCACGGCAACGGCCAAGGGCAGTCCCAAACGCTCGAGGAAGCCGCACAGCGCATCAAACAAAAAATGCACGCCAATGGGGGTGCCAGCGGCATGGACCAACTGGGTGGGGATGTTGGCGGCCACCGAGACCGATCGCACCATGGGCAGGTGAAGGCCAAAATCGCTGTATACGGCGTGACTGACGTAAAGGGTATGGCCGGATTGGAAACAGCTCAGGTGCATGCACACCGAGGCGATTGCCAGTAGCCCCACGGCTAGGCCGGCTTCGAGCCGGGTGCCGGTTGAAAAAACCTGCCGCAGCCATGGGCCCAACCGGGTGCGGTTAACGGCGGCATAGGCTGTTAGCAGTACGGTACTGCCCCCCCAGGCCATGGTTAGGCCGTTGGTCATGGGGGTGGTCATAGCGTTGGTCATGGCAGTGGTGGATGGCCAGAGGATTTGGGCCATCAGGCATCCCCCGTAGCCGAGCCAGCTGAGAATCAGGGCACCAAAAAACCAGCTGACCGGCAGTACCCAGCGCCAGTGAAGCGACAAGGCCTGTTTTTGATCCAGGCTTCGGGTCAGGGTATGGCAACAGGCCATCCCCCAGCCGAATGCCAGAATCACAAACCACCCTGCCAGCAAAAACCGCACCGTTAAAAGAAGGCTCCCGAATCAACACGTCTTATTGCCACGGTGGTTCTATTGTAGGCGGTTTCTAACCGCGCGTCATCGGCAGCTTATTCAAAATACGGTCAATGCGGCGATCAATGGTAAAGTACGGGTACGTCCGGCCGTAAACCTGTTGTTCCAGTTGGCTCAGGCGGTCCTGCATCGTCAGGTTGTCGTAGCGGTGGCCAAACACCTTGACTTCGAGCATGGCAATGCGTTGGACGTATTCAATGCGTTTGTCAGGCTGGGTGAGGGGCCGGGTGGGCGTACTGGGGACCGTGTGGGACGGGGGGGTAGCAGCGGCGGCGGCATCTCCTGTCACACCGGCTACGGAGGCTTGGCCCATGCCGGTAATGGGAAACTGTCTGCCGGTGGCCGACTGTAACCCGTCCTGGCCACCGAGCTGTTGGCGCACATGGGGCGGCAGCATCTGTTGCATGTCGGAGCTGAACTGTTGGCCCTCCTGGGTGGAGCCATAGCCTGGGTTGTACGATCCCCAACTGGGCATGCGGCTTTGTGGTTGCAGATTGGGTTGGTGGTAAGGCGGGGCTTGGGCAGAAGAGGGTGGTTGCACATACTGGGGAGCCCCCACCTGGGGCTGGCCGGTTGGTCCGGTTTGATAACCGGAAGGGCCGTACAGGTGGGCGGTATTGTTGGGGTTGGTGTGGGTCAGCCGGCTAATGCGTTCGTTGACGCTGCCGTGCTGCGGGGCCCCATACAAAATCCGTTCCAGGCGATCGAGGCGGTTGATGATCAGCTCCCCGCCGAAACTTTTTCCCACAACGCGTTCTTCAAGGGATTTTAATTGGGCATAGATGGCCATGCTGTTGCCCGTAAAATCGCGGCCTTGGCTCGGCAGGCTGGTGGTGGATCGTGGCAGGCCGGCAGTGGGATTTACCTGCTCTTCGATGGACAACGGGTTGTTCGGATCGATTTTCAGGGTCAGCTGATCCACCCGATCCACCATGGGGAGATCCGGGTAGGTACGGTTAAAGGCGGCTTGTTCCAGGCGGGCCAGGCGGCGGGTGATGTCTTCGGATTCGTAGCTTTTCGTGAACAGCTTTTTTTCCAGCTCGGTGACGGTGGGGTAGTTGGTGGCATCCGGTGGCCGTTGGGTTGTGTCAAAGGCGGGTGGGGGGGGCTGGGAGGGTTGGCCCTGGCCTTGGTCTTGCCCTTGATTCTGGCTGCGATCGCTGATAATGGGTTCCTGTTTCAAGCCGTAGGGGTCGTCCAGCGTCGAGCCGGTAGGGGCCACTTCCAGCATGGTCGACAATGCCTTGAGCCGCTCGACGACCGTGCCCTGATGGGCCTGGCCAAACACCATGTCTTCGAGCCGGGTGAGCCGATCCTCGAGGCTTTGATTGGGATAAGTGGCGCCCAACAACTGGGTTTCGAGGGCCGCCAGTTTCTTTTCCGGTCCCAGGTTCACCCCGTCGATACTGTGCACAGGCAACTGGCTGGCCAGCAATAGGACCATGCCCAGTCCAAGGCTACAAGCCGTTACGCCCAGCAAATGCCGGGTGGGGCCGAGTAATAAGGCATACCCTTGCTTGAGGCGGGCAACGGTACGGTGTATCAAGGAAGCGGATTGGGACACGACAGGACTCTTGCTTTGAGGAACAGACGCTTGGGGTACGGGTGTGACGGGGATCAAAAGCTGCTAATAGTGTAATAGCGGCTTTGATTCCAGTCTGCCTTAATCCTAGCGGTTTGACAAGTTAGCGGGGTCCCACAAATAGAGGATTACCCCCTCTTGTGTCGCTCCTGGTTGCGTCTCTTTAATCGGCGGTCGAAGCGTTGTCGCTGCTGGCGGCTTCCGAGCCGGCGGCCACGGTTTCCGGGCTGCCGCTGCTGCTTTCCTCGTCGTCCTCGTCATCACTGAGGTTAATGGCGTACTTGGGTGCTTCGCCCCGTTCCTCAAGAATGCGGTCCATAATCTTGAACACGTCCTTGTCTTCCAGGGTTTCGCGTTCCAGCAGATCCTTGACCAGGGCGTCCATGATGTCGCGGTTCTCGCCCAGGGTCTTGTAGGCCAGGTCGTATTGCGTGTCGATGATTTTCTTGATCTCGTCGTCGATCTTGGCGGCAATGGCTTCCGAATAGTCGCGGTCCGTGCCGAAGTCGCGGCCCAGAAACACATGCTCGTTTTGCTGGCCGTATTTAATAGGGCCCAGCTCATCGCTCATGCCCCAGACGGTGACAATCTTGCGGGCCAGCTCCGTGGCCTTGTCAATGTCGGACGAGGCCCCTGTCCAGATTTGATCGAAAATCAGTTTCTCGGCCACCCGACCACCGAGCAGCGAGGCGATTTCATTAAACAATTGCTGGCGACTGACGTGGGTGTTGTCGTCTTCGGGCATGGCCCAGCTGATACCCAATGCCATGCCACGCGGGATGATGGTGACCTTGCGGAACTTGTACTGGCCGGGGTGCATAATCTGCATCAGGGCATGGCCGATTTCGTGGTAGGCGGTGATTTCCTTGTCTTTTTCCTTAATCACCTTGCTGCGTTTTTCCGGGCCCACAACCACCTTGTCGATGGCATCTTCCAGGTCGTCCATTTCAATGGTTTCTTTGCGGTGGCGGGCCGCAGCCAGCGCCGCCTCGTTGACCATGTTTTCCAGGTCGGCCCCGGTAAAGCCGGGGGTGGCCTTGGCCAGGCGTTTCAGTTCCACGCCTTTGGCCAACGGTTTGCCTTTGACGTGAACGTTCAGAATTTGCTCACGGCCCTTGATGTCGGGGCGGTCAATAACCACTTGCCGGTCGAAGCGGCCGGGGCGCAACAGGGCGTTGTCGAGGATGTCGGGGCGGTTGGTGGCCGCAATGACAATAATGCCGGTGGTCGAATCGAAGCCATCCATTTCAACCAGCAGTTGGTTCAGGGTTTGTTCGCGCTCGTCGTGCCCGCCGCCCAGACCGGCGCCACGCTGGCGGCCTACGGCGTCAATTTCGTCGATGAAGATAATGCAGGGTGAATGCTTTTTGGCTTGTTCAAACAAGTCGCGTACCCGGCTGGCCCCAACCCCGACAAACATCTCGACGAAGTCCGAGCCGCTGATGCTGAAGAACGCCACACCGGCTTCGCCTGCAACCGCCTTGGCCAGCAAAGTTTTACCGGTACCAGGGGCACCTACCAACAGTACGCCTTTGGGGATACGGGCACCCAGTTTCAAATAGCGCTCGGAGTTCTTGAGGAAGTCGACGACCTCTTCAAGTTCTTCCTTGGGCTCCTGGATACCGGCCACATCCTTGAAGGTTATCTTGACCTTGTTTTCCGGCATCAGCTTGGCCCGGCTCTTGCCGAAGCTCATGGCCTGGCTGCCGCCGGCTTGCGCACTGCGGAACAACACGATAAACAACCCGATAATGCCCAGCGGCAGTATGAGGGTAGTTAAAATACTGAGCCACTTGCCCGACTGCTCGGGCCGAAGCTGGGTGATGTTGACGTTGTTTTCGCTAAGCTGCTGGATGATGCGGTCCGAGGTAATCTCGTTGGACGGCAGAATAATGTGGTATTGGGTTTTGTTGGTTCCCAACGCACTCAGTTCGCGATCCTTGACGCTGACTTCCTTGAGCTTGCCTTCTTTGGCCAGTTGCACCAGTTCGGTTTGGTTGATTTCCTGGGGCAGGCTGCCTTCGTTCTTGAAAATCAGGGTGGAGGCAAAAAGAATGAGGAGCAGGATAAAGCCGAGGATAACGAAGCCGGACGTTTGATGCTTTTTCATACGGGGAAGGGTCTCAAAACAGCCAAATAACGCAAGGTGTAAACTCTGAAGGATGCCGGCGAGGCCGTCAGGCCGCTGGGGGCAAACCAGGCAACGGATTGTAACGAAGCAAAAGGGCAGACACAACAGGGTTCCGATTGGATTTATTATAACCCTGTTTGGCAGCAAAACCAACTTTAGCGTGCTTTAGGGCAGGAAGGCATCACCTACATACACGAGTCCTTGCCCGGAGGAAGTTGTTTTCAACCAGTCCCACCCCCTCCCCCTCTGGCGCGCTTACTGTATAATGGTTGATGCATCGTTTGTATACAGGCGCAAAAATAAGGTAGATGGCATCTTATGGCTTCCACGCGACTCGACTCATCCCCGATTTCGACGACCTCTAACCCTTATACCATGGCCTACGTCAGCCAAATGTTGGGCGAAAGTGAGGCGTATATCATTCAGCTCTGCGATCGCCTGGGCATCCAGACCCATCACGACATTCGCACGGGCCGTGTGACCCTGTCCTCAGACGATGTGGAGTTGCTCCGGCGCCTGGTGCAAACCGAAACGGCGTCACGCCGGAAAGCCTACGGCTCGTATGCCCAACCGGCCTATTCCGAGCCGCCCTTGGTCCAATCTTCGGTGTCCCAGCCTTTTTCGGCCGAACAAGCCTTGCTGGAAAACCATATCCCCGTTACGGCCTCGCCCATTGAAGTCCCGGCTGACGAGCGTATGCCCCTACAGGCAATTGGCCCGGAAGAAGCGGTTGAACTGCCCATTATCGAGCCGACCGCCCAGTCGATTCTGGCGCAAGGGGGTCAGATTCCCGTGCCGCCGCCCCTGCCGACACAAATTCCGGCTACTACCCTGGAAACACCAATCCCAGCAGAATTACCGCTACCCATAGAACAGGCAGTCCTAAAGGCCCCGACCACGGCCATTCGGTCCACATCGATGATGCCGTCGCGCAGCCCGTCAACCAGCCTGTCGGCCATTGGCAGCGGGGACGTGTCGATGATTGTCGAGACGGTGACCAGCGCCAAGGAAAGCATTCTGGCTGACTTAAGCCGGATCCTTGACGACAAGCTGGCCGGCCTGGACGAGCTGGTGGTGGAGCTGATCCGCAGCAAAACCGAAAACGACGCGCTGAAAGACGAAATCAAGAAGCTCGAGCACTCGGTGGAAACCGCCCACGCTGAAAGCGCCAAATACAAGCCGACGGCCTTTGGCTTTTATCGCAAGATAAAATAGCAAAGCGTCTCGTAAGCTATAAATAACCCCGTAGGGGGCGTTTGTGGGCGTGTTTTTAAGGGTGTCGCTTGGGGTTAGGGGTGTTGCATCTGGGCGGCAATCACGTCCGGCAGGTCCTTGATGTCGGGAAAATCCATCCCGACTACGTCAAGGGAAGCCTGCACCATCAGGCAGAACAGCACGGCACTGAAAGCCGTTTTAAGCATGACGCGGGGGTGGGGCACCACAAATAATGCCCCAATAAACATGGGTTTGAACAAGGGCTCGCGCTCTCTCTCTATCTCTATCTATCTGGTTTGTGGGGGCATTATTGGCGATGCCCCCTTGGTGACGGTCAGCGGAAAAAGTCAGTCAGCAGAAAGACAACATCGGGATAAGGGGATGAGGGTAAACTTAGTGTCAGCATACCTCTACTTGCTACAATCGTCATCAACTGCGTGACCGAGTTGGGTTAAACCTGTCCAGGTGGACGAAATTTAGTGTGTTTTGTGGGGGTGCTACAATGGGGGACCGTTCCCCTCCCCCCACACACTGCGAGCCGTGTACTGGTGCCAGAAAACAACGCGACCGTGCTGATTATTGGGTCCGGCATTGCCGGGCTGCTCACCGCGCTGAAGTTGGCGCAGCTGGGTGTGGCGTGTACCGTGGTAACCAAAAGCCAGCTGCACCATAACAGCAGTTGGCTGGCCCAGGGTGGTATTGCCGCCGTGCTGCCGCAGAATCCGGTTGATTCCATTGACGATCACGTCAAGGATACCCTGTTTGCCGGGGCTGGCCTGAGCGATGAGGCCGTGGTGCGCTCCATTGTCAGCGAAGGGGCCGAAGCAATTGCCGATTTGATTGCTTTGGGGGTGCCGTTTGACGTGCAGGCCGACGGATCGCTGGCGTTTACAAGGGAAGCAGCCCACACCCAGCACCGAATTCTGCATGCGGGGGGCGATGCCACCGGTAAAAGCATCCAACAAACCCTTATCGAGGCAGTGACGGCCCACGAAAAAATTGACGTGCTGGAACATACCATGGTGGCCAAGCTGCTGGTGCGCGACGGCACGTGCTACGGGGCCATTGTGGTGGGGCCGGGCCAGCGGCATCCCAAGCCGCGTATGGTGCTGGCGTCGCATACTGTACTGGCCACGGGTGGTTTGGGGCAGCTGTACGAGCACACCACCAATCCGCCCATTGCCACGGCCGACGGCATTGCCCTGGCTTGTCAGGCGGGGGCCACCATCCAGGATATCGAGTTTGTGCAGTTCCACCCCACAGCCTTCTGGGCCGATGGCCGGGTGCATTTCCTGATCTCCGAAGCCTTGCGTGGGGAGGGGGGCGTGTTGCTCAACAAGGCGGGGCAACGTTTTGTGCTGGCCCATCACGCCTCGGGCGAACTGGCGCCGCGTGACGTGGTGACCCGGGCCATTGCCCAGCAAATCGAAGCCGATGGCCTGCCGTATGTTCATCTGGACATCAGCCATTTGCCGGCTGCCCAGATTGAAACCCGTTTTCCCAATATCCTGGCCAACTGCCAGCGTTTTGGCATCGATATCCGCCGCCACCCGATTCCCGTGGCGCCAGCGGCCCATTACGCAATGGGTGGGGTCAAAGTGGATGACCGGGGCAAAAGCGAGGTGGCTAACCTGCTGGCCGTCGGTGAGGTGGTCAGCAGCGGTCTGCATGGGGCCAATCGCTTGGCCAGTAATTCCCTGCTGGAATGTGTGGTCTTGGCCCGGCGGGTGGCCCTGGATATTGCTTCGGGCCAATTGCCGCCCAGCCAAAGCACTTACGGTGACTGGACCCAGTACCTGAGCCTGATGGCCAGTTTTGAAACGTCGACCCATGCCACCGGCCTGGGCTGGGCGATTCATGCCTTTGGCAGCCTGATGTGGCACCACGCCGGTATTTGCCGGGAGGCCGCCCAGTTGCGCTTTGCCCTCAAGGCGCTTGATGACTTGTGGCAACTGGCCACCGACAACGGCTGGTTTGCCATGGTGCCCGATGGCTTGGCCTTTCGTAACATGCTCATTGGCGGGCAGTTGATTGTTCAGGCGGCCTTGCAGCGTACCGAAAGTGTGGGGGCCCATTACCGAACCGATTTTCCGGCCAAGCACACCCGCCCTACCCATAGCCAACTGCGTTTGTCTGATCTAACCTATCATCAGGAACTGGCCGTGCTGAATAAGGCCCAACGACAGGCCCAACGAGGCTATCAGCACCAGCTGATAGACCAGCGTACCCGAAAGCTTGCCTCACTGCCCATTCAAACGGCATAACCCCAACAACGAAGGGAAACCACGTCTTATGACAACGAAAAGCCCCGTGCAAGAACCAAATTCAGAAATTTCAGCGACGGCCTGCGCTGACACGGCACGCGGTAGCGCCATGGTGACCCTTGAGGGTCTGATTGAACTGGCTTTGGCCGAGGATCTGTCTTTTGGCGACATGACCACCGATATTTTGCTGGCTCCCTCGGTGTTGGAAGGTCCGGCCCAGGGCAACCGCCAAGCCCAGCTCGAAGGTACAGGCGTGATTGCCTCGCAGCAACCCGGTGTGCTGTCCGGCCTGACGGTCGCCCAGGCCGTCTTTAAGCGGGTAGACTCGTCCTTAGCCGTTGAGCTGCTACAGGCCGACGGGGACTGTGTGGGCAAAGGCGAACCGCTGATGCGGGTTTTCGGCCCTATGGCCTCCATTTTAAAGGCGGAACGTGTGGCCCTGAACTTCCTGGGTCACCTGAGCGGGGTGGCCACGTTGACCTACCAGTATATGGCCACCATTAGCCAGACGAAGGCCAAGCTGACCCACACCCGAAAGACCTTGCCGGGGTTGCGGCGCCTCGAGAGCCAGGCCGTCGTGCATGGGGGTGGGGTGCCCCACCGGTATTCCCTCAGCCATGCCGTGATGGTTAAGGACAACCACATCGCCGCCGTGGGCAGCATTACCGAGGCGGTGGCCCGCCTCAAGGCCCGCCTGGGCCATACCACCAAAATCGAGGTGGAATGCGATACCCTGGCCCAGGTGGAAGAAGCGGTTCGTGCCGGGGTGGATATCGTTCTGCTCGACAACATGACCCCGGATCAGCTCAGAACAGCGGTTAAAGCGGTGCATGGTCGGGCCATTACCGAAGCCAGCGGTGGGGTGACGCTCAACACGGTATTACCCATTGCCCAAAGCGGAGTGGATTACATCTCCACAAGCGAAATTACCTTGTCGGCGCCTGCGTTTGACGTGAACCTGACCCTGGAAAGCGCATAATTCCGCCTATCGGAAAGCGCGTTGCCCCTATGCAGGGAATCAACGCGCAAACCGATTGGGAGATAGTGAAGTTGTGAATAAGTGGGCTAGTCCACCTTGACCAGCTTAATGTGGATGTCGTTGGCGATGTCCTCGTAGATAGCGGCAATCTGTTGGGAATCATAGGCTGCCGCGGCAAAGGATTCGCCGCCGGTTTCAGAGGAGGCATACTCGAGGTAGCCTGAATCCCAGCTTCGATCCTTGATGATGCGTTGGATGATGGCGTGGGAGTTACTGGCTTGGTTCGGGTCATCAATGGTAATGGTGGTAATTTTAACGCCCATATTTTTTGCCCGTTGGACTTGGCCTTGGGTCAGTGAATCCATATAACCCACATAATCAAGACCGCATTGGTGGTACTGGTTTTCAATCATGCTGTCGGTGATTTGTTCACTGGGCAAATAGGGACAGATTCGGTACCAGCGGCCACTGTAGCGTTGGTAATAGCACGCATTCTGGACCGGTGGTGAGGCATGCAGCGGATCAAGACAGTAATCCAGCGGATTATACTGATCGTAGGCGGCATACGTTGGTGGGCCAGGCAGGTTGGGCGCACCGTCGGTCAGGAAGATAATATGCTTGTTGGCGTTTTCCCGGCCATTCTGCTCAAGTTCGTCAAGTGCTTCCTTGAGGCCAACATAATAGTTGGTGTTCCAGCCCGAGCCATTATACGTTTGAATGTCTTGAACTTCATCCTTGACTGCAGCAAATCCGCCAGCATCGTTCTTGCCGGTCAGGCCAATGCGCTTGGCGCTGGTACGGTTGAAGGTGACGACACCAATCCGGTCCACGGACTGCGAATCGAATTCCTCCACCTCATCGACATACAGCTCAGCGGCATCTTTAACATCGCGCATGGGGCGGTTATTGCCCAGGTCGTTCATCGAACTGGAGTTGTCCAGAACAAGCATGGTGTCGCGGGCTGCCGGCAGGGCCTTGGCCGAGGCGGCGACGGGAAAGAACAGGCAATCGCCCTGACACAGGAATTTGCCGAAAATGGTGGGGACATCCACCGAAGCATGAACGGTTAAAGACTGGCTGTCGGCAGTGAAGGTCAGGTCATCGGCCTCGATGCCATCCTCAAGACCTTGCAGCGGGTTAAGTTTGGCTACGCGCAACGCCTCGGCTTGTGCTTCGTCAATCCCATGCGGTAGCTGGGCTGCCCCAGCCAGGGCCGCCGAATCCACAACGGTTTGAAGCTGCCGATACGTGTTAAAGTAAACCGGAAGGTCAATGAACAGGGTGCCGGTCATCATACCAAACATAATGGTGGCAATGGCCAGCAAGTTGTTTTGCCCTTTATGCCGACCGCGTAGATGTGTGGCGATGGGCTCTGGGAGCTTGAAATGTCCACGCTTGAATAATTTCACTACCCTATCTCCTCAACTGGTTGTTGTAAATCTTGGTGATGCATTGCCAAAGCACCCATACGGCCACGTGCTGTTTGACATCAAAAGAGAGAAACCGTTTTAGCCTTCCAGCTCGGTTTCTTCCTCTTGTTCACCGGTTTCCATGTCGATGTCTTCACACATACCGTCGTCATCGTAATCGCTACATTCGATAACCTCGGCACCGGGAGGCGGCATTTCCTCGGCCAGAACGGTGGTTGAAGTACCAAACCCTGCAGCCATGATGGCCACCATGCAGGCAGAAAAGAATAAACGCGCAATGTAACCCATAGCAGAATCCTCATTAACACAATGCATCCTATGTATCATTCCCACTTTAGCCAGTGGTCTAAACCGGCCGCGTTACTCACGCTTAACAGTAAAGCCCAATAGTCAGTCTATATAGGACTATCGGGCGTTATTAAATATGAACGAATGTTAAGCGTACGGGTTATTCTTCGTCAATGATCAGGCGCGTTTGCCGGCCCGGATCGGGGGTCATGCTTGGCGACAAGTTGCGCGGGAATGCCTTGGGTTTCATACCCGAATTAAGCTGGGTGGTGGTGTATTCCAGCTCACGCTCGCGCTTGGGGTGACGCAGCCCGAAGACGGTAGATTGGGTCTTGGTCTCATTGGCAGCATTCACCCAGTCGCGCACTTGTTCGTCGGTGTAGGCCCGTACCTGAATATCGTCGGCGGGCTGGTGGGCCGTGGCCTCCAATTCACTTAAATCCATATCGTGCTTAATTTCGGGGTGAATGACCACCACCAGTTCGGTCTTTTGGCGCTGGAAGTCCTGGCTGCGGAAAAGTGATCCAAGTATCGGGATTTGGCCAAGAATTGGGAATTTGTTGTAGGTGTCGGTCTGCCGATCATCGTACAGGCCGCCTAACACGAAGTAGTCGCCGTCCTTGAGTTCCACGACGGCCTGCGAGCGGCGTGTGGCCAGGCCGGGGACGGTAATGCCCTGAAGGGTAATGCCGGCGGTGGGGTCAATGTTGCTGACCTCAGGTGTAATCTGCATGTGTACCGTGCCGCGGTCGGTAATGGTGGGCAGCATTTGCAGCCGAATCCCAAACTGTTTGAATGTCACAATAATCTGGCCATTGGTACCCAAGACCGGGATGGGAAATTCACCACCGGCCAGGAAGGAGGCGGGCTCGCCACTGAGGGTGGTAATGGTGGGTTCGGCAAGAATACGGGCGTCACCGCTATTAACTACGGCGCTGAGCAGGGCCCCAAACTCCTGGCCTCCAAACGCTGCTTGGGCTGCATTTACCCCATTCGGCAGAGCCTGAATAATGGCGGGGGTAGGGGTTGCAACGGCCAGTGCGCCGCCGGGAGTGACGAGGTTAAGCTCGCGACCAAGGATTTGTGCGTAATTATTACTGGTAAATTGACGGTTCTTTCGCACCTCAAGGAACATAATCTTAGTGCGAACGACCGGGCGTTTTTCCACTTCCAGCAAGCTAACGACATTACCGGTCTGATCGGTCACGATAGAACCATAAAGCAAGTTACTGCCAAAATTGCCCACTAGTCCTGCTTCCACCTCATCCGGGGCAAAGTTACCGGTATCTGTCTGGGCCTCCTGTTGTTGCTGGCCCTCCTGTAAAATATTCCCGCCCTGGCCGGCAATGATTTTGAGGCCCGGCTCACCATAAAACATGGCCGTAAAGTTGACGGCTTTGGCTACCACGGTTGTGTCCTTGACCCGGCCGGTCAAAACGGCCCGTTCTGCACCGTTAAAGCCGGGGAAAATGCGGAGGCTGATGTTGGGATCGATTTCCTTGAGTTTGGCTTGTATGAGACCGCTGCGGGTCGATTCCTGGCCTTTTATCTTGATGAGGTTGATGATTTTGTTAGAACTGGGGCCGAAGGTAGCCGAGCCAGAGGAGGTGCTGCGAATGGACTGCGGATTGACAGCCGTTGCAGGCGGTGCAGCGGCAGCGGCAGTCCCGCTCGGGGTAGTGACTGGGGTAGCCATAAACGCGGCAGCCAAGTCATAAGCAATTTGGGCTTCTTCAGGGCTGTCGACCATACCTGTCAGGATAATGGTATCCTCGGCGGCCATCGGTTGTACGGTCAAGTCAGGATCGATGAATTTGAGTTGTTTAGCCAAGGTAGCTACGTCGCGGTTGACGGAGATATCAATACTTAGCGTGCTTTCGCCGGTGGTTTCGCTCCAGACCAGCAGGTTGGCTACACCCACGGCCTTGCCCACGAGCTGGACCTGGGTGGGGGTAATCACCACGATACCCACCACGTTGGGATTCGAGATGGCCACGCGGTTGGCCGGCACGTCAAGGTTAATGACCTTGGCCTTGCCCAGGGTCAGGTCGATTTGCGTGGTGGAATTGATGAGTCCGGCAGATAACTGCGGCACACCCACCGAGGTATAGTTGGCAGCCTGAACATCATACCCGCTTTGAGCCTGCGCCTCTGGGGCAACCCCACCTAGTGGAGCTAAAGCCATCAGGACAGCTATGGCCAGGGCGCCAAAGCGTTTTCCAATAGTAGGAGGGGGTTGGATCACAACGCAGTCACAATCTCTCTCGGGGCCTAAACGGATAAAATTAGGTTAGCAGAGGGTTTAAGGGCCCTGAAGTTCTGTAAAATCAAGCCACTGTATTCGCACACACACATTATAAGTGAATTTCAGAATTACAGGAAGCCGATTACGATCAAATCAAAAGCCCTTCAGCCACGCAAGTTGTATAAATCCTGTCATTAACTTGTAGATCATCGATAAACACTGCCTAAAACACGGTCAGGCAGGGCAATAGAAGGCAATTTACAGACGCTTAAAAAGAAACGACAGTACTTTCGGTACCCTTAATCACTTCAACCGTACCAACGGTAGATATAGGTGCCGGTTCCTGAGGGGGGCCCATGGGTACCACCTTGGGTCTGGGGGCGCGTGTTTGACCTTTGTCAGCCAAGGCTTTGGCCAAGGCATCTTGTAAATCCACAATGCTGTCGGTGACGGTGCCAATCAAGACAGGCTTTTGCTGGTCGTTGTGGTTGCGCAACACCACCTTCAGCTTACCCCGTTCTTCCGAGAACGCGATTTTCTCAGCCTGTTCAGGCGTCACGGCCAAGGTTAGGGTGCTAACCACCTTGGCACTATCAGACTTCTTCTTGTCCTTATCGCCTTCATCCTCGTCTTCATCGTCTTCATAGGGAAGCTGTTTCTCGTCTAGCTCCTGGGCGATGGCCAAGACGGTAATATCCTGAACTACGGTATCAGTCAGGGGCACATTGTTTTCCCAGGGTACGACCGGCAGGCTCTCTTTGGCCTCCTTGGCCACGCGGATCTCAAAGGTGGCCAGCACATCAATGTGGTCGCCTGGCTTGATGAAGCCTGCCACAGCCTTGCTTTCGCTGACACTAATCGTAATGGCCCTGAACCCGTTAGGAATAAGGTTGGTGATGCCGCTTCGAGCCCCTTTTTCGGCCAGGTTAAGCTTAAACACCGGTTGGCCAGCCAAAATGTCGGTACTGGTAACCCGACCAATAATGTCCTTGGGGTTCTTGTACGACTCAGGCTTCGGGTACAGTTCTTCAGGCCAATCCACTTTTTTGACGTCTCCCCGGCCAATGGCTTCGCCTTTGGGGATGGAGCGGACCGCGACGACCAGCTCCTTGGTTTTCGTGGGGGCTTCTACCTGGGCAGGTTGCTGGTTCATGCCGCGGAACAGGATGACCGTCAGCACGGCACTGAGCAGACCCAGGATAATGAAAACCTGGCCCATATTAAGTTTTGGGAATTTTTTCTTACCCGGACTGGGTTTAGCTGACATTGAAGCTGTGTTTACTCCTCATAGTGCATAGTAGCTGATGCACTAATTGTAAACTCATCTTCGTGTCCTGACGACCCCTCTTCTCGCATGTTGTTGAGCAGGGTCATGACTTTAACCGGGCTCTCCATTACCTCGACGATTTGAACCGTCACGGTCCGTTCGCCAAATGTTCCGGTCGGCATGCTGACAGAGATGTCACTGTCCTCAAGCGTAATGCCGGTAGAATTACCCACAAAGTCCTTGACGACTTGTTTTACAGCAGATTCCCCTTGTGAAAAGGTTCCAGCATCAGCCAGTGCGCCTTCAACAGCGGCAGTACGGGCGCCCATCGAAGCAGCCGTCGTAAAGACGTTGTTGATATACAGAAAAACAGACATCGAGGCTAAAAAGCCCATCATTACCGTGAACATAATGAGCGAGCCGACTAAATCGACAGACGCTTGTCCGCGTTGTTTGTTGAAAATGAGTTTCATCGCTAAGACCCCCGTATGATTGGTGCTTGCCCTATGGATAACCCTGGTGCAGGGTGGGGACTGGAAAACGCAGTAACGTGTTGAGTAGTTAAGAGAAAAACTTTGCCAATAAATGAGTAAGCGGTAGAGCCCTACCGAAACATAAGGCCCTACCGCTAAAACTTGGTTTAATTAACCACCGATGTTGCCGGCTTGGGTGGTCAGGTAGGTTTGGATAGCGGTAATAACGGCCTGGAAGGCAGTTTGCATACCGGTTTGACCTACAGTCAGTACAGCACCTACGATCAGGGCTGCAATTACCAGAGCACCGGCGTATTCTACAACGCCTTGACCGCGCTTCTTGGTAGCAATCATCATTTTTGCAGTAAACCACGCATTCATCAGATTGTTCATGTATTGACTCCTCTAGTCGTCGTTGTCTTGCTTTCCTATCTGAACCAAAGTTAGAACTGGAGTTGCCCCAACAACACTTGGTATGGGTAATGATCCGTGTTTTTGGATGCAGTAAACACCACAACAAATGTGCTGTCCTGAATGTCTTATTCCCCCCCCTCCGAGTTGCTAAACCCATGGGTTAACATTTCTTTGTGCAGCACCCTGCTGCATGCTTAAAGGTGCCCTTACGACAGGGTTTCTATAAAAAATTTTCCCTAAAGTCCCCGTTATTAAACCCTTTTAGGGCGAGCAAACCATGAGTATGCTATAGTAAAGGCGTTTTGGCGCCCTATTTTTTACGCGCCCCCCTCCTGCATGTAAGGGAGGAGGTTCCCCGAACCCAGCCCCAGGAAACGGAGATCCGTCTGTGATCGTACTGGAACAACCTATAAAAAGCTGTTCTATGCCAGTGGGCTTGCTTAAAATAGGCGATGTGGCGGCTCAAACCGGGTTAACGTTGCGTACCTTGCGCTATTACGAGGAATTAGGCCTTATTGAACCGGATAACCGGACAAAAGGTAACTTCCGCTTGTATTCGCCCACGGTTATCCATCGCTTGGGGTTTATTGCGTCTCTCAAGAAGCTGGACTTCTCTCTCGACGATATCCGGGCCTTGATGGGTACCAGCAGCAACTGGCAGGACGATGCCGATATTGTGCGCAATACCCGCGCGGCGCTTAAGGTTAAGCGCGACAAGATTATGGAAAAGCTTATTGAGCTGGAGGAAATGAAGCAGGACGTGGACCGTACCCTGGCGATTCTTGAGGCCTGTACCACCTGCCAGGTCGAGCACCACAACGCCCCCTGCGATCCTGGGTGCCAGCACAAGGCCAACCACCTGCAGCCCTAAAGCTTAAGTTTATCTTAAAATCCGTACCTGGCTTAGCAAAGCCCCTTATGTTCATGGTTTTATCCTAACAGCGACTATTTTGTAGGGACGTTTTTTAGGACACCGCGATTCACCATGGCGCCAATTGGGCAAACACAAGCCATTAAGCCACAAGCCAGCAACCCGTTCCTGGATCGGGCGCAAAGTGCTGGCGGCCCGAAGCCCCCGGTTCGCGAGCCTGCTCAGATGGGTGCAGGTGCCGGTGTTGCCGGAGGCCGGCAGGTTGGTTTTGGGCAGCAATCGCCCCTGCAAACCAAGGTGGCCGGTATCGGGGGCCAGCAAAACGGTCTGCTGCATCCCAGCCGACAAAATGGCGGCATGATGCCCACGTTTGGCGGTGGCCTGAGCAAAGTGGCCAACCGGATGGACACCCTCGCCTAGCCCCGCTTGTTAAGCCGACCCAGCCGTCGGCCATTTTTAGACCCCGTTTGATTGTTAAAATAAGTAAACACATTAAATGAAACAGGCAATTTTGGCCCCGTTTGATTGTTTATTCATATAACGAGTTACTTAATGTATTGGATTTGCTATGCAAGGCATCGCTCAACTGAGAAACATCACCGCCGGTACCAACGCGCTTCGTCAAATGGAAGCGGGTCGCCAGCGTGCCGCCGAGCAGCAAACCACGCCGTTTATGTCCAATCCCTTCCTCACCCAAGGGGTGGACGGGGTTGAAGCCATTACCGCCGTGGCCCGTGGGGCCCAACAACCCCCCAGAGCCGGTGGCCCGGATGTCGGTATCAACTACCTGGCGCCCAACGTAACGAACGGGGTTGCCAAAACCTTTGGCGGCTTTAGCCGTGTGGCCAGTGATGGTCCGCAAGGCCTCAACATTTTCGCCTAACCTCTGCCATTTCCAGATTTGAAAAACCCCCGGTCTGCAACCAGACCGGGGGTTTTTGTTAAAGATGGGGGGGTGGTTTGGGTAAACCGGCGCTGTGTGCCTGTAAGGTTTTAGCCTGCAGCACCCAGCGTTTGTTGGCCGGGTTTCCAGCCCACCTGGCACAGTTCGCCGGTTTGGAAGGCTTGGACCAGACGCAGGGTTTCTTCCACGTTGCGGCCCACGTTCAGGTCGTTGACCACGTAGCTGCGCAACACGCCATCGGGATCGATGAGGAAGGTGCCCCGGAAGCTGATGCCGGCATCTTCTTTCAGTACGCCGTATTCGCGGCTGATGCGTTTGGTGATGTCGCTCAGCAGCGGGAACTTCAGTTGACCAAGGTCTTTCATCCAGTCGAGGTGCGAGTAGACGCTGTCCACGCTGATACCCAGAATTTGGGCGTTGGCTTTTTCAAACTCGGCAAACTGGGCATCGAAGCCTTGGATCTCCGTGGGGCAGACAAACGTGAAATCGAGGGGGTAAAAGAACAGTACGACCCACTTGCCCTTGTACTGGTTCAAGGTTACTTCCTTGATTTGGCCGTCGACGACGGCTTGGGCGGTAAATTCGGGTGCGGCTTTGCCGACTTGGATCATGGGGAGGGCTCCTTCCTGAACAAAGGTTGTTTACTGAAAAGACACGACAGTAGCGGTCTACTGGGGTAACTTAGGTGCAGCATAGGCTGAAAAGGGCAAGATTTCAAGTCTGGCCCGGCTCAAGGGGTTATCGTATGCCGGGGGTGGTTTTGAAAGACTGGGCAGGGAATGCAGCGATTAACAACTGCCAAGACGTACTAATTGCAGTGGTTTCTAAGGGCCTATTTGCCAGTTTGCTATAAAACTGGTATAATAGAGGGTGAAAAACGTGGCGTTTGGCTTGATGCGGCCATGAAACAGACCCCGCTTGACCGGCCAGCGAAACACCACTTTATTCCCGTTCCCCGTTTATGTGTGCGAATCGAGACCCCGTAGCGAATCGTGTGGGACTTTAGGTAAAGACTGTACTGTAGGAGTTAGCTCGTCATTATGGTAAATGCGATGCAAGGGATTGCCTTCCGTAACCAGATGCAAAGCCCGCAGGCTTTGTCTGCCGGTGGCCCGAGACAACAACAAATGCAACTGCCCGATATTGAGTTTGGTAAGTCCGTCAGCAGCAATGCCTTTGTGGGCGGTAACCTAAACCAGCCCAAAGTGGGCAACGCCATGCAGGGCAGCCGTCTGAACGTGATGGCCTAGGGCCAACGCGACCCCTGTTCTCTCTATCGTAAACAAGTTTGACTGAACCACGTCTCGACCTGTTCCATGCGGGTCGGGACGTTGGCTATTGAGGGGTATAAATAGACAAACCGGCGGGGCGCCCGGTAGCATGGGCCCTATATGAAACAACCCACCGCCCTCAATACGGAACAGCAATGGATTGCCTGCCTGCAACACCGGTTTTCGGGCAGCGATTTTGGCCATGACACCCACTACGATCCGTCGTCGCGCCAGGTGTTGACGACGGATGTTCTGGTGGAGGGGCAGCATTTTGCCCTCAGCGGCAGCCAGTCTACCATGGCACTGGCCGATGTGGGCTGGCGTAGTGTGGCAGCCAGCATCAGCGACTTGGCCTCGGCCGGCGCCTGCCCGGCCTGGATGATGGTGGGGGTGGTTGTGCCTGCCCCTGCCCATGACGGCCTTGAGGCACTGGGCGCGTTGTATGACGGGGTGGAGGCTGCCAGCCGTCACTTTGCTTGCCCGTTGGTGGGCGGCGACACCGTAGGGGGATCGCAGTGGATGGTGACCGTGTCGATGGGGGGGCAGATGGAAGCAGGGGCCAAGGTGGGTCGGCGTGATGGGGCACAGGCCGGTGACGTGGTTGCTATTAGCGGTCCCCACGGACGCAGTGCTGCGGGACTGGCTGCCATTCGTGCCGGGTTAGGCACCGAGTTTGAGGCGTTGGTTCTGGCCCATCGTCGGCCCAATCCACCGTTGTCACTGGGTATGCAGTTGGCTGGCACTGTTCAGCACCGGGCCGTGATGGACAGCAGCGACGGGCTGGCTGATGCGCTGCTTCGGCTGGCTGCTGCTAGCCAAGTGGACATGGTGCTGGCGGCAGACCAATTGCCGCTACAGCCCGACCTGTTGGCGCTGGCCGACCGATTGGGGGTGGATCCGCTCGATTGGGTGCTTTACGGGGGAGAGGATTTCGAACTGGTGCTTTGTCTGCCCGAGGCCGATGTGCGACGTTACCCGGCTTTAACCGTTGTGGGTCGTCTCAAGCCCTCTACCGGGCAAGGGGGGCAGGTGTGGCTGGACGGGCAGGGCGGACGCGTTTGTTTGGAGGCCAAACGGTGTTATGATCATTTTTCCAGTTGTCCACCCGTTGCCCAATGAGGAGGCGTTTAATCCCCGATGTCACCTGAAGCCGATGTTATAGGTATTCTGGTTGCCGGTGGGGCGGGGCTTCGGTTTAGCAAAAGCACGCCTAAGCTGTTGCACCTGCTGGCGGGCCAGCCGGTGTTGCACTGGAGTGCCGGGGTACTGCTGAACCACCCGCGGGTGGGTCGGGTGGTGGTGGTGGCCAACCCGGAGTACATGGGGGTGTACCGGCAATACCTTGAGCAGGTGATTGCCCTTGGTGGCAAGCCCGTTCAATGGGTCGAAGGCGGTCCGACACGCCGGGCGTCGGTTGAGAATGGCCTTAATGCCCTGGGCCTGGACAAGGTGGCCGATGCCGATCGTCTGGTGATGATTCACGATGGGGCCCGGCCGTTTGTGCGCCCTAACCGTATCGACGATTTGCTGGCGGTGTTTGACAACAGCCCGACCGTGGGGGCCTCGCTGGGGGCGCCGATGACCAACACCCTCAAGGAAGTTTGCGATGTAAGCGAAGGCAGCCCCGTCAAAAAAACCATTTCCCGGGCCGGGCTGTGGCAGGTTCATACCCCGCAGGCCTTCCGCTACGGTATTTTAAAGGCGGCCCACGAAGCCGTCAGCGGCGAGCCGTTTCTCACGGATGATGCGGCGCTCGTCGAGACGTTTTGCGATGAAAGCCAGACCGTGCGGATGGTGCCCGATGATCCCTTCAACATCAAGCTGACGACCCAGGACGACTTGCCGCATGCCGAGGCGTTGGCCAGCCACTTTTTTGCCCGGCAACCAGCCACTCCGTAAACGGCCCCCTTGGCCGTACCGATCTGCTTCGGGTGGGTTTGTCCCCCTCCTCCGTTCGGTGTAGAAATCGCCCCATCACCCGCTGCTCTCCCCCATTCAGATGGTGACGCTGATCGGGTCATACGTCATTATGCTGATAGGACTGGAAGCAGGCCTGATGCCTGAACCGACCGGTCTTTTCTGGAAATAAACGTGTGACACCCTCCGTGCCCTGAGGCTACCCCAGTTGTATTGGGGGCGTGCCTTAGCCGATCGAGCCAAGAGTAAAGGTGAGCGTATGAGCGTCGTTATTACGCGCCACAACCGTGTACTGGCCACTGTCCCCAGCCTGCCGTCCCATGCCGTTAAGGGGCTGTTCCTGTTGGCGGCCTTGGTTATTGGGCTGGTACTGCTGGGCTGGAATGTCCCGTCTTCGGCCCAGGCACTGGGACTGCCGACGCTCGACATTCGGGTGGGTCAGGCCAATAGCCCCGAGGATTTGAGCCAGGGCCTGCAGATTTTGATTTTGTTGACGGTGCTGACGCTGGCCCCGGCTTTTATGGTGATGACCACCGCCTTTACCCGCATCGTTATTGTATTGTCCCTGGCCCGGCAGGCCATCGGATCGCCCCAGCTGCCACCCAACCAGGTGGTGATTGGTTTCTCGCTTATCCTGACCTTTTTCGTGATGACCCCGACCTTTTCCACCATTAACGAAACGGCACTGAAGCCCTACCTGGACAAGAAAATCTCGCAGCAGGTGGCCCTGGATCGCAGCTTGGCCCCCATTCGGCAGTTTATGTTCAAGCAAACCGATGACAAGGACCTGGCCCTGTTTGTGAACCTGGCCAAGCTTGAGAAGCCCAAGACCCAGGCAGACGTACCCACCTATGTGCTGTTGCCGGCCTTTGTTATCAGCGAATTGAAAACGGCGTTCCAGTTGGGCTTTGTCATCTTTTTGCCCTTCCTCATTATCGACATGGTGGTCAGCAGCATCCTGGTGTCGATGGGGATGTTGTTTTTGCCGCCCATTACCATCTCACTGCCTTTTAAGATTGTGTTGTTTGTACTGGTCGACGGGTGGCACCTGCTGTCGGAAGCCCTGGTTCTGGGCTTCGGTTAATAGGAGTTTGAGTCCGGCATGACGGAAATGGTATTTCTCGATCTGGTTAAGGAAGCCATCTGGCTGACCCTGCTGCTGGCCACCCCGGTTTTGTTGGTGGCACTGGCTGTGGGGTTATTGGTCAGTCTTTTCCAGGCGGTGACGCAAATTCAGGAAGCCACCCTGACCTTTGTGCCCAAAATTTTGGCCTGCCTGCTGACTCTGGTGATGATTAGTCCCTGGATGCTGTCGGTCTTTCTCAGCCATTCGCAGAACATGCTTCGCTCGTTGGCCACCATTGCCCACATGTAAGTTTTTCCCCTTCCTTTCTTCAACGCATTTATTTAATCCCATAACCCCCACCACCTGATAACCAACCTTGGAGCGCCACTGTTTGTGGATTTATCCGCCCTGACCCCCTCAACCATTCTTGTGTTCCTGCTGATGCTGATTCGCATCTCCGGTCTGATTCTGGCCACGCCGCTGTTTAGCCAGACGCAGATCCCGATGCAGGTTAAGGTTGGTTTTATGGCGACGCTGACCCTGATTTTGTACCCGATTTACAAGCCGGCCCAGGCCGTGGTGGCCACCGATTTGTGGCAGGTTGCGCTGTTGGGGATACAGGAGCTGGTCATTGGGCTCATTATCGGGTTCCTGGTGCGGCTGGTCTTCAATGCCGTTGAAATGGCCGGAACACTGGTCAGCCAGCAGATGGGCCTGGCCATGGCCCAGAGCTTCAACCCGTTTTCGCAAAACCAGTCGGCCGGCATGGGCCAGCTGTATTTTATCCTGGCGGCCACCCTGTTTCTGACCCTCAATGTCCACCACACGGTTATTGTTGCCCTGGCCAAAAGTTTCGAGCTGGTGCCCCTGGTTGACGGCGCCGCCCTTATCCAAACCAACATCCTGATTGAGCGCTTGCTGGTGATGGGCTCAACGATGTTTATCACGGCCCTGCTTGTGGCATTTCCGGTTTTTGGCATCCTGATTACCCTTGAGGTGGCCCTGGCCTATACGGCCAAGGTGATGCCCCAGATGAACATGTTCATTGTCAGCTTGCCCTTCAAAATCTGGATTGGTCTTGTGCTGATGCTGATTACCATGCCGTTTGTCATGGAACTGGTGGGTCACCAGTTTGGCGACCTGGCCACCGTGCTGCCCAAGCTGTACCAGTTCCGTTAACCCTCGCTTTCCCCGATTTTTCTTTCTCAACACCCAACACCCCCACACTAAGGAGTCCAAGGTAACCGCCGATGTCCAACGCCGGACAAAAAACCGAAAAACCCACGCCAAGGCGAATAGCCGATGCCCGGAAAAAAGGCCAGGTGGCCAAAAGCCAGGATCTGACGGCCGCTATGGTTATTGGCGGCATTATGCTGGTGTTAAGCCTGTATGGCCCCACCATGCTGGCCTACCTGATCCGGCTGTTTCGCCAGTTTTTTGTGCATCAGATGGCGGTCAGCGGCAAGGCGCCCATGTCCCTCGATGCCTTTCTGCACCTCTTCAGCAGCGGCGTAATGCATATGACCCTGTTGATGGCCCCGTTCCTGGTGGGTGCCATGATTGTGGGCGCCAGCATCAACCTGTTCCAGGTCAAGCCACTGGTGGCCTTCGAGGCCATCCATCCCAAGTTCAACAAGCTTAACCCGGTCGAAGGCTTCAAGCGCATGTTTAGCCAGCGCGCTCTTGTCGAGCTGGTTAAGGGGATTCTTAAAATTGCCCTGGTCTCTGCTGTTTGCTTTTTTGTGGTACAGGCCCAGCTTGGGTTTTTGTTGAGCACCGGGCAGATGACCCTCATCCATGCCAGCAGCGGACTGTTCCAGACGATTCTGAACATGACCCTTGGTGTTGGGCTGGCCTTGTTTGTGTTGGGGGCTGCCGACTGGCGCTACCAGATTTTCCAGTTGATGAAGCAGTTGCGCATGAGCCGCCAGGAAATCAAGGACGAGATGCGTAATTCGGAAGGTAGCCCCGAAATGAAGCGCAAGATGAAAAGCGTGGGGCAGTCCCTGGTTAGAAAACGCATGCTGGCAGCCGTTCCCCAGGCCGATGTGGTACTGACCAACCCGACCCACTTCTCCGTGGCCATCCAGTATGATCCGGATGAATGTGCCGCACCGCGTGTTATTGCCAAGGGGGCCGATGTGCTGGCGTTCAAAATCCGGGAAGTGGCCAAGGCCCATGGGGTACCGATGATGGAAAACAAACCCCTGGCCCGTGCCTTGTATGCCCAGGTGGAAGTGGACCATATGATTCCGCCGCACCTGTTTGTGGCGGTGGCCCAGGTGCTGGCGTTTATCTTTACCCAGAACAAGGGGCGGCGTCAGCAACGCGACCGCTGGCGCAAGCTGGTGGGCCCCATGCCCGATCCCGGTTTGCAACCTGACGGAGGCCATGCCTGATGGAACAGTTGCAACGCATCCTGAAGCATAAAGACATCATGCTCAGCGTGGCCATTGCGCTGATGATTGGCATGCTGGTGCTGCCGATTCCACCGATGCTCGTTGACATCTTGCTGACGGTCAACCTGGCTCTGAGCGTGACGATGATGATGGTCACCATCTATACCAACGAGCCGCTACAGTATTCCACCTTCCCCACCATCCTGCTGGTGGCTACCCTGTTCAGGCTGGGGATGAACGTCAGCACGACCCGGCTCATCCTGACCACAGCCCAGGGCGGCGAGGTGATTGAAGCCTTCGGCAACTTTGTGGTGGGCGGCAACTATCTGGTGGGTGTGTTGATCTTCATTATCCTGGTGGTCATCAACTTTATCGTTATTACCAACGGTGCGGGCCGTGTGGCCGAGGTGGCCGCCCGGTTTACCTTGGATGCCATGCCCGGTAAACAGTTGAGTATTGATGCCGATCTGAATGCGGGGTTGATTACCGAAGAGGATGCCAAGAAACGCCGCAAGAAAATCCAGACCGAAGCCGACTTCTACGGGACCATGGACGGTGCGTCGAAATTTGTGAAGGGCGACGCCATTGCCGGTATTATTATCGTGCTGGTTAACCTTATTGGTGGTTTGGTGGTTGGGGTTTTCCAGCTGGGCATGCCCATAGACCAGGCCGTACAAACGTTTACCGTGTTAACCATCGGTGACGGCCTTGTGTCGCAACTGCCGGCGCTGGTTATTTCAACGGCAACCGGTATCCTGATTACCCGCGTGGCCGAGGATGAAAAATCCAGCCTGGGCGATGATATTCAACTGCAAATGTTTGCCAATCCCAAGGTTCTGGGTACGGTCTCCGGGTTGCTGGGTGCTTTGGCGCTGGTGCCGGGGTTACCGACTGCACCGTTTATGGTTATTGCCGTTATTGCCGGTGTGGGCGCGTTCAGTTTGGTTAAAAAAGACAAAAAGCGCCAGGAAATGGCGGCGGTGCAGGCCACCCAGGAAGAGGCGACCGAGAAGCGCAAGAAGCCTGGTAGTCGCGAGGCGGTGTTGGAGCTGCTTAACGTCGAAGCCATGGAACTGGAAATTGGGTACCGGTTGGTGCCCCTGCTTGAAGGCGACAGGGATGGCGATCTGCTGGACCGTATTGCCCAGATTCGCCGACAGGTGGCCACGGATCTGGGGATGGTATTGCCCAGTATCCGGGTGCGCGACAATTTGCAACTGCCCCCGAACAACTACCAGATAAAGCTTCGCGGGGTGGTTATTGAAACCGGTGACGTTCGGCCCGATATGATTATGGCCATGAATACCGATGGCACCGAAGAGGCGATTCAGGGCCTGGAGACCAAGGAACCCGCCTTTGGCCTGCCGGCCTTGTGGATTGGCAAGGCCAAGCAGGAGGAGGCCGAGGCAAAAGGGTATACCGTGGTAACGGCTTCGGCGGTGGTGGCCACCCATCTCAGCGAGACGGTCAAACGGTATGCTGCCGACATCCTGACCCGTGGCGACGTGCAGCAGCTGCTGGACAACCTGCGCACGACCGCCGAAAGCCTGGTGGACGACGTCGTGCCCGACCTGATTTCCCTGCCCGAGCTGCACGCCATTTTGCAGAACCTGCTGCGTGAGCGCGTGTGTATTCGCGACCTGACGGCTGTGCTCGATGCCTTGGGCTACCATGCCCGTGTCAGCAAGGAACTGGACTACCTGACCGAACAGTGCCGCATGGCCCTGAGCCGAAGCATTTGCAAGCAGTATGAAGACCCGTCCAGTGGCGAACTGCCGGTTATTACCATGGCCCCGGCCGTCGAGGACGAGATTGCCCAGGGCCTGAGTGATGACAAGCAGCTTCTGTCGCTAAGCCCCTCCTTTACCCAGGGCCTGCTCAACGGCATAAACCAGCAGGTAGAAGCCGTGCTGATGCAGGAGGGTATTCAGCCCGTGCTGCTTTGCAACGGCGTTATCCGCCTGCCCATTCGCCGGTTGATTGAACGGATGTTGCCGCAGATAGCCGTGATGTCGTACAACGAAATAGGCCCCACCGTCAGGGTACGCTCCCTGGGGGCCGTGCAGGTGGAAACCGCCAATGCCGCCGTTTAACCCCTTTTCTCCCCTCCTGATGTTACGTAGTGGTTTATAACCAAACCAGAAACCAGAACAGACCCCCCAACCCCGATGTACCAAAAAACGCGATTAATGTACCTGTTTGCCTCCGCCGGCTTTTTGCTGGTGCTGGTTTCCAGCTGGTTAAATACGCAGAACGCCTTCCACGCCACAATATTTGCTGTGCTGGCGGCGGTTGTACTTGGTGTGCTGGGCCGAGAGATTGGCCGAATTGTGGATCAGCCCTTGGGGCACCGGATTAAGAACCCAGGCTGGGTGGACGAGCTGTTTAAAAAGCCCGCTAAGCTGGAGGAAGAGGACGAGCCGTTTGTTCTGGAGCAGGGCCATCGGCTTGGTGATGAGATTTTCCTTGAGGACCTGGGTAAGTAAACAGGGCAAAACAGGGGCTAGTCCCTGTCAGGGCTTTGGTTTCTCAAACTCCACCCGGTGTTGGATTGAAAGACGGTATAAAAAGGCGTATAATAACCCGTAACTATGTGTAGGTGTTTAAACAACCCCATACGCCACAACGCGATATCCCACCTGGGTGCCTCCAGGCGTGATTTCCGCCATAGTCTTCCTGTGCCGATCATCCCCGCTGCAGGGCCCCATTGTTTGGTAACCCCCACCACACTATGAACGACCCTCACAGTAGACGGGGCCGCGAGGCCCAGCAAATCAACTCATCGGCTTCTCCGGTTGTGATTTATCCGGCCACCAACGTGGTGGATTACACCGATGAAGATGCGGATCCTGACCCTACCCGATCGTCCCCGGTTTATACGTTTTCCAAGCTCCATGGACGCCGGGCCGTTATCGTGGCCTTGCTGGCCAACGTGGTCATTGGTTCTATTAAGCTGTTTGCCGGGCTTATTGGCCGGCACAGTTCGATGATGTCGGAAGCCATCCACTCGTATGCCGACGCCATCAACAGCGGCTTCCTGCTAATTGGCTTGCAAAAGGGGTCGCGGGCAGCCGACAAGACCCATCCCTTTGGCTATGGGCTGGAAACCACCCTGTGGGCCATGCTGGCCAGCTTGTTTATGTTGTTGTTGGGGGGATGGTCCATCTCGTTGGGGATTGACCGGCTGATGCACCCGGAAGCCCACGAGATATTTGCGGTTTCGGCCCTGGTGCTGCTGATGAGCATTGTGCTTGAAATCGGGGCGGTCTATATGGCGGCCAGTGCCGTGCTGGCCGAGCAGGGGCTGGAGGATGACCGGCCCTGGCGAACCATTTTGCGTGCCCTCAAGCAGGTTCGGTACGTGGTGAGCCCCACCACCCGGTTTGTGTTTTATGAAGACTCGCTGGCCTTTTTAGGTGCCTTGCTGGCCCTTATTGCCATTACCATGAGCAAATTCGGTCCTCATGTTGGCCTGATTCCAAAGGAATACAGCCATTTCCCGGATGCATTCGCCTCGGTGGTCATTGGGTTGATGATTGTGGGCTTGGGGGTCTACCTGTTTCTGCACAACAGCCGGGGTCTGACCGGGTCGAGTGCCGGGCCGGTCGTTGAGCGGCACATCCGCGAGTATGTGCATAACATCCACGGTATTACCGCTGTTCTGGACCTGAAAACGGCAGACTACGGCATGAGCGGTGTGGTGGTGCACCTTCGAGTTGAAGTAGACCCCGATATCGCCGTTAAGGACGTGGATGACCTGACCGAACATGTGCGTGACCGCGTGCATACCAAATTTAAGACCGTCAAGGAAGTGCTGATTGAGGTGGTGGCCCACGAAAGTGATCAGGAGTGGCGCAACCAGTTTGCCCGGGTGGTGCATCTTGGGGTGCGCAACGAGGTGATTAAACCCACCGAAGAGCAGATGCTGGTTAACGTGTACGAGTTTACCCAGCGCCGCGTCAGCGACATTATGGTGCCCCGTACCGATGTGGATTGCATTGAGGTGACGGCCAACCTGCAGGAAGCCCTGGGCAAGCTCAAGGAAACCGGTTTTTCGCGCCTGCCGGTGTACCGAAACGACCTGGACGATATTGTCGGTATTATTACGCTCAAGACCGTGATGGGGGCTTTGAGCGAATACCCGGCCAACCAAAGCATCGAGGCCCTGGTTAAAAAGGTAGGGGTCTACCCGGAAAACAAGCCCATCAGCGACTTGCTTGAGGAATTTAAGCGCCGCAAAACCAAACTGGCCCTGGTGGTCGACGAGCATGGCGGCTTTGCCGGTATTGCCACCCTTGAGGACCTGATTGAGGAAATCGTGGGCGAAATTTACGACCCCGACGACGAGGAAGAGGATTGGATTGAGCAACCCAATGCCGACGAGCTGGTCGTTAGCGGCCGTTTTGAGGTGGAGAAGCTCAACCAGCACTTTGGCTTTAATATTCCGGCCACCGACTTCAAGACCCTGGGCGGTGTGGTGTTTGGCCTGCTGGGCCAGGAGCCCCGGGTGGAAGATGCCGTGGAATTTGAAGACCTGACGTTGACGGTGCTGGCCATGGACGGACACCGGGTCAATGCCGTGCGCATCAAAAGTCCCGAAGCCATTGTGGATAAGCTCCCGGACGATCCGTTGATTTCAGCCCCGCTCCCGGAGGACATCCGTGACGGTGAGGTGGTGGACGTCGAGATTGTGGGTACCGAAAACCGCGACGCGTTGCACTAGCGCTGGGCGTTGCACTTAAAACGTGGCGTTCCGCTTAAAGCTTGGCGTTGACCGAATCGACCTTGCTGCCCATGGCCCGTGGCGGTTTGTCGCGCCGGTCGTCAATACGCAAGGACGTGCTGACGCGCAGCGCGCCCTCGACGAACATGGCTTCCTGCATCTGGCGAACCACGGCGTAAATGGCGTCGAGATCACCTTCTAAGGTGCTCGACATCGGGTGCAACTGGTGTTTAATACCATAGCGTTCGGCTTGCGCGCGCAGCACCTTTTCGGCGGCGGCCACGTACCGGCTGACACTGGTCGAGCCCGTGCCAATGGGGACCAGGTGGACTTGTACCAGGACGTGGGGCATTACACCGTGACCTTGGGACCGGTTTGCAGGTGGTGCACGGCAAACATCAGCCGCTTGTGCACGGCCTCCCAGTTGATGTTCTGGATGAAGGTGTCGAGGTACTTGGCCCGGGCAATGCCGTAGTCGACCATGTAGGCATGCTCGTAAACATCCAGGCTCAGCAGCGGGTAGGCCATGGCGGGCATAAAGGCGTTGTGTTCGTCCATGCCGAATATCTTCAGGTGCCCGTCGCGCATGTCGAGCACCAGCACGGCCCAGCCTCGGGCAGCCTTGCCGGCCGCTACCAGTTGCGCCTGGAAGCGGTCCCAGTTGCCAAAATCACGGTCAACCAAGGCCCTTAGCGAGGTGCTGGGATCAGTGGTCCAGCCGAGGTTGCCAAAGTACAGTTCGTGCAGCACCGCCCCGTTGTGGGTATAGCTGCGCGCCACCAGGGCATCGCGGTATTCGCCCATGCTGGTGTTGGCGCTGTCGAGCGCCTGTTGGCTGATGTTGGCCAGCTGGGTATTGAGTTGGTTGGTTTTGGCGACATAGCCTTCATACAGCTTGAAATGCTGGGACAACTGATCGTCGCTCAGGCCTTTGACGCCACCACCAAGCAGGTGGCTGAAGTCCTTGGCTTTCAGGCTGTCGATGGTTTCCTGCTCAAGCAAATCCAGGCCGCCGGCCACGGTGTCATGCATCTTGATTTGGGGGTGATTCGTTGGCAGGTTGGCCTGGGCCGTTTGACCAGAGGAGGAGCTGGCAAAGGCCTTGCTCAAACCACTGCTGGCAACCAGCGCGGTACCGGCCAACAGGGCTCCTTGCTTTAAAAACTGCCGTCTCGAAGTCGGCTGGGCCGGTTTGGCAAACACGTCGCTCTCCGTTTGCACGATATCGACGGCGTCGACGGTGTCGATGATGTCGGTCATAACCTCAATCCACCTTATGGGTCAACAATACAGGCATCCACCCCCTCATCATACACCAAAGCCTGGGGGGCTGGTTTCAGGCGCAATCGCCCAAACCGGCCGGTTTTTACTACAATAATCAGCAACTGTCATGACGATTGCGAGCCCCTGTGATGCCCCTGCCTGCCCTACCCTCTCTACCCTCCCTGTCGTTTGGCCGTATTGTTCCGGTTCAATTGTCTCGATCCGAACCGTCGCAAGCGGCTGATTCCTGTCAGCCCGTCGTGGATGCCACGACCCTGAACAATCTGGGCCCTCAAATTGCCGACCTTTACCTAAGCCATACGCCACAAGCCACGGCTGCCCAGCCGTTTGTGGCACCGGCCTGGACGTTTGCCGACTACCTGATTGACCGCATTCCAGGGGTCTATGCCTTCCATAACCTGGGCACTCACCTGAAGGCCCATGCCCTTGTGGAGCAGTTGTTCCAGAAAGGCGATGCCATGCTGGTGCTGGTTACCGACGATCAGCGCGATGCGCCTGGGGCGTATGGTACAACCGCGCTAAAGGCTGCCATAGCCGAGCAGAGCCAACCCGAACTGGTGGTTGAATCCGGCTTGGGCCAGGCGTTTTCTCGCCAGAGCCACGAGGCCATTGCGCCATTTCGGCTTCAAACTACAGCCCCGGCCGGAGCCTTGCCGAATAACACCCCTTTGCGACTGACGCAGGTGTCCTGAGTCTTTCAAACATGGCTTGGCTGGGCTGCTTGGGGTATGGTACAGCCCGGGACCTGAAGAGAATCGACAGAGAACCACTAGAGGCCGGCATTAGTTTAATCGAGGGTTATGCTGTGGTTGCCGCACCCCCTAAAACCAAATCGCCCCATCCGCCTGCCGATTCGGCTTGCCGGCTTCCGGTGCATGTGGCCCAGGCCCTTGATACCCATACCTATTTCAAGGTCATTGTGGGGGGCAGTTTTAACGAGCTTGGCCGTGTGGCGCAACTGGCCAGGGTGTTTGCCATGGCCGGGGCCCATGCCCTGGATGTGTCGGCCCACCCGGCCGTGGTTCAGGCGACCCTGACAGCGCTCGACACGTTGCCTGCCGACGTGGCCCGGCCGATGGTAATGGCCAGTTTTCCGCTGGACGATGACCCGCACTTTCGCAAGATCCAGCTGAACCGGCCCGATTGCATTGACTGTGGGGCCTGTCTGCCGGTGTGTCCCACCCGGGTGTTCGACCTCGACGCCGTGTCGGGGCACCTGCACGTAGACGAGCCCCTGTGCTATGGCTGTGGCCGATGCCTGCCGGTGTGTCCCACCACGGCGCTGGACCTCGACGCCTTTGTGTTGCGCGACGGGCTGGTGCAGGTTTTGGCTGACGATCGGGTCGAATCGGTCGAAATCCATTCGGCCCAGGCCGATTGCTACCTGATTGAACGCTGCTTCGATGACCTTGGCCCCTTGCTGGCGGGCAAGTACATTTCTTTTTGCTACCGGCCGGCCGGGCTTGAAACGACCCATAACCGGGCCGTCATCGAGACCCTGAGCCGGTTGATTCCGGGGCGGTTTATGATCCAGGTGGATGGTAACCCGATGTCGGCCACCAGCGATGCACAGAGCTCGCGGCCCGCTATTGAGGCGGCGCTAGCGTTGTCGCCGCTGCTGAGGGACTACCCGCAGGTTGATTTGACGGTTTCCGGTGGTATTAATGCACATACAGCCCACTGGCTGCGGCAGACCATGGATTCAAGTACAGGCAAAATTCAGCCGATACAGGTTATACAAGGCCTTGGCATGGGCACCTTTGCCCGCCATTGGGTATGGGACGCGCTCGACGCGTCGGCCCACCCCGATGATGCCGTTGAGCAGGCCCGGGCCTTGTTGGCACCCTTTTGCTTCCCTTCCCGCCACTCCCCGTGCTAGGCTGCCGCGTTCTGTAAAATACGCTATACTATGGCTAGCAACGAGGGATGTGCTGACATTTCCCCCAGATCGTCAGAGGGTTGGCGTGCACTATCACGGCACGAAACAGGTATAAGGGGCACGAGTCTTGAGTTCAGAACCGATTTCGGTGTCACCCGAGTCATCGGGCGGTGCCATGGGGAGCCGACGGCGCGAGGCTGCCGCTCCCATCCACCAGGTCACGTCCATTTCGGAGACTCTACCTATTTCAAGACCAGAACACCCAAATAACGATGTCCAGCTGCTCATTAACGTTCTGCCCCATGGTGTACAGACGGCTTTGGCAGCGTATGACGCCGATACCCTGATTGAGGTGGTCCTGGATCTGGGCCGGCTGCCCGAAGCCCGTTTTAAGGGCGGCGCCATGGTCGAGCTGGGCCAGGCCCCCGTGACCCGTGACCATATTGATGCCGTGGTGGCCCATATTGGGTTTTTCAGTTCCGACAACCGGGGCGGTATTGCCCGGACGCTGCACCGCATCAGCGCCATTCGCAATCGCCAGGGCGATATCATTGGCCTGACCTGTCGGGTGGGCAAGGCCATTACCGGCACCATTACACCCATCAAGGACCTGATTGAATCGGGTAAAAGCGTGTTGCTGCTGGGTCGGCCCGGTAGCGGCAAAACCACCAAGCTGCGCGAGGTCGCCCGGCTGCTCAGCGAGGAATCGGGCAAGCGGGTGGTCATTGTCGATACGTCCAACGAAATAGCCGGCGATGGCGATATTCCGCATCCGGCCGTGGGACGGGCCCGGCGCATGCAGGTTGTTGACCGCGACGAGCAGGGCCAGGTGATGATTGAAGCCGTGCAGAACCACACGCCGGAAGTGATCATCATTGACGAAATTGGTACGGAAGACGAAGCCGCTGCAGCCCGAACCATCGCCGAGCGGGGGGTTTGCCTGATAGCTACAGCCCACGGCGAGTCACTGGAGAATATTATTCGAAACCCGACCCTCAGCGATTTGGTGGGCGGTATTGAAACGGTTACCCTTGGCGACGATGAAGCCAAACGTCGGGCCACGCAAAAAACGGTGCTTGAACGGGCCAAGCAACCCAGTTTTGATATCTGCGTCGAAATTCGGGATCACAAAACCCTGGCCGTTTATCCCGATGTGGCCGAGGCGGTCGATCACATCCTGCGCGGATGGACCATCTTCCCCGAGTTGCGGAAGGTGGATGCCGAAACGGGGTCGGTCAAGGTCTTGCAGCCCGACATTGATCCGATGGCGTTGACGGAAGGTGAACTGCCCTCCCACCCCTTCGACCTGAACGCACCGGACAAGGCCGTGATGGGGAAACGCTTCAAGATATTCATCTACGGCATCAGCAAGACCTATGTGGATCGCATTCTGGAGCGGCTGGAACTGCAGTACGTGGGCATTACCAAGCACGTGCACGAGGCTGATGCCATTATTGCCCTTAAAAGCAGCTGTCGGCCCGGTTCCAAGATGATGCGGGTGGTTGAAGACTACGAGCTCCCGATTTTCTATACCAAGACCAATACCATGCCTCAAATCCAGCGGGCGTTACGAGAAGCCCTGGATGTGGATGCCGACGAGATGCTGGATCACCTGACCGATATGTCTACCGGTGACGAGACAGAGCAGGCGCTGCAAGAGGCCCGTCAGGCCGTCGATGCCATGGTCGATGCGACCGAGCCGCTGGAGCTGTCGCCCAGGCGGTCCTACATTCGCCGGTTGCAGCATGAACTGGTCGAAAAGCATGGGCTGGTCAGTTTTTCGGTGGGCGACGAGCCCAAGCGCCGCTTGAAGATACTGCCGCCCGAAGACCGAACCCAAGCCAGCTAGGCGCTGGGATCCCTGCCTGTCGCGTTTGCGATACAGTAGGGGTATTACCGTGCGCATGGGCGAGGTTGTCCGCCAGTTATGTTCATTAGCTTTGAAGGCATTGACGGATCGGGTAAATCGACGCAGATTGGCTTGCTTCAGGCTGTTCTGGAAGCCGAGGGTCGGTCGGTGGTTGTTACCCGTGATCCGGGTGGCACGCCGCTGGGGCGCGAGCTGCGTCAGATTTTGTTGCACCACAAGGGCGAGGTGGCGCCGGGGTGCGAGTTGTTTTTGTATCTGGCCGATCGGGCCCAGCATGTGGTTACCTTGATTCGGCCGGCCTTGGCCGAGGGGAAGGTGGTGCTCTGTGATCGCTTTGTTGATTCCACCGTGGCCTATCAAGGGGGTGGCCGGGGCATGGACGGCGGGATGATTGATCGCCTGAACCAGCAGGCCACCGAGGGGCTGGTGCCGGATAAAACCATTCTGCTCGACGGATCGGTTGAAACCCTACTGGGCCGGGCCCGCTCAAGAGCCACGGCTACGGCCACGGCCAAAGCCACGGTTCCAGACCAGACGGATCGCTTTGAAACCCTCGATGTTGCATTTTATGAACGGGTACGGGCGCAATATTTAAATTTAGCTAAAGAATCCCCGGCGCGGTTTATCGTGGTCAACGCTGTCCAGCCGCCGGAATCCGTGCATCAGGATATTATCCGGGCCCTGGCTTTAAATCCCCTGCCCAAAACCTAAGTAAAAAACGGGGGGCAAAAAATAGCGTTTTGCCGCGTTTATTCTCTATACAATCGGGTATAAAATAATAACAAGCACCTTAGGGTGCCCTGGGTTTGTTACGAGACCGAGGCACTGCGTGTAGGAGGGACTCTGACCACCATGCGACATTCCGTTATTGGCATGACCACCTTGTTTGCTGCGGCCTTGTTTGTGGCTGGCTGGTTGAGCGTTGATCACCTTAATATGGGCCAGGCGCGCGTCAACGGGCTGCATCCGGCCAAGCAGACGCCCAAAACGCTTTCGGCTGTCGTGGACAGCCAAACCCTCGACGTCATCGAAGCGGACTTGATCAAGCGCGACTACCTCAAAGCCTTTGAGGAACTGCGGGCGCTGGAGGCCGAGTACCCTGAAAATGCCGAGGTAAAAGCATGGCTGGGGTATACGCACCAGCAACTTCAAGATTACGGCCAGGCCCTGTTGTACTATCAAGACGCCTTGCGCTACGACGCTGAAAAAGTCAGCGTGTGGATGCAAACGGGCAAGGTTTGGTTGGCCCTGGGGCAGCCCGAACAGGCTGTGACCCATTACCAGCAAGCGGTCAAAAAATGGCCCGACGACGCCGCTTTGGTGAGTGCCATGGCCGATGCCTACCGGCAAAACCGCCAAATCGACGCCTCGCGCTTGGCGTATGAGCGGGCCATTGCTCTTGATCATAACTATGCACCCGCTTATTACGGGTTGGGCCGGCTCTATGAAAATGCCGTGGACTACAGCCAGGCCACGCGCTATTACCAAAAGGTTATTGAGAAGGCGCCCAATACCTCGGACTATGCCCCCTATGCCAAACAGGCCCAGGTGGGGTTGGATCGCCTGAAGTCGGGCCATTAAACCCGGAGCGGCAGCTCGTTATTTGCCGAAACGATTGACCCTTTGGCCTATGGTCCTTTTGGCCATTCGGTTTTATAATCCGTAGTGTGTTCAGGTTGGCACTGCATTTTCAAGCAGTGCTGTGAGCGGATGTTCGTTGTGTTGCCCCTGTGCGCACACCCCGGTTTTGCCCGATTTTGCCCGGTTTTGCCCGGTGGCGTGGTGGCGGTCATTTAGTAATTCAATTTGGAGCACCCTTTCCGGCACGTGTTGACAGTCGAGCAAATGGCTTTGAGTTTGGCCCGGTTTACCGCCGTGGTGTTTAATGCCGTGTGGTTTGCGCTGGGCGTGTTGACGCTGGTGCTGCTGTTGCTGCTGGGCCCCAAGGTTCTGGCGGCCGATCCGCCAACCACTTCGCCGACCAAGCCGGCTGTAGCCACCCCATCGCAGGCCAAGCCGGTTGCAAAGGGGGCGTCCGGTAATACAGCCGCTGCAGCAAAACCCGACGTAAAACCTGGAACCAAGCCAGAAACCAAATCCGAAACCAAACCGGCTGCAGTTACTGCGCCACCCACCAAGTTGGAGGGGACGCCTCAACCCCAAGCCACCGAGCCCGATCCTTCGGCATCCGTGGCACGGGTCAAGCCGGTGCAGCCCAGTATCCCGGCACTGTTCGAGCTGCATGCCTACGAGGGGATCCGAAACCTTGATCAGCCCCTGACGGTTGAAGCCCAGCTTCGCGCCCTGCAACCGATTACGGTGTGCCTGGACCAGGAGGCCCCCGAACAGAACCTGGCTCTGGATGTTTGGCGCCAGGGCTATGGGCAGTTGGCCTCGGCCAGCAGTCGCCCGTTTCAGGTATCGGCCTCGGCCCAACAGCACCCCACCGATCTGCAACCGGGCGAAATGATGACCTTTAAGGTGAACCTGCGCAAGGCAATCGATATTAGCGATGCCGAATGGGTAACAGGCGATTACCGCTTCCAGGGCCAGTTTAGCCTGGGCTGTGCTGGTGACGCGTTGGTGGTGCCCATCAAGGCACCGCTACATTTGGTGCTGGTGGAATACTAGCAGGCGAGGGTTTCCAACACGGTGTCGACCCAATCGGGCAGGGTTTGCCCGGCGGGGCCCTGCACAAAGTAATCGAACAACTCGGCATTTTCGGGTGGTTCGAGGTTAAAGCCCAGGGTGGTGGCCCCCTGGTGTTTGGCAGCGGCCAGAAAACCGGCCGCCGGATAAACGACGCCACTGGTGCCGATGGCCACAAACATGCTGCAGGTGGCTAGTTTGGCTGCGATGTCGTCCATGCCAAAAGGCACTTCGCCAAACCACACAATATGGGGCCGGAGTGCTCCGCCACAGGCTGTATCAAAACAGGTGGGCAGTGGCCCTTCAGGGTCGGGCAGCATGGGGGCATCGGTTTCGGTTACCGTGCCGCAGCGACGGCACCGTACCTTCCTCAGTTCGCCGTGCATGTGCAGCACGGCCTGGGGCGCCGATCCGCCCCGCTGATGCAAATCATCCACGTTCTGGGTGACCAGAAACACGTCGTCGGGGCCCAAGGTCTGCTGCAACTGGGCCAGGGCGTGGTGGGCCGGGTTGGGCGAGACGGTCTTCAGTTGCTCGCGCCGGGCATGGTAAAACTGCCAGACCAGGCGCGGGTTGTTGGCAAACCCCTGCGGCGTGGCCACGGCCTCAATAGGGTGGTTTTCCCACAGCCCACCGGCCTCGCGAAAGGTTTTGATGCCCGATTCGGCGCTGATACCGGCCCCCGTCAGAATGACCATGGGGCTGTTGTGTAGGGGTATCGGCAGGGTGGGCGGCATAAGGCGAGACAGCCCTAAGAAGGCGGCGGACCAGTAAAAGGGCAGAGTTGGCCATAAGCCGGGTTCTGTCGAGGGCGATCATCTATCTGGGCCCGGGATTGCTCCCAAGGCTCTTGCGACGCTCACGGAGACACGGACGGGCAGCCCTTGATGTATCTCCAGTCTTGCACCGGTCGGGGTTTACCTGGCCAGGGCCTTCCAGCCCTGCCGGTGGTCTCTTACACCACCGTTGCACCCTTACAGCATTGGCTCACGGCCACGCTGTGGTTTGGCATTTCTGTGGCACTCTCCTCGGACTCACGTCCACCGGGCCTTTACCCGGCAACCTGCCCTGCGGTGCCCGGACTTTCCTCAGCACGCTGGGGTCGTTTGGCCATAAACAGCCACTGTCCCATCGGCCGCGATCGCCTGTCCAACTCTGCCGTTTTACTTGTCTCGTCTATTATACGCTTCAGTAACGCCTCGTCAAGCACGTCTGGGGTTGGGGTCTAACCTCTCCAATCTAGACGTCAAACTGCGGATCGTTGAGGGTAAAGCTTTGGGTGTCGTAGGTGCCGCCAATGTTGCCGTCCATGTCGGTCACGATGAACCGTTCCACGTCGCGGGTCAGTACTTCCACGCCCATAATCTCGACGGAGATGGTGCCGTCGGGCAGTTGGCGGAAGCTGGGAACACCGTCACCTTTTGTCGGATCGCTGTTGATGCGCAGCACGAGGATGTCGAAGTCGGCGCCGCCTTCCACACGGGTGGCCCGGCTGTTGCCCACGAAGCTGGGGACGTCGAACATCATAATGTCGTTGTCGGCATTGCTGAAGACACGGTCGCCAGCGTAGACGTTAATCAAGTCGGCGTTGTTGCTACCCCACAACGTGTCCATGCCGCCTTGGCCATCAAAAATGTTGGGGCCTTTTTGCGAGGCAATGGCAATGTCGGCGTAAGAGGTACCCTTGAATTTGCCGTCCCCGTCCAGGCCGGTGTAAACCACGCCGCTGCCAATTCGTTTGCCAGGGTTGGTGTCTTTCAGAAAGTCAGGATCGTCGAAGGGCGAAACAACCACACCTTGGCCGTATTTGCCGGGGGTAGACTTGATGATGCCCGACTGGTTCAGCAGGGTGCGGTCCACGGTGGTGGGGTTGCTGTAGTCCTTGCGCAGGGCGGTGCGAACGGCTTCGCCCTTGAAGTTGAAGTGGTTCAGAAAGCCTTCGATGTGTGCCGAGTTGGCCCCGTAGAAGGGGATGACATCGGGCAGGCGGAAGGGATTGTTGCGAATCAGGTTGACGAAGGTCGCGATACCCTGGTAGCTGTTGAGGTTGGGGAAACTCTGCTGCTGGCTGCTGCTGCCGAACGGCGAGCCGTAGATGATGCCCGATCCGGCAGTGGTGCCGTTAATAACGCTGTTGCTGGGAAACCCGCTGCTGCTTGACGGCGGAAAGGTGTTGACGACCCCGCCAATCTGGTAGGGGTAGGAGACCCCGCCGACCGGTTGGAAGGTGGAATACGGGGTGGGGGTTTGTGCCCCGGCCACGGCGGCTTGTACCGGCTGTGGCGGGTAGTAGGCGTACCGGCCGTCTTGGCCGTAAAAGGTAATACCGTTTTGGTTGAGGGTGGGGTGGCCGCCTTGGGGCAGCAGGGCGCCGATGGCGGCAAAGGTGTTGCCCATGGTGTTAACGGCACTGGCGCCACCAAACTGGTTTTGGGTATAGATGGGAAAGCCGGGGGCGGCCAAGGGCCCGCCTTCAAGCAGGTTGCCGTTGGCATCGCTGCCGCCAATGGCCGTGCGACCATCGAGGTAGGTTTTGGTAAAGAAGTTGACACCGGCAAACACGTCAATGGCGCGGGCCGTTGTGTCGTTGGCAAAGTCAGGTACCACCCACGGGTAAATGCCACCCTGGGCCACGTTGAAATTGGGAATGGGACCGCCGGTGATGGCGTTGATGCTTGAAGAGAAGTTGGTGGTGGTGTTGAAAATGTAATCCCCGTTGTCCGTGGTGCCAAAAATGTTGTTGCCTTGGCCAATGGCAAACAACCCGGCGGTTGTGCCGTCCACGGTGGATTGGATGTTGACGGCACCCTGCGCATCGGATGGGGTAAACCCGTTAAAGGTTTGGCCGGTTCGCGGGTTGTTCAGGTTCTGGACCTGGACATTGTTGAAGTTGTTGTTAACCGAATTGCTGACCATGGTGGTGTTTTTCTGAAAACTCCCTGTAGGGGTTAGGTGTCTCAATGTCGCGTTATGGGGGGCTGGTGACGTCTCGATGGGGGTTGGGGGGGGTAAAGGGAAACCGTCACATCAAACCAGGTATCAGGTACTACGTATCAAGGGGCCATGGGGGGTGCCTATAGAACCTTATACATGTATATAAACAATTAAAAAAGGATATAATTGTTCTATCCAATGGGTTTATTGCAAAATTGTTACAATTGTAAGCTAATGCCCCAAGCACGGACGCGGGGCTGGCTGTTGTCGTTAATCGGGTCCATGCAGTAGAGTGGTAGGGCCACCCGTTTTTTACAGGAAGAGAGAGACTGGTCGATGGCCAAACGCGGATCAGATGGTATAGCCCCCCCGAATACCGATGCCCTGACATACAAGCAGCGTCGCGATGGGTTGCTCGAAGGCCTTCGCCTGCACAAGCTCGACGGGTATGTGATTCCCCCCGATGACGAGCATTTGAACGAGTACGTGCTGGCCGATCAGCAGCGGATACAGTGGCTAACGGGGTTTCATGGCGAAAATGCCCTGGTGTTGGCCACCCGAAGCGAGGTGACGCTGTTTGTGGACGGGCGCTTCCATATCCAGGTGGATCAGGAGGTGGACGATCGTCTGTTCAAGGTGGCCAAGCTGGGTTTGCCCACGGCCCCTTCTTTTGCCGGGCTGCTGGGGCAGGCAGCCAAAAAAGGCCGGGTGTTTCGGCTGGGGTATGACCCGGCGACCATGGCCATGGCCCGGTTAAAAGGCTACCAGGCCCAGGCGGCCGAGACAGGGGCCACCATTACGTGGGTACCGGTTGCCCAGAACCTGGTTGATCGGTTGTGGCGGCACAAATTCCAGGGGCCTTGCCAGAAGGTATTGTCTCTGACCAAGGGCCTGACTGGGTTGACAGTGGCCGACAAGCTTGCCCAGATACGGGCTGTGATGCACGAGGCTGGTAGCGATTGCCTGCCCGTGGTGCGTCTCGATGAAATTGCATGGCTGTTTAACCTTCGGGGAGCCGATATTGCTTATAACCCCGTGGTCAGAGCTTTTGCCTTGCTGACGCCCCGCAAGGCCCAGTTGTTTATTGATGCGGCCAAGCTTGGAACCAGTGTACGCGAGGCCTTGGCCAAGCAGGGGGTTTCGATTTTCCCGTACGAGGCGTTTTACACGACGTTAGCCAAGCAAGTTCAGCCTGCCGCCGCTAAAACCGCCAAAACCGCTAAAACGGTTAAGGGCGCCAAGACGGTTTGGGTGGACGAAGACGGGCTGACCGACAAGGTGTTTCACCTGCTTAAACCACGGCAGGCTGCCGAGCAGCTGCTGTTGAAACCTTCGCCCATCTACCGGCTGAAGTCCCTTAAAAATCCCACGGAGCAGGCGGGCATGCGGTGGGCCAACCTGCAATCAAGCCGGGTGCTCATCAAACACCTGTGCTGGGCCGAGGCACAGGTTGCTGCCGGCAAGCGCCTGACGGAGGCCGACCTGAAAGGCCATCTGGAGGCCACCTACCGCGCCGCGCCGCATTTCTTCGACTTTAGTTTCCCGTCCATCATTGGCTTGGGTCCCAATAGTGCCATTATTCACTACGGCAACACCGACCGTGAAACCAAAAGCAAGCAGGGGGACTGGTACCTGCTCGACAGTGGGGCGCATTTCAAGGGAACCAAGGCCGGTACAACCGATACGACCCGAACCACCGTGCTGGGCAAGGCCAATGGCCGCCAAATAACGCACTATACCCTGGTGCTTCAGGCCCATTTGGCTTGCGCCATGGCGACCGTACCCAAGGCGACAACGGGCGATCGGCTGGATGCCATTACCCGAGCCCCGATGTGGGCTGCCCAGCTCGACTACCGCCATGGCACGGGCCATGGGGTAGGGGCGTTCCTCAACGTGCATGAAGGCCCGGTGGGCATCCATGGCAAATGCAGGCTGCCGCTGGAGCCGGGGCTGGTGTTGTCTATCGAGCCGGGGTACTACGAAGGCGGCTGGGGTGGCATTCGTATCGAGAACCTGGGCCTGGTCTGCGAAGTGTCGCAATCCGGGATTGAATCGGCCGATTCGGCCTGGCTGGGTTTTGAGCAGTTGACCTTTGTCCCCTATGCCCGAAAGCTCGTCAAAACAGCGCTGCTGACACCAGCCGAACGAGGCTGGGTGGATGCCTACCACCGGCAAATCTGGCAGCACTTTCAAAACGATCCGGGGCTGGATCGCGCCGAGAAGCGGTGGCTGTCGGCCCAGTGCGCGCCGTTAACCTAGGTAAACCGTTACCGCCTAAACCACGCAATTTACGGGGCGCTTGGTTTTTATTGGTTCATGTGTGTAATGAGGCTTCCTTGTTGGCTATAGCCGAAGGGCGTTTCTTGAACCTGTGGGATTTTAATGATGCGTATCACCCTTGGTGGGCCCGATCGGGCTCACAAAACAGATAATCCTGTAATAAACCGGCGGTTACCGGCCAACATGAGGGGGGCGCTTAACCAGCCAACGGCAACCGATTCGGTGCGGTTTGCTTCGACGGGGTCGGCTCTTCCGGTTTATGAACAGAACTTTCCCAGGTTTACGGCCCTCAAGCGCAAGGAACTGGCTGACGTCGCTAAACTGGGTGCCAAAGCCAACTGGCGCTTTGGCCTGCTCAATGGGGCGGCCCACAAACGGGCCGCCATGGTTGAGGTGAGTCGTCAGGCCGATCGCCAGGCCGAGACCCTGCCCCTTATCGATCGCATGCGTTGGGTGCGCGAACGGGAGCTGGAAGTGGCCGAGGCCAGCCGGATCCGTATTCCGCGTTCACAGCAGGCCAAGTACGGCTACCTGAAGCTGGACAGCCTGGGCCGGGTACGGGGCTATGGCGAGCCGGATGTCGACCATGCCCAGCTTCAATCCGAGATAGCGTTTTATGCCATGGACTACCGCAACCAGTTGGGTTACCTGCTGTTTCGCCAACCGGAGTTGCGCAGCCCGGCCTGCACGGCAGACCAACAGCAACGGATACACACCCTGCTCGATGCCCGAGGCCTTCCCTCGTGCTATGCCACCGACACCAGCCGTCCCAGTGTGCCTCAAAAACTGTCGGCCGAAGCCGCGTCTTTACAGACCATGTCGGCCCCGCTCTACCAGGCGACGATTGTGCCAACGGGTGACACGGCCTCAAGCTGCCGGGGGTTCGAGGCAACCCGCGATTTCATTATGGCCGAACGGCGTGTGCTGGCCCAGCGGGCCCCGAGGGTGCAAGACCCCATGAACCGGGATCTGGCCCAAGCGTTTGCTTTGGTCGAACAGGCCAATCAGCAACGCCTTGAAACGCACCTGACCGATACGTTGGCCCGTGTGTTTGCCACGCTCAGGGACGGCCGATCGGTTTACACGTCTCAGTTTTCATGCCGGCCAGGTGATGATTACCTGAACTTCCCGCAACCGCATTCCCTGCGGGTGACTCGAAGTGGACACATGTACGAGGTTTACCCAAACCCCCTGCAGACCATGGGGGGCTTCGCCCTGCCGCCCATGCCTGGTGAAACGCAGCATGTCATCATGGAAGGGTATATGATTGGCTATAACCACCCCGAGGCTGTCCAACACCGGGCCAAGCAGGCCCATCCGGGTGGGGCTGTCAGCAAGCCGGAGCCCATTGACGTGACCTACCGGACCAGTGCAACCGAAGCATTCAGGCCCTTGCCGATGGAAGGGTTGGAACTGCCGGTGGGTGCCCAGTTGCGGTTTGCCCCGCAGAATCCGGCCAATCTGTCCCCGCAACAAGTATTTCCGTATTTAGAACCCGGGCGCATCGTTCCGGGGAACCAGGATCTGATTTTGACCCTGCAGCCGTTTGAGCATGCATAGCGCTCCCGGCTTGGTGTGTGTGTGGGTGGGTTTAATGATTTAATAGTGGGCGGCGGTGGCTTGGTTGTTGTAGGCGTAGGCATACGGGGTGCCAGCGGCCGTGGCAGCGTAGGCGGATAACTGGCTTTGCTGGCTGAGGGTGGGGGCCACCATCTGCCATGACTGCTGGAGGATGGGCGGGGGTGAGGTCATCCGTGTGGCAGCGGTAATCAGGTCTGGCTGCCAACTGCCCTGGGTCGGTATGGAGGATGGTATCGAAGCGCGTGCGGGGGCGGTTGTGGTGGTGGGGTAGGTGGCCTCGGGTACGGTCTGTGTGCTGGCTTCAAGGGCAGGAGCGCTGGAGCCGGTTGCCGTGTTCTGGGCTTTGCGGGGTCTGTTTTCAAAATACTCATGGCCCTGGGCCTTCCAGCGATTGTAGCGCTGGGCGGTCATAATGCGGCTAAAAAGCGCAATACCAAAGCTGACCACCACGGCCCCAAACAACTTGGGCAGGTAATACAGCAGTTGCTGTTGGCCCAGGGTTTTTTGACGGAAGAGTGACCAGGCGGTTTTCTCAAGGGTTTCGGTACTTGGGTTTTTTACGCCCTGCTTCGTGAGCCACTCAGCAGCCTGGCCCAGGGCCTGTTTGTTGCCGTCGACCAAACTCATAATCTCGCGTTCGCTGGTAAAGTAGTTTTTCCAGCGCTGCCCGGCCCCTTTGCTGAACAGCCCGATAAATTTGCCGGTGAGTTCGCCCGCCCATTGGGTTGTGGGGTTGTCTACCTTTTGGATTACGGTGGTATTCTGGAAGGCTTTGGACTTGTCGAACTGGCGCAGCATGCCGCGTTTAAGCCAGTGGCTGCCAAAGGCCAGGTACCATGCCGTGACGTTGGCCCGGATGGCCACCTCGATTTTTTCCAACGCATCCCGTGCGGCATCGGTGTAACTGATGGCTCCGGCATAAATGACGACGGGGATCTGGCCGGCCCCCAAGCCAAAGGTCAGACCACCCTTGCCATTTTTGCCGTAGCTGAAGTCCAGGTACTTGCCAACCGTCTTGGCTATCTTCATGGCCCGGTCGGATTTGAAACCGAAGCGCACCATGGCGACCGATGCCAGTAAGGCGGCTGCAGCCCCAATGGCGCATTGGCCGATACGGCGATAGGCTTTTTCGTTCACGGCTTTACGGTTGGTCTGTGCCGCATTTTTGTTCTTGTTGAGTGAGGCGATGTTGCTGAAGTCGGTGACATGGAACACCTTTTCCGTCAGCAGGTTCTTGATGAAACTTAAGGCATATTCGCCGGCAAAGGCACCAGCCAAACTCGAGAGGATTACGGCCATTTTGACGGGGGCGACCCGTTGGGCCAATTTCGGGCTCATCTTGGCCAGGTCACCGGCCAGATGTTTGACGTCGAACCGGCGGCCCTTCGGCACGAGATTCATGAACAGCTTGTACAGGCCACCGCGACCCGCAATTCCCCCTGCCAAAATACCAGGCACAAAGTAGAACAGCCCCGACTCAACGAACTCGAGGAAGGTCATCTCGGCGGCTTCAGGCAGGCTGCGAGAGACTACAATCTTGGGGGCCCATACGGTCATCGTGTCGATGAGGAACATGCTGGCCGCGTTGCCATGCACCCCCTGCTGCAGCTCCAGCATTTTGTTGATGGCCTTTGTGCCCCAGCCGGCATATTTGCGATGAAGTACGGCTTCGGCGGCTTTTTCGGCTATGGCCGCCTTACCCCCGGCAAAGGTGGGTTGGGCTTGGCCAAAGGCTGGTGTATCCGTTATGGGCTGTTGCCGAGGGGCTTGGGGTGGGGGCGGAATAAACGCCGGGTGGTGGGGGGCAATGCCTTGAGGGGCCCCTTGGTGTGAGGGGCCTGTGCTGGAGGTGAGGGGGTGGTCAATGCGACCAACGGTCATCTCGCACAGGCTCCTTTCTGAATGGGGTACACCACCACGGATGGCATGCAGGGCTGTACAGCGCCAATAATGGCCATGGTGGCCAAAATTCGGGTACGGCTAGGGGCTGCCATACCAAACCGGGGGCCTTGGTAGCGGCAGGGCGTAAAGGACAGAGACCAGCCTAAGCAGGTGTCGAGAGGAGGGAATAACCAGTAAATTGTCATCGTTTCCATCGGGGGGTGGGAATCCATATAAATAAAAACCGCCGGCAATCCATATTGCCGACGGTTTTCAAGCTTGCTTAACAGAGATTTACAGCAGAAGCAGCCACCGGCAATGGGTAGAAGCCGGTAGGGATAGCAGGGTTTGTGCTGTAAACGGGGTCATAAACCAAAAAACCTTATTAATGCGGGGTTTGGGCGGGTTTACTTAAAAACCGCTAGGCCCATAGTTGAGGGATAATACCGCGCATAAAGCAAAAGGTCAACGCCGAAGCGGCCGGGGTTCTTCATAATCGGACACATTGGGCGAGGCTGATAAAGCACTGGCTGACGGCATCCCGGCTTTTTTGCAGGACGGTTCTTGTTTCAGTTTCTCCTTGGCGGGGGCTTGGTCTCGGAAAAAACGACCCAAAACCGGCGCCAAAAACGGGCGTCAGGTAAAAGAAAGGGGGATTCCCGGGTGTGTCTGGGTAAGTCGTTACCAGAAAAGGGTGGGGTGATGCTTTGGGGAATCCCCGTATTACTGTCTGTGGTTGGGTTTCGCTTGAGAAGAAAAGGAGATCTCGAAGAGTCTGATTTTTGCAGGGGGTGTTGGGCAGCTTGCGCTGTGCGGTTGCGCACGGCCTTGACCGTCCCGCCGTGATGGGGGAGGGCTGCTGATGAATCCCTAATCCTTGTTACTAAGTATATCACAGATTAAGGCGTTGGGGGCAGGGGTGGCCTTAACTTTACGCTGCAGCGCTTGACGGTGTAGGATAAAAGAAAGGGCATGGGCGCCGATAGAACGGTGACTGCCGATGGTAAACCTGCGGAGGTTGTAAACCGTTAGATGCACAGTATGACGCAGCCAGGGGCGGGTACGACACATGTTGCGGCGTCCTATAACCCGGATTTAAAACTGGCCACCCGACGCCTGTCCCCCCAGCGGGGCATGACCTCCGTGGATTGGTTAACCAGTTACCACACCTTCTCGTTTGGGGCTTACAAGGATCCCGAATTCAACGGGTTTGGGACCCTTCGGGTGATTAACGACGATACGGTCAAACCCGGCGGCGGGTTTGCCACCCACGGCCATCAGCAGATGGAGATTATTACCCTTGTGATTCGCGGCACCCTGGCCCACAAGGACAGCCTGGGCAACGGCTCGATTATCCATGTGGGCGATGTGCAGGTGATGAGCGCCGGGCAGGGCATCCAGCACAGCGAGTTCAACGCCAGCCAGCAGGAGCTGGTGCATTTTTTACAGGTTTGGGTTATTCCCAACGACCATGGCATGCTGGCCCGGCCCCGCTACGACCAGCGCCGGGCCATTAATCCGGCTATTACCAACCGTTGGCAATTGCTGGTTACGGGCGATCCCAAGCTGGAGGCCTGCACGATATACCAGGATGTTCGGTTCTACTATGCCGCCATCACGCCCGGTATGCAGTTGCCCTTGGAAGTCGGGGCCAACCGGTGTGTGTGGATTCACGGTATTTCGGGCCGGTGCGAGGTTAATGGCGAGCGGCTGGAAGACGGTGACGGGTTGGGGTTTGTGTCTCATATGATGCCGGGCAAGCTGAGCGTTGGTGTGGATGAGCGCCAGTCGTACCCGGCCAGTTTACTGGTTTTTGATGTACCGCCCCTGCAACGGATATGACGGCACAAACACCTGGCTTGAGGCTGCTTGTGGCCATGGCGGCATGGGGTGTGTTGGCCAGTGTGCTGGCCAGTTCGGTGGTTGGGTCGGTGGTTGGGTCGGTGGTCCATGCTGAAGACAAGCAACCGGCCAATACGGCCAATACGGACAATACGGCCAGTACGGCTCTGGGCCCGGTAACCCTGGCTGCGGCGGATGCGCATCAGCCCAAAGAACAAGAACAAGAACAGGAGCAGCGACTCCCCGACCCGGTGCTGCCGCCCCTTATTTCCACCATCCGCCCCAGCGTGTCGGACACGGTAGATGTGGTACCACAGGGTAGCCTGCAGTTCTCCGGGGGGTATACCTACACCAATGGTCCTGCCGGGGTGCGCAGCCACAGTGCGCCGGAGTGGTTGGGGCGTGTTGGCCTGGGGCACCAGTCGGAGTTTCGGGTAATTGCCCCCAACCTGTTTTGGCTCGATGGGGCAGGGACCGCGTCGAGCCTCGATCAAACCGCTTTTGGCGATATGCAGGTGGGATTCAGCCGGCACGTGGATGTGGTGGCGGATCGTTGGGCCTTGGCCCTGCAACCAGCCCTAAACCTGCCGGTTGGGGGGCGGGCGGTGACGGCGGGTGGTGGGGTAAACCCGGTGTTTCGCGTGGTGTCGACTGTGTTATTGGGGCGGCGGTGGGCCCTGACCAACCAGCTCGAAACCCTGTTGAACCCGTCGGGTAACCGGCTGCCGAGGGCCGTGTTGACCCCGACGGTCAACCTGAACCTGAATGTGACCCCAAGGTGGGGTGTTTATGGCGAATACGCTGCCGTGGTGCCTACGGATGCCGGTGCCGGCGGCTCGGTGGGGGTGGCGCAACACCTGCTGCAGGTGGGCAGTACCTGGGCGGTACGGCGCAACCAGCAGCTTGACGCTCGCATGGGCACCGGGCTTAACGCGGCTTCGCCCGGCCTGTTTGTGGGGGTGGGTTATGCCATTCGCCTCGACGGGCTGTTTTCGGACCGATAAGGTTAGGTATGGTATTAATTGCGCGGGCTGTCGGCTGTTAAGACGTTGGGGACGTTGAGGACGTTGAGGACGTTGAGGATGTTGAAAACATCTAGGGCGCGGCGCTCGGTATCTGCTCGACCCGCAGGGGCTGGGGTTTGGTGTCTGGCGGGTAGTAGCCGTTGTAGGGCTTGGCCCAGAACAGGGTTTCACCAAGCTTGGTGGGGGGGTAGCCCATGGCAATCAATTGTCGGTTGGTAGACACCCAGCCGTTAAAATCTTGCTCATCAATGGTTTCCGGCTTGGGGGTCGTGGTGGGGTCGTCTCGTTGCGGCACCATGTTCCAGATGTTGTAGAACGTCATCATTTGGCCAATGCGCTCCCGGCGCCGGGCATCGGAGAACAGCTTGTACAGGTTGACCGCCCCATTGTTCGTTTGGAAGACAAACTGGTCGACGGTGTCTTCGGACAACGCCAAGCCTTCCATCTGCTTGGCCCCCACGGTACCTGCCAGGGTGGTTCGGAACGACTCGTTTTGACCAATCAGGGTTTCGCACCGGCCAATAAAATCAAGGTTGGGTTTGCCGGGTGTCTCCTGCCCGTACACACGCTCGCGGTAGGGTTCGGCAACGAGGCCGTGGGTGGTTTCGGCAATGACGTGGCGCAGGTACTTGACGGCTTCGTGCCGTACAAACCGATCCTGAATCAACCGGATGGCTTCCTCTACATCGGCCACCACCTGGCGTTGGGCAAACTGTTCGATGGTGTCCATGGTGTCGAGGTGGTCTGCCAAGTCGTCATCGGTCTGGAAATCCTCTTTGAGCGCCTTGATGATGCCCATCGGCGTCAGGTATTCCGGGTTTTCGTTAACAACGTGGTCTCTTAGAAAGGTAATCAGGGCATCGGTCGAGACGCCAAAATCCCCTTGTCGGGGGCCGTATTTTTCGGCCTTGGCCCCCCCGCCGCTGCCAAAGGCCCCCATATAGTTGTAGCCGGAATAGTTAAATTTTTGAGGAATACGTGACAGCATCCACAAGACCGCCGGTTTTCGCAGCTCGGCTACCTCGTTGCTTTTAAAGCTGATGGTATCGCTTGGGCTAATGCCCAGGTTGGGGTCAAGGCGCTGGCGCTGGTTGGCCTGCTCAACCCAGCGGGTTTCTGCGTCATGGGGGTGGCCTTCGCCAGGCCGAACCGTACTTTGCAGCAGCAGGGCTGTGCTAATGGGGGTTAGTTTTCCAAGTGCTGTCTGAAGCACGTCGAGATTGACGTCGCGTACCCCTGCCAGCTCTTTGCGGACCCAGGCGTTGTTGGGCGTACTGTGCGACAGTCGGGTGGTAACCCCAAACAAGCCCAGGGTTTCAAGGGTGTGGGGAACCACCTGCTCGGGGCGAATGCCCATTTCCCCTTCCAGGCGGTCGCGCAAAATCTGGGACTCTTCGAAAAAGCGGATATTGTAGGGCAGGCGTTCGGCATGGACCCGTCGGACGATGGCACCCCAGTCAGGTTTACGCTTTTCATGCGCATTGCGAACCTGCAGATCGTTCACGGCGCAGATCATCAGGGGGCTGATGGGTGTTTTCAGGGTCCGGCCCGTCTGGTCGTCATGCACCTGGTGGCGCCCGTCGTTGAGCAGATCAAACAGCTCATCGAGGCTCGACATCGGGCGGGCGGGATCCTCGCTTCGCATCGGGTCGTCGATAATCAGCACCAAGCCGTCAGGCAAGGCACCGGTAATGCGCGGAACATACCCCGGCAGATCCGGTTGGTCGTGGTGGCCGGTTACCTTGCTGGCCGGGCTTTGTTTGTTGCTGCTATAGTGGCTGACGCCAATGCCGCCCACCGTATCAATGGGCACGGCCTCCACCCGCACATGGTTTTGAATGATGGCCTCGTCGTTGTCGTAATACCGTCGCAGCAGGTTCAAGAGGGCCGAAGACGTAGGGTCAAGCTCCATGTGGAACAGCAGGTGTTCGCGGTTCAGGCGTTCGTGGGGGTCGACCCCGCCTTGCTGCGTCAATTCGTTCAGCCGGGCTTCTGCCCGGTTAAAGGCTGCCTGCCTGGGGGTAATCATTTCGGCCGAACCGTTGTTTGTAGCATTGCCTTCAACCCGGACCGAGCGATCCCGGTTGTTGTACAAGGCAAAGGGGTTGGTGTTGTAGCTGGCAGGCACATAATAGGTGCGCCCTTCTGCCGTCTTGGTGGGGCCGTCTTGGTGGCCGTCTTGGTGGCCGTCGCCATTTCGCGAGGGTGCAGAAGTTGGGGCCGACCCGGCACCGGGCAGCGTGTTGGGATTAACGGCCCAGACAATTCGGTACGTGACCCCGTCGGGGTGATCGCTTTGGTTGGTTAAATAGGCCACAATGCCCTGCTCGAGGTTCTTTAACAGCAGGGACTTGCCCGACCCCGGTGCCCCCTGCACGCACAGCAGTTGGTTGGCAAATCGGTTGAGGCCCTGGGCCCGTAACTTTCGAGCCACGCGGTGGGCGGGCCATTCCTGGCCGCGTAAAATCTCGCTGGAGTCGCCGGCGCGCAGCAGCACCTCGTATACGGTAACGTCGCGGCCATAGATGTTTTTAATTCGGGACCCACCGGCTTCAAGGGCGTGGGCCGCCATCATCGGAGCGGTTCGAAGCATAATATGCGGTTTTTCGGCGACCCGGGCCTCCCAGTCGGCAAAGGTCATCAGTCGACTGGGGCCGGTGGTTCGGATGGGGACCTCATCGACGGCATGGGGGGTTAAACGGCCGTTGCCATCGGATTGGGTGCTGGGTGTACGGGAAACGCCAAATGCCCCTGGTGATGTGGCGGTATCGGTGTCGGCGTCTTCTCCTTGATCGCCAAACCGTGGGGTGGCCCCGGCAGCGGTTGCCAACGGGCGCCGTTCAAAGGTATCGCTTCGAGGGCTTATCGGAAGCGGCAGGGTGGCTGTTAGTTGGGCCAGGTGAGCGTGCCATGGGAGGAAAGCAGCAGGGGTGGCGGCGGTATAACTGCCGGTGGGGTTGTATAAAGGCGGCTGCTTGCCAACGGTTGAAAGGGTTATTGAAGGTGTCATGGTGCCCAACACAGTTGAATGGTAGAGGGGTATCCCCGTCCCTGTAACACACGGGCCTTCCTTGTTTCGGTTGGATAAGGCTTTTCTCGTGGCGTCCGGTTACACCGAAACCGGCCGTAAACACCCTGGGGTAGGTCTCTCGGGTGCTTTTGTTGCTCTAAAGCCCTCAATGGAAAGTAGAAACAGCGGTGTGTGCCGACGGCCATCCAGCCAATCGCTGTTTTGCGTTAGGGCCAACCCCGTCAACACAGACCAAACCGAAATCGGTAGACCAAAGGCCCAGTATACCATGGTCGGCCGTGGATTTTCTGATTTTAGTATAATTTTGAATATAACTTTACCTGATAATTTATAAGTGTGGGCCGTTTTGAGTCGGTGGCCGGGGTCAGAATTTGGGCAAGACGTACGTAATAAATATAGCGTTATTACATCGAATATATGATCTGCAGGGGGGGGTATCAGCGGGGTGATGCATGGGACAGACCGGCTTAGGGTATAATAGGGGGGTTATTGTCAGCCGGTTTATAAAATGAGGCTTAACACTCCTGTAGTGACCTCGTTGTAAAACCTCCAGTAGTAGTCATCACTTTAGAAGTCACGAGGTTAAATCCCATCAATGTTTGAAGAAAAAACACTGCAATGCGTCTCTTGCGGTGCCGACTTCCCTTTCTCTGCTGAAGAGCAGGAGTTTTATACCTCAAAAGGGTTCCAAGAACCACGCCGCTGCAAGCCGTGCCGTGATGCGGCCAAATCCCAGCGCCGTGGCGGCGGTGGGTCACGTGGTCCCAGAGAATTGTACGACGCAGTATGTGCAGCCTGTGGGTGCCAAACCCAGGTGCCGTTTCGTCCTGATGGGGTGAAACCCGTATACTGTCGTGATTGTTATCAGGCTCAGCGCTAGGGTTATCTGTGCGGGTGGTTTTGCCACCCCTGTCCCCTCAGCATCTGACACGAGCCTTAGTTAGGAAAGTTCATGGGTAAACGACGTAATCTTAAAAAAGAAAAAGCCGAACGAAACCGGGCGTACGCCAGGAAGTTTAAGAAACCGAAGGGCAAAGGCCGTCGTAGACGCCGTCCATCGGAAGCGCCTTCGTCGCCTAGACCTGCAGCAGCGGGTACGGGACCGCTCGGTACATCACCGTCATCACCGGCATCACCGGCCTTGGCCAAAGTGGCCGCTGGTTCGCCACCCAATTTTGACGATGATTTCGATAATGACAACGACACGGACGATGACGACGGCCTAGACTAGGTGGTGGTTTCGTACGCTGTTTCCCTCTGCAAGTCGAGGCATAGCCGGGTTAAGCTTGCAGGTTTTGGCCTGTTTGCTTACCGGCTTGTTTGGGTGTTGTTGACTGTCTCAACGAAGGAGAAGACCGGTGGCCGCTAGGCAATTGCAAACTGTGGGTTGGGATGAATGGGTGGCCCTGCCAAAGCTCAACATCCCTGCCATCAAGGCCAAGGTGGACACAGGCGCCAAAACGTCCTCGTTGCACGCCTTTTCCATTGAGGTGTATGGCACCAAGCGTAGGCCCAAGGTACGGTTCGGTATTCACCCCATACCGGATCGCCCGGACATCGAGTTGTACTGCTCGGCTCCCCTTGTGGATCAACGGGTGGTGACCAGCTCCAACGGCGACACGGAGCTGCGATGCATTATTGAAACCACGGTGCAGGTGGGCATGGATTCCTGGCCCATCGAGGTGTCGCTGACCAACCGCGAAACCATGGCGTACCGTATGTTGCTGGGCCGCAGTGCCATGGTAGACCGGCTGACGGTCGATCCCACCCGCTCCTGCATGCTGGGCCACCTGCCCTTGTCGCTGTATGACAACCTGGTGCCCCAGCTCGATGCCCACCAGCGCCTGCTTAACATTGGTATTCTGACGCGCCAGCCCAATAGCTACAGCACCATGCGCCTGTACGAAGCTGCCGAAGAACGCGGCCATGACGTGGAGCTGATTGACACAAAACGCTGCTACATCCAAATTACCTCGACCAACCCAACGGTGCATTACGCGGGCGAACCACTGACGGGCCTCGATGTCATTATTCCCCGTATTGGGGCCTCAACCACCTTTTATGGCCTGGCTGTGGTGCGGCAGTTTGAGTCGATGGGGCTTTACGTGCTCAACCCCTCCGACGCCATCAGCCGCAGCCGTGACAAACTGTATGCCCACCAGGTGCTTGCCCGAAACGGCATTGGTATGCCCGACACGGCGTTTGCCCACTCGCCCCATGATACAAAGGACGTGTTGAACATGATGGGGTCGCCCCCAATGGTGCTTAAGCTGCTGGAAGGGGCCCAGGGCAAGGGGGTGGTGTTGGCCGAAACGAAAAAAGCCGCCGAATCGGTTGTCAACGCGTTTCGCCAGCTGGATGCCAACATTCTGGTGCAGCAGTTTATCAAGGAATCGGGTGGCTCGGATATTCGGTGCTTTGTGGTGGGCAACCGGGTGGTGGCGGCCATGAAACGCCAGGCGGCCGAGGGGGATTTTCGCAGTAACCTGCACCAGGGGGGCAAGCCCGAGAAAATAAAAATTACCAAGGAGGAGCGCGAAACGGCGGTCAAGGCCGCCAAGGTACTGGGGTTGCGGGTGGCTGGTGTCGACATTTTGCGGTCCAACGATGGCCCCAAGGTGTTGGAGGTCAATTCCTCGCCAGGGTTGCAGGGGATTGAAGCCATTACCAGGAAGGACATTGCCAGCAAAATTATTGAATATGTCGAACGCCATGCCATTCCCAAGCGAACCCGTCCCCGGTAGGTAAGCAGGCTTTTCCGGCGGCGTTCGGGGCAAGGCATATACCAGTAGGGACGATACTGTCGTGACACTATACAGCATCCGGCCAGTGGAGTTTGCCGGGTTTTGTCGGTCATTTGGGGGACAATCCGAGTATTCGGACAAACCCTACGCAGGCTGGACGATAGTAGGGGTTGGCCTTGGCGATCCATAATGAACCCACGGTTTACCTACTGATCTATCACTGCCTGTGTCTTTCCAGACAATTGAACCGCGCAATCCGTATTGTCTTTGTTTGTGTGTTGTCTTATAAAATCGCCTCGAGCCGATGGGTCGGTGGGGCGTAGTTGGAGTAGCTTACTTATGGGATTCGATTCACCGTCGAAGGACCGTCGTTCGGTTCTTTCAATGCAAGCCATGCAATTTGACCGGCTGTACCCGCAACCCAATGGCCTTCGGGTGCTGTTGGTCGAGGACAATGCCTTGAGCCGAAAACTGTTGAAAGCCATGATGCTTAAAACCGGTGCCGTGGTTGATACCGCCAACAACGGCCGCCGGGCCCTTGAGAAATTTTCGCCCGGCCGCTACCAGTTGGTGTTTATGGATGTGAACATGCCCCACGTAAACGGCTTGGAAGCCACCCGCCTGATGCGCGAGCAGGAGTTGCACATGCCCGATGAACTGCCGGCCTGTATTGTCGGGGTTAGCTCCGAACCCTTGGCCGAGGCATGTCTGGCCGCCGGCATGAACGAATTTATTGCCAAGCCGGCCCAGCAGGATCAGGTGCAGGCTGTGATTGCCTGCTATCACCGGGCTCGTAAGGCTGCCCAGGTGGAGGACAAAAACCTGGGGCTGCCAGCCCACAACAGTCTGCGGAACTAACTTTAGGTTGAACCAACGCGCTAGCAGAGGCGTTGGCTTGATACACACACGTGCGCGTGCGCGCGTGTGTGTGTTGTGCATGGGCGTTGTGCATGGGTGTTGTGTAGGGGTGTGTGAGAGAGGGGGTAGGGGTATTTCTAAAGCTTGTCTTAAGTCGGCGTGCTATGTGTTAAAAAACAAGGGCCGCCGGTTTTTATATGCCTATAAGTTACAGTGTGGGCATCACAGGGTTAAACCACATTCACCACCGTTCCCAAAACCAGATGGGGACGAGAGGTGTATGGTGCGTTGAACCTATGTTGACAGAAATGAAGAACAACCGGACGAGCAGACTATTACGGCTGGGACGGTCTTTTGGAGGGTACAGCTATGTCATATTTTCACGTTGGGCATGGCCATCATGGTCATCATCATCACTTTGGCGGCGGTCATCACCATCACTTTGGTGGCGGTCACCACCATCACTTTGGCGGCGGTCATCACCACCACTTTGGTGGCGGTCATCATCATGGTCATCACCACCACTTTGGTGGCGGTCACCACCATCATGGGCGCTGGTAGAAACAGGACCCAGCAATCCGGTTTTAACCGGGAGATCGACATGGTACGTGTGCCGATCTCCCGGTTTCGGTTGTTAACATAAATTAATAAACTAAAGCCCCAGGTATCACAAAATCCTTTTTATATTGTTTTTATATACTTACGAATAAGCGATACAGAGGATCAAGCCGTTGGCCGCCCCGGTAATAACGGTAATACCGGTTAGGGTGGGCTGTCCGGCGTGTAACTTCTCCTATGACGGCACCGATTTCATTACAACAGCTCGAAACCCTTCAGCAGTCGCTGCGCCAGGAAATCAAACTGCAGCGCCAGGCGCGTAACGTGTCCGAGCTGTTTTTGACCGATGATCAGTTTGCCGACGCCCTGGCGCGCCGGCAAGCCGAAGCGTTGGATTTTTTGGACCTAACGACCAGCATTGATGGCGGGTCTTTTCTCAGCGGTATTGAAATGGGTCTGGGCCAAGCCTTGGGTAACCAGGCCCGGTTTGGCTACGGCTACGCGCAAGGCGAGATAACCCGAAACTACAGTTATGTCGAGTCCTTTATCGCCAGCGTCTCCAGCCTGTTTGGCCGCGACGTGCCGCCTCGGGTTCAGGCCATGCTGGTGGTGGCCCGGTCGTTGCTCAACGATATTTTTTCAACCCGCCAAAGCCTGCGCGAGGATGAGGTTCAGAATGGGCTTACGCTGTCTACACGGTCATTTACGGGTTGACGTGCTTTAGCACCACGCAAAATATGTACCAAAACCAGCGCAGTGACTGTTTATAGGTTTCTACTGTCCAGGTGTTAACAAAATAGCCCCCTATCGATGTGACGACAGAGAGCTATGTATTTAAAAATAGTGGAATTTAGTTAACTTTGACGTATTCGCCTTTTTCACCCTTTTCGGCACCGTTTAACCCGCTGCCGCCGTTATAGTCGAAGAACTTTGTGCTGGGTTCG
>JAGQHJ010000048.1 GCA_020431915.1 Cyanobacteria bacterium HKST-UBA04 | reverse complement strand
CTTAAAAGGGGTGTTTAAACGCCCATGGTGGCCCTTTGGCAAGAACAAGGCCGCCGGGGTCGAGGTAGGCAGGGCACATTTGTTGAACCTGCCGGTATTCGGGCCAACCGGCTTCCTGATTCAGGGCTTTGAGGGCTTGCTGAACCACTGGGACGCGATTTTGGACGGCCAGTTTGATCCGTCCCCCAACCTGCCCGCCGAAATACTGGCTGCCGGTCACTTCGCCGACATGGATAAGGTAAAAGCCACGCTGGAAAAGCTGAAACCGTATTTAACCGCCCGATTAGACCGGCCCTACACCTATGCCGTGGAAGGCACACACGTTTTCTTTCAACTGGAGCCTAAACGGCTTCAGGAGCTGGTTTGGCGAGACATCGAAGCGCTGCCCGCCCACCCCCCTGGCGATAAGTCCCCAACCCCCCAAAGCGAACAGTACCGGCACCTCTGGCACGAAAACCAGGCGGATTGGGCAGCCACGTTCGACACCTTTACCTGCCGTATCCTAAGCGGTGACGAGGAGGGAAAAACCATGGTCACTTATCTTCCAGAACCCAATGGCGACGGGGGAACCCCCATGCCTCTGCCCGTCACCCGCGACGATTACCAGCGCCTGCTGGCAGAGGAAAACGCGGAAGACGATTCGGCCCAGGCAGCCTGAATACCAGCCGCCTACATACCAAACACCTACATACCAAACACCTAAATACCAAGGGACCGGCCCTGAAAGAGCCGGTCACCATTGAAAAAACACTTGGGTAAAAGCGGGTTATTTAACGCAGGTCAGCTTGGGAATCACGCCAAGCTCCTTTTGAAGGCTTTGGGCTTTTTGAACAGCCATGGCCCGGCGCTTTTGAGCGCCACGGATAACAAAATACACAGGGGCATTGATATTACGGCAGGGGGTACGCTGCTGGGACAGGTCGGCGGTTGTTTGGCGCGGTACTGCCATATATAAAGCCCTCTCTTTCTAGCGGGAATGCTCGGGTTGCTGCGAGTGAGGTGTTTGTGGGGTTAACTGTCTGTCTTCTTCTTCGTCTTTGTCTTTGTCGTTGTCGTTGTCTTTGTCGTCGTCTCGGGGAAAAGAACGGGGGCAATCATCTGATTGCTTATATAACACTTCGTCGCAACAGCCGCGTTTCTTTAACGTCTCAGATTGTTTTTTAAAGCAAAAAACCGAATTAGTTACATTTCTTTACGTCATGAGACCCAGAGCCCGCCCGGCAAGGACGATGCCGTGTATAACGACGCCTGCAAACTATAGTACTTAGGTATATAACCCTATTGCCGTGCCGATCGCGTTGGCTTGAAGGGCTTTTGGGACATCCGGCCCTGCCGCTCGACTTGCATGGATCCCGTCGGGTAAAGTAGGGTACAGTATTACTTCTGTGCGCCGCCTTGCCCCGCCCCCATGGCAGACTGTTGGCCCAGTCCCCGCGCGCGTAACGTATTGGCGAGGCCCGTAACCCACAAGGCGATGTGTGCGTGACCTTCTTTGAGAAGTACTCCAAGTGGATAGCCGGTTTCATAGGCTTAGCCTTCCTGTTGTCCATGTTTATCCCCATTGCGTTGGCCCTGCTTTCTTAAAATCATTTGTTATAGAGAGGACTTTGGCCCATTAAGCGCTGTTTGCAAGCTTTACTGTCGCTGCTGCTGCTGATAGCCCTGCTCTGGCCCGGCCAGTTTTTGCTGGTGGCTCCCCCTGCCGCCTGGGCGGGTGCCAGCCAAAAACAGCTGCAGGAAAAGCAGAAGAAGCTGGAGCGCATACGGAACCTGAAAAAACAGGTTATTTTGAAGGAAAAGCGGGTTACCACCAACATTTTGCGTAACCAAAAACGGATTGAATCGACGGCAACATCGCTAAAGCAGAAAGCCGAACAGCTTGAACAGGCCAAAGGCGGCTTGACCAGCCTTGAAAAACAGCTTGACGTGGCCCTAGGCGAGCAAAAAAAGCTATCCGACGAAGTGGGGCATCGACTGCGTTCGTTTTATATGGGCGAGCACCTGGGCATGCTCGATGTCTTGCTGGATGCGGCCAACATCTCCACCTTTATGGACCGCCTCTATTATCAGCGCCGTATTTACGAGCAGGATAAACAGTTGGTTAAAGCCTATTTTGCCCGAACCAAGGAACTGCAATCCAAGAAAGAGCAGCTGGCCTGGCAAAAGGAACGCCTGAATTCAAACATACGGGCCATACAGGGCTACCAGAAGCAGCTCAAGGAATCCGTCCTGCTCGATAAGCTGCTGGTTGACAAGCTGAAATCCAGCCAGCGGGCTTATGAAGCGGCAGAAGCACAACTGCAACAAGAATCGTACCGCATTCAGCTCCAGATCCAGCGCTCGACCAAAGGGATTCAGGGCCCGGTTGCCGGCAGTACCGGCCAGTTCATGATGCCGGTCAACGGCCCGATGACCTCGAACTTTGGTTACCGGGTACACCCCGTCTACCGAAGCCGTCGTTTCCACTCAGGCCAGGACTTCGGTGTCCGGCGCGGCACCCCCATCAAGGCCGCCGACGGGGGCACGGTCATCCATGCCGGCTGGCAGGGCGGTTATGGTAAAACGGTCATCATCAACCACGGTAATATCCACGGTGCCAACCTTACCACCCTGTACGCCCACATGTCGTCCATCTCGGTTCACCAGGGACAATCGGTCAGCCGGGGCCAGATCGTTGGGTTGGTTGGCTCCACCGGTTTGTCAACCGGTCCCCACTTGCACTTTGAGGTTCGTCAAAACGGTAAACCCGTCAACCCCCGGAATTATCTCAGGTAGTTGAGGCTTAATTTGCGCTTTGACAGTTGAACGGATTGCAGAAATCAGGGAGAATGTATAGACGGCTTTTCTTCACTGGTCCGCTTTCTCTTTTAACGGGTAGGTTAAACGCAAACCCATTCAGTCCGTTCTTTGGCAACAAGCCCTGTTGGAGGGTGGTTCGCCCCAACCCTGTCCCCTTTCTCGCTGAGGTTTATATGCTGCTTTTTGGTTCCAAACCGTCACGTATGGTCGTCTCTGCCGCATTTTCGGGCTGCTTGGCCCTGGCAACCACCCTCGCCCTTTGCTCGGCCAGCGAAGCACAGTATTTTAACGCGGCCGACAGTAGCACAACGAGTAACCGTACGACAGGCAACACCCGTATATCAGCCTATTCTGGCGATCACAGCAGTGTGCTGTCGCAGGATATAAGTGCTGCCGGTGATCCGTATACCAGCTCTTCGGCAGCCCCTGTCGGTAGCAGCACGCCCATAGATACCAGCATGGACACCAGCCCGGTTCAGCTAGACCCGGCCCCGGCTGCCACGGCCAAGCTTCAACCCAAAACAGCCGCTGCCCTTGAGCCGATGCCCCAGGCCGAAGTGAAACAAGCCCTGCAAAAAACCGCTTCGCCGCTGGCCGGCCCCAGCAAGCCTGCGACCACCGATGCCATTGGCCTTCGCACCAAGCCGGTGGGGAACGCTGAGCCCAAGGACGGCAAGCTGGAAATCGAGGTGCAGGACACCACCACCGGGCAGATGATGCACGTTGAGGTAAGCAGCGAAGAGCTGACCTACGATACGGTTACGGGCAAGTACAACCTGGACGGGGATGTCTACATCATCGTGCCGGAAAAGGACATTGAGATTCTGTCGGAAGAAGCCGTGTTCGATATGGACAAGGGAACCCTTGACGCTTACGGCAACGTGTTCATCTTCAACAAGGAGCAGGTGACCGGCGGTACGCAGGCCCGGTATGACACCGACCATTCGGCACTCTACCAGAAAGACTTCCGTACCAAGACCCGGGATTACGAACTTCAGGCCGAGAAAAGCGAACGTTACGACCACTTCCAGGTCCTGACCAATGGCCGGATTATTACCGACGCCTCGCCGTTGTTGTCGCACAACGACTTCCAATGGATGCTGCTCGGTGACGGAGCCTCCTATTCCTTCTATACCGCTCGGCTCAAGGACATGTACATGTCCGGTGACATCAACCGCATCGGCTTGAGTGGTCCCAACCTGCTGGCCGACCAAGGTCACGGCATTGACGACCCAAGAACCGGCATTACCATTCCCGACAAAACCATCAGCCCGGCTGACGTGGCTGCCGTGGACTTTGACCGCGTGGATCGCAAGCAGCGCATCCGGGTCAAGACCATCAAGATGCACCAGTACAAGGGCAATATCGACGAGGTACGTTTCTCGCATCCGCGTGTGCGCGTAGGCGGCATACCGATGGCCTACCTGCCTTACGCCAAGTTTGGCCATAACCGCGACGAAGGCCTGACGGCGTTTCTGGGCCCGGACATTGGCTACGACATTGATTACGGTGGCGCCTACTTTGGCCCCAGCTTTAGTCGTCGATTGGGTGACGGTTTTGGGTATATTTCGCCCATTGTCACCTTCGGTGAAGGCCGTCGGCCCGGTCAAAGCGTGGCAGCCTTTGACGTGGTGGATCCGCAGGTGGGGGCCGGTGTTTTGGCCCACTACCGTTCTCGCCGCCATTATGCCGACGTGGGCTGGAACTCGACACTGGCCGATTTCACGGCCCTGACCTCTACCCGTCTTTTCAAGCATAACCCGGCTACCCGGCTGCGCGTCGGCTGGAACACGGATTACCGCAACGGCTTTTTTGGCGATGAACGCCCCAACCTGGCCGCCGAAATAACCGACCAGCGCAATTTCTCGATGGGCAACTTCCTGCTGCAAACCTACGCCAGTGGTGGCGGGGTTCGAGACGAATTCTTCCCGACTGGTCGCCGAACCTTCTTTGTGGCCCCGACGGGCAACGAACCCCGGGCAACCGGCCGTCTTCAGGGTCAGGCCCAGTTGCTTAACGTCAGACCCCTGTTTACCATTGCCGACAACGTGGCCTTTAACGTACTGGCCCAAGCCCGTGTTGCGGCTTACGCCACCGGCGATTTCTTCGGCGTGTTTCGGGCAGGCCCGCGCATGACCTTTGCCGCAGGCCCGTTCTTCTCGAACCTGCAATACCTGTTTACGGAAACCACCGGCTCAACCCCCTTCGTGTTTGACGCCTACTACGAAGGCTCGCACAACCTACAGAACGTAACCTCGATTGACTTGGGCAAACACGTCACGGTTGGTGCCCTGCACAATTTTAACCTGACCTCGGACAACGCTCGAAACGACCTGTTGGTGGGCCGCCAGTTCTTCCTCTCCTTTGGCCCGGAGTCCGTGAAGTTTTCCATCGGTTACGACATCATCCAGAAGCAGTCGTTGATTGGGATTACCATCAACCCGCAAGGGGGAGACACCACAATCGACTACAACACCTTCAACATGTACGGCAGCAACTACAACAGCAGCCACGATCACCGGATCCCGTTCTCGTTTGATACCGTTGCCCCGCGAAAGAAGTCTGCCACCCAAACACCCCCCGACCCCACGCCTGCTCCTGATTCGCCGGCCTCTGAATCGTAGGTAAGCCCAATATTTACTACCATTAAAATATTGGCTTTTTGGTTACAGGGCTCTGTGGGCGGCTAAAGAAACGCAACAATTTGCGAGTCAATGCCTTGGTTGGCCTGTCGCTTCGTGATACAACCATAGGGTAAAGTCGTTTTGCCGTGGCCAAAACCCGTCTTGTGCCACCCAAACGACCCGCACTTCGAAGGTTTTTAGTCATTAATTGAGGATGGTGCCCGCCCCCCCATGTCACTTCGCACTTGGTTTGCCGACAAACGGCAGAAACAGAAGGGCCAGAAGTCCGAAACCGGCCACTACGAGGTAAAGGACGAAACCTTCGAGCAGCTCTGGGTGGAATGCTACAACTGCACCCACCGGATGTTGCGCCGCGAGTTTTTGACCGGCCACGGCATGTGCACCGAATGTGGTTATCATTTCCGTATCAACAGTACCCAGCGCATTGAACAGCTGGCCGATGCCTTTGAGGTAATCAACGACGATTTGGTCTCAACGGACCCGCTGGTCTTTACCGATACCGAACCCTACCACGAGCGCATTGCCAAGGCCGAAGTGAAGTCCAATCTGTACGAGGCCATTATAACGGGCATTGCCACCACAAACGGCACCCGCTTTGCCCTGGGCGTCATGGATTTTGATTACATGGGCGGCAGCATGGGCAGCGTGGTGGGCGAAAAAATCACCCGCCTCATTGAGGTGGCCCTGGAACAGAAGCTGTCATTGGTCATTGTCAGTGCCTCGGGTGGTGCGCGGATGCAGGAAGGCATCTTCAGCCTGATGCAAATGGTTAAAACCGGGGCAGCACTGGGCCGTTTCCATGAACGGGGCCAGCTGTTCATCTCCGTCTTGACGGAACCCACGTTTGGCGGAGTAACTGCCAGCTTTGGCACCCTGGGCGATATCATTATTGCCGAAGAAGGGTCCCGCATTGGGTTTGCCGGCCGCCGGGTCATCGAGCAAACCATTCGCCAAAAATTGCCCGCCGACTTCCAAACAGCCAACTACCTGCTTAAGTACGGCCAGGTCGACATGGTCGTTAAACGCCCTGATTTGCGCCAAACCCTTGTGGGGCTGATCAGCGTTCACGAAAAATCCCTGAAACAGGCCGGTCCGTTCATGCACCGCCAGCCGGCCATGGCCTGATCAAAGACAGCCCCCTTCTCCCAACAATACAAGCATCTACTTGAGAGACCTCGCCCCTTATGCCTCCCAAAGCCGATAAACCGACTAAAGCCAATAAGGCGATGACCACAACCCCCTGCTTTGACTTTGAGCAGCCCTTGGTGGCCATTCAGGAAAAAATCGAGGAGCTGAAGCAGTTGGGCGCCGAAACCGGCATTGACGTGTCGGGCCAAATGACCACGCTGACCCGTCAGGCCGACAAATACCGCAAGGAACTGTACAGCAACCTCAAGCCCAACGAGAAGCTGCAGATTGTCAGACACCCGGAACGGCCCAATACGCTGGACATCGTCTCCGGCCTAAGCCCGGAGATTTGGTTCGAGCTGCACGGCAACCGTTGCGGCATGGACGACGGTGCGTTGGTCGGCGGCATTATCGAACTGAACAACACCCCAATGGTGGTGGTGGGGACCCAGAAGGGTCACAACATGAAGGACAACCTGACCCGGAACTTCGGGATGCCCAACCCCGAAGGGTATGAAAAGGCCATGCGCCTGTTTGCCCATGCCAACAAGTTCGGCATGCCCATCCTAACCCTGATTGACACCCCTGGTGCCTACCCTGGCATTGCTGCCGAAGAGCATGGGATTGGGTACGCCATTGCCCTCAACATTCGTGAAATGGCCCGCCTGCGTGTCCCGGTCGTTTCGGTAGTGGTGGGTGAAGGCTGCAGTGGCGGAGCCTTGGGTATCGGGGTCGCCAACCATATTTACATGCTCGAGCATGCCGTCTACACCGTTATTTCGCCCGAAGGCTGCGCCTCCATCCTGTGGCGCGATGCCAGCCATGCCGGCCAGGCCGCCGAAGCCCTGAAACTGACCGCTCAGGATCTGGAATCCTTTGGCATCATCGACGGCATTATCCCAGAACCGTTGGGTGGCGCTCATCTTGACGTTGCAGGCCAAATTGACGCCATTGGCCGCCAGGTGGCCAAGGCCGTGGAACTGCTTAAACCCCATCCACCGGAAGCCCTCGTCGAGCAGCGCTTCCAAAAATACAGAAAAATCGGGGTGCCCGGTCAAAGCATGCGCCATGTCGTCCGCCAGTCGGCTCAGGAAGCCCAACCCGCGATGGCATCCGCCTCAAAATCCGCATCGACCAACACAGCCAACACGGCCAACGCGACCAAAAAATCCAAGGCCCCGATTTAATTCTTCAGGAATAACCACTCCGAACGCCCGCCGCTAATGATATGGTTCCTCTTGTCTATCCTCCTTGCCCTGTGGCTATGGCTGGCTCCTCAGAGCCTGCCGGACCTCTTCATCCTCGGTGGCCTCGATTTCCACTTGCGCTACTTTGCCGTGGCGTTGCTAGGCTTTTTGTTCGCCCTGTTTGCGTTTATCGGCTTTGGGCCACGGTTCTTCCGACTGGCTAGCCTGGCCATGGCCGGTGCCTTTATTTGGCTGTCTGTCCAAAGCGGCTCGCTGGCCTATATGAACGAGCTTTTGACAACCCTACAGGCCCACACTCACCGGGCGGCCACCACCAACCAAACATAAGGGGACCTAAAAAACAGGCCTTTAGATCAGCGCTTCGATCAGAAACGTCAGCCCCACAATAATCCCCACGCTGATAAAGTTGAACAGCAGCCCGTACCGGGCCATGTCCTTAATGCGCAGCCGGTTTGTGCCAAACACAATGGCATTGGGAGCCGTGGCCACCGGCATCATAAAGGCACACGACGCACAGAGGGTGGCAGGAATCATCAGCAACAAGGGATCAATATGCAACTGACGGCTAATGGTGGCCAACACCGGCATCAGCATCTGGGTACTGGCCGTGTTGGAAGCCAGCTCGGTGAGGAAATTGATCATCAGGCAAACCGAGACAATCAACCCCTTGGCCGTCAAGGGACTATGCTCGACAACCAGATGCGCCACCCAGGCCGACAAGCCACTGGCGGTTAAGCCTTCGGCCAGGGCAAACCCGCCGCCGAGCAACAGGAAGATATTCCAGGGGAAGCGCTTCATGTCCTGCCATTGCATCAGCGCCGTCTCTTCGCCGCCTGCCGCACAACGCCCGCCGCTTGGCAACACAAACAGCAACAGGGCAGCGGCCATCGCTATTGTCCCGTCGTTAATCATCGGCACCTGCCGCTGCCCTGCAGCATCCCACATGGTAAACCAGTTGCCCCATCCACTCAGGTGCACCACCCCCAACGATAAATCCGATCGGGTTATCCACAGCAAAGCCGTCAGTACAAAAATAACCATCAGCCGCTTCTGCGGCCCGCTCATCGGCCCCATCGCTGCCAGGTCGGTGCGTAGCGTGGCCCGGGTTTGCTCAAACAACTGTTTGGGCAGATGCCACAAAGGGGCCGACAGCACAGCCCAAAACGCCGCCAATAACGTCATGGCAATAGGCAGGCCAAACAACAGCCATTTGCCAAACCCCATGGGCAGGGCCTCGGGAAATTCCATCTGGTAGATTTGGACAAAAATCATATTCGGTGGGGTGCCCAGCAAGGTGGCCATGCCTCCCACCGAGGCCGCATAGGCAATGGACAACAACAGGCTGGTTTCAAACCGCTTGTATACCCCCGGCGCCAAGACCGTCCGAAGCTGATCAATGACCGCCAGAGCCATCGGCAACATCATCAGCGTGGCGGCCGTATTGCTAATCCACATGCTCAGGCCCGCCGTAGCCACCATAAACCCCAACATCACCCGAGCCGGATGTAGCCCGGCGTGGCTAATCAGGTACAGGGCAAAGCGGCGGTGCAAGCCCCATTTCTCAAGGCTTATGGCCAAAACAAACCCGCCCATGAACAGGAACATAATGGCATTCATGTACTGCTGGCTTACCTGCCCGCCCGGCAGAACACCAAACAACGGAAACAGCACAACGGGCAGCAAGGCCGTCACGGCCAGCGGCACCACTTCCGTCAGCCACCACAGCGCCATCCAAACCGTAATGCCGGCGGCCGCATTCAACACATTGCCCCGACTCGCGTCAAACGGGGGGAGACAAAACGCCAGCAAAACAAACAGCACCGGCCCTAACCAGAACACCAGATACCGGCTGGCTTTGCTCCATCCCTGGCTGGCGGACGGCGTATCGGTTGTTTCCCCATCAATCGACAAGGGGTTAGAGGGTTTAAGAGAAGGATCACTCATACCGATTCACCATAGCCAAAACCGGCATTGAGCAAAAGCCCAATGCCGGTTAAGAAATCATGAAACCGTCTAAAAACGGTTTCTGATGGCCGTATCAAAGGCTACCAGAAACGACGGTGACCATGGTGGTGGTGGCCATGGTGGTGATGACCCCGCAAGTGGTGCAGGGCATGGCGAATACCGCCCCCAATACGACGGCCAAAGCCATGCAGTCCGCGGAAGCCGGAGCCAAAGCCACGGTGACGGAAAACCCGTCCAAATTTTTGGCCTAAGCCACGAAACGGTTTCCAGCCCCGGTGGTGGGACCGGTGATAATGGTTGCCATGACGGCGAATGGAATCCATGTGGTTACCATGTCGGAAAAAGCGAACACCAGACATATCTGTAGTTAACCTCCACGATTAATCGGCCACGTCAGCGATGGCAATACCTCTGTCAACAAACACGTTAGCCCTGTAAACAAATTGCCGGACGAAACCGAATGATTGTTGCTACACACAATGAACGTTGAATAAAATTATTCAGTCGTTATATTAAAATAAAAACAGCCAATTTGAACTTCTGAACCCAGATCCGCCAATTTTTAGAAAATTTTTCGATTGTCCAAGCCGTGTTACGGCTTGGAAAAACCCCGGCCTGCTTGAAACAGACCGGGGTTTTTGTCGGTGACCACCCGATATGACGGGCCGGTACAAACCAGTTGAAGGAGAGGCGTCTCCTATTGGGCGGTACCGCCTTGGATGTTGGCATCGACACCAATTTGACCCTGAACAACACCTTGGCCAAAACGGGCACCTTGGGGCGCACCGAACAGATCGGCCACCTTGTACAGCACGTTCGGGTCGATGGTTTCTTCCTGGCCATCGCCATTGAAGTCACCCGTCAGGCGCAGGTTGCTGTTGTTGCCTGCGATGTTCTTCAGACCATCGTCAAGGGCGTCAACCAACAGACCCACGTCATCGCCATCGAGTTCCGTACCGAAACCGGTCGTGGAAATCCGCTCCAGGTCGACGTACGTACCTTTGTCAACGATGTCGTACGCGTATTCGGGACCCACGACGTTGACCTTGCCTTTGGTGAAGTTGACCTGGGCCTGAATCGGGGCGCCTTTTTCATCGGTGGCGGCCGTGACGATGTTAATCGTATCGCCTTCCTTGACCTCTTCGCCGTTGTGGGTCAACTTATCGGTGGCCGGGTCGTAGATGAACTTCTGGGCTTGGCCCTGGCTGTCCATGAACGCAAAGCCTTGCTGACCATTAACCGTGGCACCACCGTACTTGATGAGGTTGGATGCGTGGGAGTGCGTTGCCGAGTTAATGTAGCTGAAGGTTTCACCGGGTTTGTCGTTACCGAAGTCGAAATTTTTGCCGTTGATCACAAAGTGGGGGTCGCCCCAAACCTTGTGGTTGGTGTAGGTAACCGTGGGGTTAACCGGGTCGTACACCACAGGGGGTGCCGGTGGCGTGTACGGCTGCGGGGCCGGTGCGGGCTGGTAGCCACCATAGCCGCCACGCAGCATGCTCAGAATGAGCTGGATGATCGAGCCGACATCGCAGTTTGCATAACCGCCACCACCGTGGGGCTTGCTGTAGCCTGCATAATGCGAAAACGGCTGATAGGTTCTTGCAGCGGGCTTGTAGCTGTTAAAGGTATTAACGGCGGCCGTATTGTTGACGCCGATTTGATTCAGGGTCGTAAAGGACATAGACACACACACTCCATTAGTTACGGGGAGAAGCTCCTGTGCACGGCACTTCCGGCTTATCAAGGGCAAGCCGATTTGGTTACCACACACACACATTGAGCGCTTGTTTTAAACGAACGAATGAACAGAGAAAGGGGATTTATATTATCTGAAAATATAAAAACATTCTTAAGGGCATTTGTTGTTGGTTTTATAACGTTTTGTAAATTAACGCGTGGTTTCCCGGCCCCCTAACGGGAGGCCGGGAAACGGGGGATTCCTTTAAACACAGGGCTATTGGCCACGAAACCGCTGCAGAAGCAGGCCGATGATCATCTGGAGCAACCACTGCCGAACGGCGTTAACGGATTGCGGCGGATAGTTGACGAGAACCGATGGCGGGCTGGCAACCGTCGGGGCCGGAGCCGCCGTGCGACGGGCCTGGATACTGGCGATCAAGTTCTGAATGCGATCACCTGCGGCCGGTCTGACACTGGAGGTACCGGCAATCCAGCTTGTCTCAGCAAAAGAGTCGGTGGTACGGGCGGCCGAAGTCGGTGCGAGGCTATAATAGTTGCCCGCCGACGATGAACTGGTGGTCGTACCGCCCAGGTTAATCACGTTTTGATTACCCGTTTGGCTGACCGAACCGGTAAACTGGCCGCCGCTGGTAAAGACGTTAACGTCATTGTTTTGTACAACGGAAGTCATAATAACGTGGGTCACTCCTTGTGCACTTGCCGCAAACACATGGCACAACGCCTGGGCAAGGCACGTTCTCTCTTCTTCTTCAAACGGTTCATTCGACACGTTGGGGAGGGATCAAAAACGATATCGAATAACCTTATATATATAAAAACAATATTAAGGCGCTTTTCGATAGTTTATGACGTTATATGAAGAAGGGTGCCCGTATGCCCCCGAACAACCGGGGGTGTGGGGTGGAGTGATTGGATTTTAAAACTTGGGGTGGGCGAACAGCTTGGGGCTTAGCCGTTATTGCTGTTGGACGTCAGGATGGCAATAATCATTTCAATGATTTGCTGAATCAGGGCCTGGGTGTCCACGGCGCTGCCGGCATTGCTGCTAGTAGCCTGGGCCGTATCGGTTACGGTTGTGGTTGCCGTCGAAGCTGCCACCGTGTTGTTGGTGCTGGCAGCAGCCGTGTTGCTGGTGGCAGCCGTATCCAGGCTACCGGCACGGGCGGCGTCGCTGCGTTGGCGAATTTCTGCAATCATCTGGCGAATGCGCGACCCAGCGGTGCTTTCGCTACCGGTCGGCAGGCTCGAAGCCAGGTTATCAAGACGGCTGGCCACGGATTGGCTGGCGGTGCTGTCACCGGTAACCGTGTTGCTGATGCTAACCGAGCCGTTATAGTCACTGGCGCTGGAGTTACTTTTAAGGCGTTCCAACAACTCCGTCACGCTGGCCAGTCTGTCGCTGGCAGCGGAAACGTTGGTGGTTGACGTGCTGGCGGTTGAGGTAGTGGATGCCGAGCTGCTGAAAGACTGAGCCGTACCAGCGGCATTGTTGGCAACAACCTGACCGTTGACGGTAGTCGTTGCGCCACTGCCACCAATAACCAGGGTATTCTGATTACCGTTTTGCCTAACGTTTGCATCTTCGCTGCCACCAAGCTGGGCAACGTTGACGCTGTTGGTCTGGTTAATTTGTACGGTCATCTCAACGGGCTCCTCAAAAAAAGTTGCTTCTTAAATCTTTGGCTCTGCGGGGAGGGGACCTATGCAGCCGTTCAAGCACCGGATAATTGGCACAAGTGTCTCGAACAAGGGCACGGGCACAGGGGGTATGCTGGTCTTCTTTTCTGGGGTCTCTTTCTGATAATAACTCTTACATATATAAAAACAAATAACAAGCGGTTTTAGATAGGATATAACGGTTTGTTAACAAACCGAACCGCCCTACGGTTGCCAAAGGCCGGTTTGACAGCCTTTGGCGCTGTGTTTCACCCTGATCGACACGCCTTTGACATAGGGAAAACAAATTAGGGGGCTTGCCACACCCTGGCTGCAACTGCAACAATAAATGCCGCTGCCGCTTGATATGATGACTGTGTTACCCCGTTTCGGCCTGTTCGCCCTCACCCCTTGCAGAGACTCCTTTCCATGCGTCGCTTACCCTTTGGCCCCTGTGGCCTTTTTTGCCCCAGTGGTCCCAATGCCCCCTTTATAGCCCCCCCGATGCCCCAAACACATCCGCTCCGTCATACCGGCCCGATAGGGGGCCTGCCATGACCGCCATCCTCATTAGCATGTTGGCCGGCCTGATTTGCCTGGCCGGTATTTTGGCCGCCAAACAAACCAAAAACTGGGCCCTGAAACACCGGCATTATTTTGTTGGTTTTGCAGCCGGCAGCCTGATTAGCATTGCCTTCCTGCATCTAATCCCCGAATCGTTTGCCATGACGCCCTACGCGCCTTTTGGCCTGCTCGTCGGATTTCTTACCCTGTACTTTGTCAACGGAGCCGTAACCAGCCTGTTGGACTTAAGCGAGTATGAAACCCCGCTCGGCGAACGGATTGAACATGGAGAACATGGAGAACATGGCGAGCATGGGGCACATGAGGTGCATGACGCGCCTAACGGCGACGGTGCCCATAGCCCTTGTCATGCCGCTGCCCCAGGCCTAACCACCAACCAAACCACCAACCAAACCGTGATGGCCAACGGCGAGCCCCACCATATTACCCCCATGGCCACCATGGCCAGCTGGCACCGCCTGACACCCGCCGTCGGCTATACGTTCCTGTTGGCCATTGGCCTGCATTCCCTTATAGACGGGATGATCTACGGCATCAACTTTACCGTGTCCTCGCGCTCCGGCTTGCTGACCGCCGTTGGGCTGGGCCTGCATGAATTTCCGGAAGGCCTGATGACCTACCTGATACTGACCACCTGCGGCATCCCGCCCCGCGCCTCCTTTATTGCCAGCCTGCTGGCCGCTTCCATAAGCACCCCCTTTGGCACGATTGTTTCATTACCCATACTCGACCTGCTCACGCCGATGGTCTTGGGGCTGCTGATGTCCTTTAGCTGTGGCGTGCTGCTCTACATTGGCTGCACCCACCTGTTGCCCGAGCTTGAGCAAAGCAACCGCCCCACCCAATACCTGGGTATGCTAACCGGCATGAGCATTGGCCTGGTGCTGTGCCTGTGGGGACACCACTAAGAGGACATGTTCCAATAACATGTATAAACCCAGGGCCTGCCGCTCTCATGTCGGCAAGCGGTCTCAGTGCCGGTCTAGTGGCCTTTTTTAGACGAGTCGGAATCCTGGGGACCATTGCCCCCCAGCAAATCCTCTTCGCGGTAGAACTTGAACTCGATTTCCGGCTTAAAGACCATGTGGGCCCCCAGCATCAAGGCGGCAGCCAGCAGTGCGGCCTGCCAAAACCCAATGGTCGGTCCTTCCAGCAAATCACCCATCACGGCATTCCATGTCACCATGGTCAGCAGAATGGGAACCAGCGTCAGACAACTTAATACCAAAGCAGCCATGACGATGAAATGGGTGAGCCCCCAAAAACCTTTGATTTCGTAAAATTTCATATCAGCTGTAACACCTTCTGGTACACCGATAGACAGGTAGATTAACGTGCACGGTTTTGAAGAAACGCCACAACGATTCGAATAAGACTCTAAAAAATACCGTTCGCCAACACCTCCAGCACGACAGAGCACAACAGAGCACCATGGAGAGTGGCATGTATTCCTACAGTGTAGCACAAAGGCCCCAGCAACCCGGCCGATATCCGGTTTGTTTTAAGGATGGAGGCAACCTGCCTGTGCCAAGCGGTTTTTTACCCGACAACGGGGCAAGGAGCGTCTGGGTTGAGCCTTCGCCTTGACGATATTGGGGCCCTTGTGACATAACTGTTTAACCTTTCGTCTGACAGATGCGCCATTAGCTCAGTTGGTAGAGCATTCCCCTTTTAAGGGACAGGTCCTGCGTTCGAGTCGCAGATGGCGCACTTTTTTTTGCCTTGATTCTGCTTCTGGAGGCTGTTTGAGACCATGGGACTCGAATCTCTGGAACTAATAACCCACTACCCCTGGTTGGGCCACCGGGTGCTCGGCAACAGCATTCTGGCTTGGCTGATTGCCGGTGCGTTTGCCTTGGCCACCTGGGGTGTTTTCAACCTGCTGCAGCACCTGGCCGTCAGGCGTCTCAAAGCGGTGCAGGGCAACTTCGTGGGACAGTACACGGATTTTCTGGCCACGCTGCTGGCCAAAGTGAACCCCCTTATCGAAATCCTGATCGCCCTCATGATGGGCCTGTATTTCGTTCAACTGCCCAACGGCTTCGGCGTCGTGCTGCGCCATGTCCTGGTGCTGTCCGTATTGATACAGCTGGCTTTCTGGGCCAAGCCTATCGTGTCGTTCGGCATGGATTTGTACATAAACGGACAGGCCACGGACGAAGAGAAGAAAGTGGCCGAAACCCTTCGGGGGGTGGTCACCATTACCGCCTTGACGTTGATTTTCTCTGTCCTGGTGATGCTGGGGCTGGACCACTTCGGGGTCAACATTACCGCGCTGGTTACCGGCCTGGGCATTGGCGGGGTGGCCATGGCCCTGGCCGTACAAAACACCCTTAAAGACCTGCTGGCCGCCCTGGCCATTGTTACCGACCAGCCCTTTACCGTCGGCGACTTTATTATTGTGGGCACGGAGATGGGCACCGTCAAACACATCGGCCTAAAAACCACACGCCTGCAAAGCCTCAGCGGCGAAGAGCTTGTTTTTTCCAATGATGACCTGCTGTCGAGCCGGGTACGGAATTTTCTTAAAATGCACGAACGTCGGGTCGTCTTTGGCCTGGGGGTAACCTACGACACCCCCGTCGATAAGCTGGCCACCATACCCGACACCGTGCGCGGCATCATCGAGGCCCAGGCCTTTACCCGTGCCGACCGGGCCCACTTTGCCAAATTTGGGGCCTCCTCACTGGATTTCGAGTTTGTTTACTACGTTGAAGGCAATGACTACAGCCGCTACATGGACGTCCAACAAGCCATCAACCTGGCCATTATGCGGCACTTTGCCGACCACGGCATTGAGTTTGCCTTCCCGACACAAACCCTGTATCATCAACCCGGCAACAAAGACCTGCCCATCCGGCTGGCCGGCAAGGTTGAAACCGTCCCCGTCCCATAATCCAGCCAGGCCGAGTGCCCGCTCTGCTTTGGCTTGATTTTTGCCCGGCTTTTTTGAGACAATGCCATTTACGCCTTGGCACGGGTTGCCCTTGTTGTGTCCAAACCACCCAGAAACCCGCTTTTTGTTTGCCTGACCCTGCACGGGGCAGCGCCTTAACTGCGGCCCCCTCATTCTGTAGCCCGCCTCCCCTCTTATTTGACAGCATTTTATCCTTTTGAACCGATCAGGAGCATAATTACCAAATGTCCCCTTCCGATACGCCTTCCCCCACCCCTGAAGAACAAACGCCAGAAGCCCAGGCCCCAGAAGTCCAGGCCCAGGAGCCAACAGCTTCCGAAGAACCCACTGCTGAAAAAACCGAGGCCACTCAAGCCCCGGCGGCAGACGAAGCACCGCAGCAAGTGCAAAGAGCCCAAACCGCTGGCAGCAATGCTGATAGTAGCAATGACGACAGCGGCCGACGCGGCCGAGGTGGCCGTGGTGGCCAGCGCGGCGGTGGCGGCGAGGGCGAAGGAAACCGGGGCCGATCCAACCGGGGTGACGGCGGTGGCCGTCGCAACCGCAACGAAGGCCGTAACCCGGCCGAGGATTCGGAATGGAAAGAAAAGGTCATTCAAATCCGCCGCGTAACGAAGGTCGTAAAGGGTGGTAAGAAACTGAGTTTCCGGGCTGTTGTCGTTGTCGGCAATGGCAAAGGCCAGGTAGGCCTGGGCATTGGTAAGTCCAGCGAGGTTATCGGCGCTATTCAAAAAGCCGTCTCGGCAGCCCGTAAAAACCTGATCACCGTCCCCGTGCATAAAACCACCATTCCGCACCCCATTGACAACCGCTTGGGCGGCAGCCGGGTTATCCTGCGTCCCGCCACCCAAGGTACCGGAGTTATTGCCGGTGGGGCCGCCCGTGCCGTACTGGAACTGGCCGGCGTCGAAGACATCCTCTCCAAATCCCTGGGGTCCAACTCCCCGCTGAACGTGGCCCGTGCCACGATTCAGGCCCTTTCCCTGCTGCGCAGCTTCAGCGACATTGCCGAAGGCCGTGGCATGAGCGTTAAAGAAATGATTATGTAAGGACCCTTGCCGCGATGAGTACCGAAACCAAAGAAAACACCCCCAAAGCGCAATCCGGCTCCACAAAGACCCCCAACCTGAAAATCACGCTGGTCAAAAGCCTGATTGGCTCCACCCAGCGCCAACGCCGGGTTGCCGAGTCCCTGGGCCTGCGACGTATCAACCAATCCTCCGGCCATTTCGACACCCCCATCATCCAGGGCATGATCCACAAGATTCAGCACCTGATTAAAGTTGAAATGGTATAGTCCCCAAAACACCACCATTGAACTAGGTTTCACAGTATTATGCCTAGCAAATCCGCATCCAACTCCGCCGATCAGCCGCAGCGAATG
>JAGQHJ010000047.1 GCA_020431915.1 Cyanobacteria bacterium HKST-UBA04 | reverse complement strand
TTATAAAAACAAAATAAAGAGGGTTAGGAACCCCCCACCCCGCTTCACTTCACTAATTTTTACATACACCAGATGGTGTAGGCCTCCGATATCCTTATATCGGCGTTTTGTCCCCTTCAAGCATGTGGGATGGCTTGTGGCTGTGCCCAATCCAGCCGAATCAGCCAATCAAACGAGGCAAAGCTCCTCTGGCTGAACGATACAATTGTCGGCATGCTTCTCTATGATGGGTGCGATAGACAGACGTGTATGGTCTTGGTTTGACAATTCGTTTTTCCGATACCCCCCACCATCACCTGCCTCTCACCATTAATGCAGCAAAGGATACAACTGAAACGATGTTTGGTTTTGCTTTCCTGACAAAGGGTTGGTTCAACACAACGTTTTCCAAGGCGTTGCCTTGCCAAAACATGCTTTGTTTACCCGCGCAAAGCTCAACCTCACCTTATGGCGATACATCGTTTTGCAGTCGTTACAGTCAAGGATTACCTGCCGCTATGGTTAAACACCTGATCGCCACCACCCTGATTCTGGGTTGCGTTGCCATTCTACCCAATGGCCTGGCATTCGCCCAGGGATCGATTAACTATGCCGCCATTGAACAGCAAATTGATTCCGGCACCTACTCGGAAGCCGAAACCCTGCTGACCAAAGCCTTGGAAAACAACCCCACCGATACCCGTGCCCGCGTATTGCTGGCCGACGTGTTTGACCGCTCAGGCCGTTATGCCAACGCCGCCACCCAGTACAACATCCTTATTGAACAAAACCCCGGCGACGTGCGCTACTACTATGACAAAGCCGCTGTTTCGCTGCATGACGGCGATTACGATTCGGCCTTTAATATTCTGAACCAGGCCAAGGATGCCAATCCCGACGATTTCTTCGCCACGGCCGATGAACCGCTTAATGCATTGCTCCGCAACACCCCGGACAACCAGGAAGCCCGTTTCCTGCTGGCCCGTACCTACGGCATGCAGAACAACCCCCAGGCAGCCTTTGATGAATACCAGGCCCTGATCAAACAAAACACCACCAATGCCGATTACCATCTGGGCAAGGGGCTCGCACTGGTTCGCATGGAACGCTACGACGATGCACTCGAAGCCTTTAACCGGGCGTCCGAACTAAGCCCCGATTACGAAGACGTATACCGCGCCAAGATTCGCACCTATCAGCTTCAGGGCAACTACGACGCGGCCGTGTCAACCACCAACGATGCCATCAGCCGGTTCCCCGATTCGACATGGCAGGTGCCGGAGCAACAAACCGAGCAAACAAAGCCCGACCAGGTTGCTTCCAACCCGGATCCCGATCGGCCTGCCGATCGCAACAACATGGACGTGCCCTACCTCGACGTGGAACTGGGTGGCGGTTACGACTACCTGGACAACGATTTCGAGGACTGGAACAACCAGTACATGTCCTTCCGTACCGAAATTCGTAAAGGACTTGGTTTTTACGGCCGCCTGCGCGGTACCCGCCGCTTCGGGTTTTACGACACCGAAATGCAGCTCGGTACCTTCCTCCCCATCTTGCCTTTCCTGACCTATGTTGGCGAAGGAACGTACAGCCCCAGTGGCGAAGTTATTCCCGAATATTCCTTCTTTAACGGCCTGCAACTGGCCCTGCCCTACGGCTTTGTATTGAGCGGCGGACACCGCCACAGCCAGTACAAGCTGGGTATTGTCGAGACCGGCGTGTACGGTCTGGAAAAATACTACAAGCAGTTCCGGGTCGGCTACACCATGTTCCAAAGCTACCTGCACGGTGCCGACACCCGTTATGCCCACCTGATCTCGGGTAACTACTACTACGGCATCAACAACTCAACAGTCGGTGTCGGGTTCAGTTTTGGTGATGAACAGCAAAACGTTCTGATTCCCGGCCGCCCCCGCGGTATTGTCGACGTCAGCTCGGTTGGCGTCAACATCAACGGTATTCACTGGTTCCACCCCGAGTGGGCCGTCACCTACCTGTTCTCCGTATCGGATTACGACAACAACACCAACAACGCCGACCTGTACACCAAGACCGGCTTCCAGCTCGGCTTACGCCACCGCTTCTAATCACAACAAAGGATCTTCCCCAAAAGGACGCTTGAGACGTTATGTTTGAATTTCTTGTGGACATCGCCAACTTCTATACCAACTCAGCCAATGTGACTGTGGCGTTCTACTTCGGTTTGTCCGTAGTAATCTTTGCCCTGGTGATTTTCTTCATTGTCTACACCCTCAACTTCTTTGCGGTGCTCGAAGAATCCCATGGTGAACGCGTCCGCCAAAAGTGGCTGCCCACCCTGAAACAGTGCGAATATTCGTTGCCCAGCCCCGTGGCCCAGTTAAGACGTGGCGATGTGGTCAGCTTTATCGACCTGTGGCTGCGCCACCTGGAGAACACCAACGTCAACTCCCAGCATGCCGACAACCTCATCCAGACCGCCCGTAAAGCTGGGCTGGAGGAATACATCGACGGTCTCGTCTACCGGGGCAATACCCGCGACCGCCTCTATGGCATTGCGGCTGCCGGCTACCTGCAGCATACCTCGGCCTGGGAAACGTTGGCCCACAACCTGACGGCCAGAAACACCTTTCTTTCACTCGCTTCGGCCGAGGCCATGGTACGCATTGCCCCGGAAGAAGCCATGACCATGGTCGCCCCGTACATCATCTTCCGCGAAGACTGGCCTCGCTCCTTCTCGGCCAACCTGCTGGCTGCCGCTGGTCCCCATGCCGTTACGCAGCCCTTGCTGGAGCACCTGAACCAGGCCCAAATTCCGCAGGAACAGGCTGCTCGCGTTATTGAAATGCTGGGCTTTGCCCATTACGAGTCGGTCAAGCCAATGCTTCGGCAAATCCTGGAGACCTCTCACGAAGAACCCATCCTGATTGCCGCGTTGGCCGTTATCGGCGAGCAGCAAGACCCTGAAAATGTGGATATCATTACCCGCCTGGCCCAACATCCCAACTGGCCGGTACGGGTACGGGCCACCAACGCCCTGAAAACCATTGGCACCACCGACCAAACGGATCTGCTGTTGCAACTGCTTTGCGATGCCAGCTGGTGGGTTCGCTACCGTGCCGCCCAAGCCCTTATTAATGTATACAAACACGATCCCGGTAGTCTGACCAGTGCCATTAACGCCATCAACGATCCGTATGCCAAGGATATGATGCGCCAAGTACAAGAAGAAGAAGTTTATAAAACCACAGGGTTAACCGTATGATGGATTTGAGTTATTTGAGTTCAAACCTGCTTGATGCAGCCAGCGGCCAGGCCGATGTATTGGTTTCGACAGCCCTGACCCACGCCAAAGCCCTGCCGCTTGCCGGCTGGTTCGATTTTAGCTGGAGTGGCGACATGTCGGCTATCGATCTCAACGAATGGGTCAGCGGTGTTATCTCTCAACAGCCCGTAGTCGGCTTTTTCCAGTGGTTCTTCATTATCTACTTCCTGGTGCTGTGTACCATCTACCTGCTCCTGGAAATGGTGGCCATCAGCTACATTAAGAACTACATGGACAACCGTTCGCTGAACGTATTGCCCCGTGCCTACAAAAAATATTTTCGTCCCATCAGCGTCCTGGTACCCGCCTTCAACGAAATGGGCAGTATTGTCCAGACGGTCCAGTCCCTGCTGCGGTTGAACTATCCCGAATTTGAAATTATCGTCATCAACGATGGCTCGACGGACGACACGCTCGGACAGCTCCGCATGGCTTTTGACCTGCAGCCGTTTGCCGAAGCCTACCGCGACCGCCTGAAAACCATGCCCGTTCGGCAGGTCTACAATTCGCGTCGTTACGCCAACCTGCGTGTTATCGACAAAGAGAACGGCGGCAAGTCCGACAGTTTGAATGCCGGTATCAACCTGGCCCGCTACCCGTTGTATTGCTGTATGGACGCCGACTCCATCCTGTTGCCCGAGTCGCTGTTGCTGCTGGCCAAGCCCTTCCTCGAAGACACCAACACGGTTGCAGCCGGCGGCACGGTTCGTATCCTCAACGATTGCAAACTGTTTGGCGGCTTCTTCGTCAAAGCCCGGTTGCCCAAAAGCATGCTGGCGCAAATCCAGGTTGTCGAATACCTGCGCGCCTTCCTTTTCGGACGCCTTGGCTGGGCCCCGCTTAACGCCCTGCTTATTATTTCCGGTGCCTTCGGCCTTTTCCACAAGGAAACCGTTATCGAAGTCGGTGGCTACCGCAACGACACCATCGGCGAAGACATGGAAATCGTGGTTCGGATGCACCGCTACCTGCGCAACCGCGACCGTGACTTCCGTATCGCCTTCGTACCGGACCCCGTTTGCTGGACACTGGCCCCTGAAAACCTGAACGCGCTGAAAAACCAGCGTATGCGTTGGCAGCGTGGCCTGGCCGAAAGTCTTTGGCGCAATCTCGGCCTGCTGTTCAACCCCAAAAGTGGGTTTGCCGGCTGGTTGGCCATGCCCTACATGATCATCTTCGAACTGTTCAGCCCTGTCATCGAGCTTGCCGGCTTCGTGTTCATGATCCTCGGTTTCGTTTTCGACTTCATCAGCATCAAGGCCCTGATTGCCTTCTTGGTCGTGTCGATTGGTCTGGGGATGCTCATCTCCCTGCTGGCCCTGCTTCTTGAGATTATCTCGTACCGCCTGTACAAGCGTCCGCTGGAAGTGGCCACCCTGCTGTTTGCCGTCGTGTTTGACAACATTGGCTACCGTCAGCTGGTCCTCTTCTTCCGCTTCCTGGGCCTGCTTAACTGGATATTTGTGCCAAAACGCCGCTGGGGACAAGTCAGACACCAGCACAATATGGCCAATACCTAAGCCAAACCAGTCTTTTAAACACAAAACGCCCTTGTGCCCCTTACCCAGGCCAGGGCGTTTTGTGTCGCTGCTTAACAAAGGGGTAAATATTAGGCCAAACCGGTCGATACCTACCCCAGCAAGTGTTAACAAGGATGGTATCCCGGTTTTGATGGGTTGTTGCGCCAGGCGTCAACCACCTCTTATCCAACACCGGGAAAACTGCTTTAAAGAAATGGATAGCCCTGCAGATCAATGAGTGTCGCCAATTGCGATAAATGCGGAAAAGTCTTCAAGCGCCTTAAATCAACCCTATGCAGCGATTGCCAGGTCGATTTCGATGCGTTGACACGCGATGTCTATCATTACATCAATGATAACCCCGGTGTCAGTGTGGCCGAGCTGTCCGAATCCTTTGGCGTGGACTTGCAGGAAATGGAAGAGGTCGTCAAAAAGGGCGAAATCGGCATGGCCAAGCACAGCGTGCTGCTCAACTGCAAAGGGTGCAAACGCGACGTCTTCTTCTTCGAGACCGAAGGCAACTATTGTAAAAGCTGCTCAAAAAAGGTACGCAGCGTCATTGTCAACGAAAGCCCGAAACACAAATCGCGCATGTACTACCGCGATAAAATGGACGGCAGCACGGGCAGTGACGACAACAGCCCCGCCCCCGAGTTCGTGTTGAACTCGAAGAAAAAGCAAGGCATGCACTCCAAACGCAGCAGCTAACTAGTTGCTAGCCGGCAGAACGCTCACCTTCTTGCGGTCCTTGCGGAATTTTTCAAAGGTCACCACGCCATCGGCCAAGGCAAACAGGGTGTCATCCTTGCCGATACCGACGTTGGTGCCGGGATGAAACTTGGTGCCACGCTGCCGAACCAAAATGTTGCCGGTAAAAACCTGCTCACCACCATAGCGCTTAACCCCCAAATACTTGGGATTACTGTCGCGGCCGTTCTTGGTTGAGCCTACACCTTTTTTATGTGCCATAGCGGGGAATTCTCCGTATTGTCATTCTCTCTAATGGGCAGCAGTGCCCCGGGGCCGATCTATTCGTCCGCCTTTTTCTTGGGAGCCGGCTTTTTGGCGGGTTTCTTGTCCGCATCGCCTTCTTTTTTGGCCTTGGGCGCGGCGGCTTTCTTGGCCGGTTTATCGGCAGCATCATCCGCCTTGGCCGAAGCAGCCTTGGCTGGAGTGGCTTTCTTCTTGGCAGCCGCCGGCTTTTTAGCCGCAGCCGCCTCGCCTTCAGCCTTGCCTTCTTTCTTGGCCGGTTTGGCCTCGACCGTTTTCTCAGCCGTTTTGGGGGGCGCCTCTACCGTGGCGGCCTTCGGCTCTTTTTTGGCAGGCTTTTCGGCAGCTGCCGGCTTGGCTTCGGCTTTGCGAACCGGTTTCGGCTTGGCCTCGGTCTTGGGCGAATGGGGCGCAACCTGAGCCTTGCTCGGGAAGCTGACATCGACAATCTGCAGCTCGGTCAGGGGCTGGCGATGGCCGTACTTGCGGCGATAGCCCTTTTTCCGGTTCATTTTGTAGACCAGTATCTTTTTGTCGCGGAAGTGGCGAACCACCTTGGCCGTTACCTTGGCCCCTTCAATAAAGGGGGCCCCGACGACGGAATGCTCTCCGGCCAGGACAAACAGCACCTGGTCAAAAATCAGTTCTTCGTTGGGTTTGGCTTCAATGGCGTGTACGTGGACGTAGCGGCCTTCTTCAACCTGAACCTGGTTTCCGTTGATATGAACGATAGCTTGCATTTTTCAAAAGTCTCTTTAAATTAGGATCGAATCACACGTCACGTCGAGGGTGGGTCGGCGTTGCCGGTGTAATACTGTCTGAAACACACTGCAGAGCGGTAAAATCGTGGGCAAAACGGGTCCTGCAACACGTTGGCTCACAAGGATATAAAACTATAATGCCAACATAACCCGATGTCAAAGGGCAGACCACCAGTTTCACCCGTGGTTTGGCGGGTCAGCCATGGCGGGTCAACCCTACTGGTTCTGGAAGCCTGTCCATTTTAAACTAAACACGGTACCGTCGCTCACGGTACAGTCTAGGGTAGCTTTTTACTGCTATAACAATAGCATTACGTTTCGGGTGCACTGAGGCACGTTAAAAGAATAAGGTTTAACCATCGCTTATGGCCGACGCAACGGAATCCCACCCGTCCCACCACACGGGCTGCCTGTCCAAAGTAGCCCTGACGGGCGTTTCTAAGTCCTTTGGCAACACGGACGTACTCAAAGCCATTAACCTGAATGTGGCCAGCGGCGAGTTTGTGGTGTTGGTGGGGCCTAGCGGCTGTGGCAAGACCACAGTGCTTCGCCTTATTGCTGGTCTGGAAGAGGTTTCGGCCGGGGCCATCGAGATTGAGGCCCACACGGTCAACAACGTGCCGCCCAAGGACCGCGATATTGCCATGGTCTTCCAGAACTACGCCCTGTACCCGCACATGAGCGTCTACGACAACATGGCCTTTGCCCTCAAGATGCGCAAAATCCCCAAGAACGACATCGACCGGCGGGTCCGCGAGGCGGCTCAAATATTGGAATTGACTCATCTACTGGATCGCAAGCCCAAGCAGCTTTCTGGCGGACAACGGCAACGTGTGGCCTTGGGCCGAGCCATTGTACGCAACCCCAAGGTCTTTTTAATGGACGAGCCCTTAAGCAACCTCGACGCCAAGCTTCGGGTCCAGATGCGCAGCGAAATTCAGAAGCTTCACCGCCGTCTGAACGCCACCACCCTGTACGTTACCCACGATCAGGTCGAGGCCATGACCATGGGCGATCGCATCGTGGTACTCAACGGCGGGGTCATCCAGCAGTGTGCCGCCCCCATGGCGGTCTATACCCAGCCCGCCAACGAGTTTGTGGGTGGGTTTATCGGCACCATGCACTTCCTAGACGGCACCGTGGAAGACGGCCATGTGCGGCTCGATGGCGACACGTGCTGGCCCGTGCCCGAAACCGTAAAGCCGTCTCTGAAAAACGGCCAGGCCATTCGCATTGGCATACGGCCCGAATGGTTCAGCCCAGCCCATCGCGGCGACGTGGTGGTGGAATTCGGCGTCGAACCCACCCTGGTTGAAACTCTGGGTGCCGACACCCTGGTTCATTTCTCGCTGTGCGGCCACAACCTGACAGCCACAGTCCCCACCGTCTGGAAGCCCGTTGTCGGCCAACCCTTTACGCTGACGCTGAGCATGGATCGCATCAACTACTTCGACCCGAACACCACCCTGAACCTGCTGCTGGACAGCAAACCCACAGCCACCGTTTAGCGCTATTCGGGCAACAGGGTAATGGGTTTGCGGCCTGCAAACCCCTCGTTCGGCCCATGGAAATAAAACAACCCGTCGTCCTTCAGGTGCCAGCACAGCAGGTACTCCTCGCCCGTGTCGGCACTGCGATAGGGGAAATCAATCAGGCCCTTCTCGAACTGTTTGACCTGGATGCCCTTGTCCGTCAGCTTGCCAATCCACAGCCGAAAGAGATCTTCATAGGCCGAAATTTTTTCCTCCAGAATCTGGTTAATGGCCACCAGATCCGGGTCGTCGTAATCAAGGGCCTCTTCTTCGCGCGACTGCTGCAGGCGCTTGTACAGAATCACCTCATCGCGCAAGGGCAGCATGGCCTTGTGGGCCTCGGCAAAGGTAGCCCGAACAAACGGCAGCAGGGCGACCGCTTCTTCGAGGCTAAAAAATTTTTTAGTGGGGGCTTGGGCGGGCATTGTTTCGAGGGGTAACCTCATCAGCTTGTTATTTCAGTATCGTCAGAAGGGATAACGAGTGAGCGAGACCGTTTGGCGGTTTTTCGAGAGTGGTGATTCAGGGAATAAACAGGATGGTGTCCTGCCAGTACCCCACGTCAACCTCCACCTTCTTCAGTTCGCCGGGACGGGCCGTCATCTGGGCCAGTTCGACAAACTCTTCGTCGGGGGCCATGCCGTTGTCACCATACAAACACAACAGATGGGCGGCAGCGGCCAGACTGGGTGATTTGGTTACCAGCTCAACGCCCTCGGCAGCCTTGAGGAAAGCGGTTTCCCAGTCGGCCCACTCGGCAGCATTTACATCCATTGGCAGTGACAAGGCCTCCTTGGCAATACAAAGCGCTACAGAACCAGACAGAACAAATAGACCGAGGGGCAGCGACCGTGGCAACCACCTTGGCGCAACCACCGTGATGCCTCAAATACCGCCTGCATGGTAGCACAAGCCCCTTAAAACCTCGACCGCCGACAAGGGTCGAGCCTCCCACTCCAGTCGGCCAAACGCCCCATGTGGCCTGCCACACAAGCGAGCCGTGTTTATGCTACGATACGAGGTCACATCTCTAGGCATGTCAGGCGTTGCCTGCGATATGTCGATGATGGCGGGTTACCAATTATTTGGGATGATGACCAGTATGAACGGCTCCAATAAGGGTTCCAGTAACGGTTCCAAAAAACAGCAATCAGGCTTCCGCCTCAGTCAGCTAACCCTTCCTTTTATTGCCTCGTTGGTCGTGTTGGTGGTTGGTTCCGTGGCCTATGTGATGGCCCAAAACCCGACGGCCACCATGGTCACCGATCACTGGCGCTATTACCCGGCCAACACGGCCATGTATGTGGAATTGGATGCCGATGCCCAAACGGTAACCACCCTGCTGAACCGGCTTGAAACCCTGGCCTCGAACAAACAAGGCGCCGGCACCCCCAAGCCCTCGGAAATCTACACCCGGTTTTTCACCCCCAAATTGAGTTTCGGGGTATGGCTCCTCCCCGATTCGTCGGTCTCTGACAAGCAACCCAATAAACAACTAACCACCCCTGACGGCAGCCCTGCCAGCCCCTCGGCCGAAAAAGCCGAAGCCGGCCAATCCACGCTCAACCCGGCTGAAGCCGGTGTCCGGGCCGCACAGGCGGCGGTTCGCCCAGCAACCGACCATTCCCCCTTCCGCCAAAGCATCACCAAATCGGTGACCCCCACGCCCGAAGCAGCGGATACCGAAGATGCCCACCAGATCTCGATTAACGTCGGGGCCCCCGGCCTGAAGGAAAAACCCGGCATGATGGTGGTATTGACCACCAAGCCCGGTTTTGACATGGCCACCTTCCTCGATGCCGCCAAGGGACCGTCAAGCGAGATTGAATGGAGCGACGCGCAGACCGTGGACGGCAAGCCCGTTCAAACCGGCGAAATCTGGGCCGCAAAAGACAACACCCGCGGCGCGCTCAAGTCCGCATTTGCCCTGGTAGGCAATCAACTGCTGATTACCCCCACCCAAGCTGACCGAGACACGGCACTGACTACAGTCGGTGAGGGGCAGTCCTTTGTGCGCAGCCCCAAAACCAAGGACATGCTGATGCTGTTGCCCCAGCAACGTCGAGGCACGCTTATCATGGCCTCCAAGCAGTTCGAACCGCTCCAACAAATCCAAACGGCGGCCCTCAAAGGCATGGCTGGCCAGTCCAAAGCCGGTTCCCAATTTATTGACTTTGAGAAATACGGTGCCCTACTCAAGGACCTCAACCAGCTGACCCCCTACACGGTAGGGGCCATCCAATGGCAGGGCCAGCAGGTGGCCATGGATTTCTGGACCCCGATGCACCTGGATAAGATCAGCGACCCCAATGTACGGGATGCCCTGATGGCGGTGATGATGCGCCAGTCGGATCTCGATTTCAGCCCCTACCTGAAGAACGACACCGTTTTTTATGCCGCCGGTACCGGCCTGGGCCAACTGTTCGACCTGTACCACGACCACCTGGCATCGGCCGGCGCCCTCAAGCAACTGGAACAGGTCCAGCAACAACTCAAGGTATTTAACCTGGATTTGCGCACCCATTTTGTAGGGCTTTTCGACGGCGCCAGTGCCGTGGCCATTAACCCCGACGTATTCAGCCAGAAGGGCCAAGCTGGCTGGCAGGTCTTCCTGAATTACAATGACCAGGTCTCCTCGATGCTTGAGCAGTTCCAGGCCTTCGGCCAACTGCCCGACGTCAGCAAGGATATTGCCGTGGCCCAGCAGCCTTATGGCCCGCTGAGCACCATGACCACCGTCACCCCGGTCAAGCCCAAATCCCTGCCCTTTGCCCTGGCGTTGATCAACGTGGACAAGGACAGCCTGATGATTGGCCCGAAAACCGTGGTGGAAACGGCCATGCGCAACCGGCAACTGCCGGCCAAACAACTGTCGAGCGTCGCGCAGTACCGCCAGCTAATGACCGGTATGCCCAAACAGAAAAACGGCGTCTACTTCCTGAACATGAGCCAACTCCACAAGCTGGCCCAGGCCGCCTTCATCAATGACATCAACAAGGCCACCAAAAGCGACAGCCCGCCGGTCGGCCCCGAAGCATCGAACGGCGTAAAGCTCAAGGCTTTCAGTAATTTCATTGATCTGGTGCTTCCCTTTGACAGCGTGCTGGCCGTCAATGCCATGGAATCGGACAAAATGATGCGCAGCTACGTCCGCTTCAAGCTGTCGGACAAGCGCCCAGCAACCCGATAGAAGAGGTTACCCCACCCCCCATGAGTGAATCACCTGGAAGCATCCGTGTCCTATTGGTCATTGCCCCCGAAGCCTTTCGTGACGAAGAGTTTTTTGAACCCTATTCGGCCATGACGGACCAGGGATTCACGGTAACCGTAGCCAGTACCCGAACCGGCACCGCCCAAGGCATGCTCGGTGGCACCTTCGAGGTAACCACCACCTTGGACGACGTAACGGCAGACGCGTTTAACGCCTTGGTTATTGCCGGCGGCATGGGCTCGCCCGAAACCCTCTGGAACAATGCCACCCTGCATCGATTAATCCAGGGGTTTGACGCCCAGGAAAAACTGATTGCCGCCATCTGCCTGTCTGGTGCCGTACTGGCCAAGGCCGGCATCCTGAAAAACCGTCGGGCCACCGTCTGGCCTGCTGATGAAGCCAAGCAGGTCTTTGCCGAGCACGGGGTAAATTACGTGGATGAACCGGTGGTCATTGACGGCCATATCGTCACATCCCCCGGCCCCCAAGCCGCTCAGGAATTTGCCCGACAGGTAACCGAACTGGTTCGGTACCAAGCCGGCACCACCCCCGCCGCCACCACGTAAACAAGCGCCTTTCGGACAGGTTCCTCCACCCCCGCGCCTCCACCCTCCCCCGGGTGGATCCCCCTTGAAACCTGCGACACATGTCGGTTATTCTGAAGTGGTACAACACAGACGGTCCTTCCACCCCCCCTAGACACTTGCCGAGGCATTGCTCCCCTATGGTCAAGACACAACCCCCACCATCCCCCCCTCTATCCCAACTGGCCGAAGCCGACGCTTCCAACCCAGTCCTTAAGGGTGGCTTTGCCAACAAGCCGACCGTCTCGACGGTTTATGGCCCGGTTCGTTCATGGCGGTTTGGGGCGTCGCTGGGGATCGACGTCATCCGCGACACATCCACCTGCTCGTTTAACTGTATTTATTGCCAACTGGGCGATATCCAAAAAAAGACCAACTCCCGCCAGTTGTTTGTCCCCACCGACACCATTATGGCCGACTTGGCCCCCGTCAACTGGAACGAAGTGGATGTCATCACCCTAAGCGGTAGCGGTGAGCCCACACTGGCCACCAACCTCGGCGAGGTCATTGCCGGCCTGAAGGCCCGTACCCAGAAACCCATAACCGTGCTGACCAACGGCACCCTGCTCAACGACCCGGCCGTGGTTGCAGACTTGCAACAAGCCGACACGGTGGCCATCAAGCTGGATGCCGCCACCCAGGAAACCCTCCAGCAGATAAACCGGCCGGTTGACGGCATCACCCTCGAAAGTATCGTGGCCGGAGCCGCCGCTTTTCGGAAACAATACCCCGGCAAGCTCTGTATCCAAACCATGTTTATGCCGGCCAACCGGGCCGAACTGGAAGGCCTGGCCGACCTAATCAAGGCCATCCATCCCGACGAAGTGCAGCTTAATACCCCCAAACGCCCCTACCCGCTGGCCTGGCATGTGGAAAGCCGGGGCAACCACACCCCCAACCCGACCTATGAAACCCGGCCCTTGCGCACCATCGATCCCGATGAAGCCACCCGTATTGAAACAACCCTCACCCAGCTAACCGGTATTCCCGTCCAATCCATTTACCACCCCCCTCAGGCCGACCCGGCCTAGCGGCGTAACTTTTTGTAACAAGCCGGGGTCACCCTGGCCCTAAAAAGCAGCCCAGGGGCATGGGCGGGTTTTATTGGGGTAACCAGGGTACTCCCTTATAAGGGTGCTCCCTTATAAAGGCGCTTCCTTGCGCCTGCATTTTACTCTGGCTTATGGCACGACAAATCACCTCTCCCTCTCTCTCTCTCTCTCTCTCTCTGGGTTTGTCGCACTGGTGGACACAACCGTCTCAACCATACACCGTCTCAACCATACAAGGTCCTTCTGCCTTGCATGACTGCTTTTCGGTAACGGCTGCCGCCAGTAAAGCCACCTGCGCAAGGAACACCTCCTGGTCACGTTACCCGCTGTTTTGGCAGCCTTGTCGTTGTTTCTGGCGTTTTGGCCTATGATGTCACCCCTTTCAACCCGCCTCTCCATAGCCCCCTACGTGTCTGGCCGTCCAGCCCTTCGTTCGCCTGTCGCTGCCCGTGGCCCTATGCAAGGCACAACTCAAGCCCGATTCCGTGGCTGGGGCAGCGTGGTAATGAAACCGGTTGCGTGGTTAATGCCGCTGATTGAAGGCAATGAGAACACCAAGCTGGCCGTCACCGATCTCGGGGCCATGGTCATTCCCAGAACCAGCGCCGAACTGGTACATCGGGGGCCGGAAATGGGCTTTGAAACCATCTTCCGAGAAATCAACACCACCCTCAACATCTACATGATTGGCTGGCTCGGCGCGCTCAGCATGGCTGTCTTATCCCTGCCCCGAATCAACCCGAAAGCCATGAGCCTGAAAGGCTGGATCAACGCCAACACCCTGAAAGCCTTTGGCGACCTAGCCCATGAAACGCTGGTAGAAGCCCGGCAAACCCCGATGAGCGCAGACGAGATACAACGATCCTTCCTATCAAAGGCCCTGAACCGAATCGAATCCACCGACCAGATTGCCAAGATGCCCTTCTTCAAAAAATACTTCCCCCACCAGGGCAAGCTCGACCCGGCCGTACGTGACGAACTGATTAACCGCTACCAGGGGGGACCTCCGGCAAACAACGCGATTGAGGGGCTCCAAAACCAGCACCGGGCCTACAATATCGAAGCCGAGGTCAGCAAGCTGCTACGAAACGAACAAGGCGGCGAGCCGTTACTGGCCCAGATGATTGCCGAACAGAAAGAGAAAATGGGGCTGTCGGCCAAAGACAAACTGCCGGAAAAAACCATGGTGGCCATGCGCAACCGCTTCCGGCAACAACTCGCAGATACCCGCCTGGAAATGCGGCAAATGGTTACCCGTAAGCTTCGGCGCGAAGAGAAACCCTTTCTCGACGCGCTGCACAAACTGGTCATCGAAAAAGGCGGCTTGAGCAGCGAACTCTTTATGCTCAACGACCACGGCGTGCCCATCATCAAAACGGGGGGCATCCCCACACGCCGCTACCTGGCCGAGGTCAAGTACTTCATGGAAGAGTTCCTGAACCGGGCCCTGGCCAACCCGTCGACTGGCCGCATCAGCCGAAACAAGCTGGGCCCGCGTTCGCTTCGGTTGGTAACCAAGCGCCTGGGCCTGAACGAGGCCAGTAGCTGGGCCATGGGCCTAATTCCGCGCCCCACCGACAGCCTGATTAACTATGCCTTCAAGACCCATCGCCTGATGACCCTCGGCGCGGTTGGCCTGGTCACGGGCCTGGCCGTGTCCGTCGTCTATATCAACAACGCCATGACCCGAAAACGACACGGGGGGGTGCGCTACTTCCCCGGCGAAGGCGAACCGGACCCGGCCGAACAGAGCACACCGGACTTTGACGGCCGAAGCCGCCGGCGAGCAACTTTACAACGGCAGGAGAGCACTTAATGCAAACCATACTCCCTCTTCAGCCACAAGCCTTACCGGCTACCCGCCAGCCCAAGTGGGCACAGACACGGTTTGCCTCGGCTCCCACTCCAGGGGCGCTGTTGGGTATTTTCGACTTCTTTAAGCCCTCCATCTCCACGGTGGCCCAAAACAAGCTGGCCTACGGTGCCATTATTACATCGCGCGTCTTCGAGGCGCGGTCCAACGAAGAACGTCGCGAAGTCCTCTGGCGCGACCCGTTTGGGTGGTACATGTGGTTTATGGGTAACGCCTTCATGCAGGCCAGTCTTATTTTTGTTGCCGGCAAACGGCTCCGGCCCTACCTGGCCCGACCCATGGCCGACCCCATTTCGCCCCTGAACAAGCTGGTCGGGTTGATGTTTACGCCGGAACGGCTGGTGCATTTAACCAGTGACACGCAGATCATGGAACGCCGGGCCCAGGTACTGGCCGCCATGGCCCATGACAAGACAGCCGGGCCCAACCGTTTTCGGATTACCAAGGCCATGTTCAACAAGGCCCTTAACACCCGCTACCTGATTTCATTTACAGGGCTGGCCTTTACCCTGATCACCCTGGGATTGGGCATTCCCATTATCAATATTATTGTAACCCGCCGCCATGTGGCTGAGCGCCAGCGCAAGAAAGGGGCCGCCCTGGAAGAACGTCTTGCGGTGCGCAAACATGCCACGCAATTACCCCAGAAAAAGACTTCAGCACAACCATTTCACCCCCCTTCGTCCCTTGAAAAGCCTTATATTGCCACGTTAATCAACACCCCTCGCCCGCCGGTCCTGCCGACTTATCCCTCCCGTCAACGGCAGGATTGCCGCCCATGCATGCTTGGCCAATAATATAGGGTAAGACTGTTCCGTGTGGTAATTGACGAAAGGTGCGTGGGAGATGCTTACCATCAACTCGTGGCGGTTCACAGCCAGTATGGTCATTATGGCTCTTGGCATGTGGTTGCTGGGCTTGTGTTACACCGTGGCATGGAGCGACGACACGGGCCAACCCAAGAACGTTGCCCCGTTAATGCTTTTCCAGGACGATTTTGAAACCCTCAAGGCCGTCGAAGCAGCCTTTAACCAGGGCCCGGTCAAAGGCTATATCCATGCCGCCAACCAGACCACCGACACCTTTGTCTTCACGTACGTCGATGCCAAGGATCCGGCCAAAATCCGCAACGTTTCGCTCATCCCCAAAAGCATTGCGGTCTGGAAGCAGTTCAAGGATTTAACCCGGTTTGACGAAATTGCCGTTACCGGCCAGTTGTTAAGCCGACCGGTACCCCAGGCCCACATCCTCGTCGATAAGCTTGAAGTCATCCAGCGCTGGCCGTCAACCGGCCTGAACGAAAGCAGCTACACGAACCCACCCAACTGGAACGAATTGCTGCTGCAAAACAACAGCCTGGTCGGCAAGGTTCATGCCGTGGCCGGCTCGGGCAGCGTGTTGATGTTTGACTACCAGCAGACCGTCGTACCGGTCATCGTGTACGAGCCGGAACTGACCAAGAACCTGTGGCGGGGCGACAAAGTGGAGCTGACCCTGAGCCTGGTGCCCTCGCCCGACAAACCGGCCCACCTGATGCTGGAGAATGACGGCGAAAACAACCCGGTCAAACTCATCAAGTCCGTCAGGGATCTGGAAAAGCAGCCGCTTAGCGTTGAGGGCCCCCTGGTTCGCTTCCCCCAAAACCCCATTTACAAGGACGGCGCCTGGGCCATTGAATACACCGACGAGGACCAGGTGACCTGGAACTTTATTCTGCAAGGCAAGGATGGCGATGAGCAGCAGCAGGCCATTGACCAATTTTGCCAACGCCTGTGGGAAGACCTAGCGGCCCCGCTCGAAGAAGGTCACAAGGAAGGGTTTATGCTGGGCCGACAAAAATACGTGCACCCCTCCACCAAAATAAAAGCCACCGGCCTGGCCCGCCAGACCAACCCCAGCCAACCCAATCCCATTTTGATGATTGACCCCGACACGTTGGAACAAGCCGAGTAATCCTACTCGTTCTCGTGTCCCCTGCACCCAAAGAAAAAAGGACAGCCGCCTCTCTCTCAACGAGTGAAGGTCGGGTACTGTCCCATCTTTGCCAGTCTAATTGAATGGATTAGTGGACAAAAGCCCTATTGGGCTGTCCAATAAACCTGAGAAGAGAACCGCTAGGAGCCGTCCTGTTTAGGGGTTTGTTTAAAACAGGGGGCCCGTTGGGCATTCTCAATAGGGTCATTCTTATTGAGAACGATTCTCGATAAACAAAGTGTACCGTAATTGAGAATTATTTGCAATAACTATTGAGAACGTATTTCAATAAGCCACAAACACCCGTCCTCAAGCTATTTACACCCATTCCATCGTTGGCAGCACCCCAGGCCAATAATTTACCGAAAGATAAATATATACTGCCCCACAGGGGTGTTGAACGGGCCGTATCTTGGCTACAATAAACATTGTGAAAACCCGCATTTGGCTACATGCCGTGTGGCAAGTTGCAGAGAAGCCCCAGCATGGTTATCGACCGCACCGATTCCTTGTGGTACAAGGACGCCATTATCTACGAGCTGCACGTACGCGCCTTCTATGACAGCAATGGCGACGGAATTGGTGATTTCGCGGGCCTACTGCAGAAGCTCGACTACCTTCAAGAGCTGGGTATCAGCGCCATCTGGCTGCTACCCTTCTACCCGTCACCCCTGATGGACGATGGGTACGACATTACCGACTACCGGGGTATCCACCCGGACTACGGCACCCTGAAAGATTTCAAAACCTTCCTCAAGGAAGCCCATAAGCGGGGCATTCGGGTCATTACCGAACTGGTGGTCAACCACACCAGCATCCAGCACCCATGGTTTCAGGCCGCCCGGCGCGCCCGAAAAAATTCGGCCCAACGCAACTTTTACGTGTGGAACGACACAGACGACAAGTTCCCCGAGACCCGAATTATTTTTACCGACACCGAAACCTCCAACTGGGCATGGGATCCCGTGGCCAGCCAATATTATTGGCATCGCTTTTTTAGCCACCAGGCCGACTTGAACCTGAACAACCCCAAGGTGGTACAAGCCGTTGGACAGTTTTTAAAATACTGGCTGGACATGGGCGTTGACGGGCTGCGCCTGGATGCCGTTCCCTACCTGTGCGTGCGCGAAGGCACCAACAACGAAAACCTGCCGGAAACCCACGAGGTTATTAAAACGTTCCGCCGCCTTATCGACCAGCATTACAACGACCGCATGCTGCTGGCCGAAGCCAACCA
>JAGQHJ010000046.1 GCA_020431915.1 Cyanobacteria bacterium HKST-UBA04 | reverse complement strand
TTTATCGGTGGCATTGATGGTAATGCGGCCACCCATACCCTGGGCGGAATAGGCTTCCAGGCGGGCATTGGTGCCCATGTCGAACTGGCCGGCATTGACCTGAATGAAACCAGCATTACCGCCGGCAAAACTGTTGGCCTTGATTTGGCCATTAACTACAACGAAGGGGGCATTCAGGGTTACGTTACCCCCGTTTTTGCCACCGTATACGGCACTGGCATCCACCACGCCGCTGCCGCTAATGATAAGAAGGTTGCCTGAATTCAGCACCACGCTGCCGCCGTTGCCGGTGTATTTGCCGTTGGCATCGGCCTCGACGCTGCGCAGGTATCCGTCAACCTGGATCAGGTTGCCGTCGGTAATGGTGTGGCTGGTGCCAGCCTGGTTCTTGACCAGTTGGTTGCCAATGTTAACATCCGCCCAGCTCAACTGAGATAAGCAAACAAAAGCGCTCAGGCCAACGGCAATAACTTGATTCGGATGAAGTGTAAGCATGTATCTAAAACCCCATACAGTTTCTCATCGGCTATATCTTAGGTATCGGTGTTGCACCAAGAGGTCTATATAGGACAAATGGCTATCGGAGCTAGCTCAAAAGTAGTATTACGTATAGGTTGACTAGGCGTAATACCGTTGCTGGACAGTATTTTTACTTTGAGTCATGGGGGAGTGGTTGCCCCGAATAAGAAATAAATAAGAATTAGGGCATGTTACATGACAGACACAACCAAGGTGTCTTTTTGAGGTTTCTTTGGTTATGTATGATTAATGGTGTTGCAATGCGGTTCGGGTGGAAAGGGCGTGTTGCTGTCGATCCTAGGCTAGGCGCTACGGTCCAGCTTGGCGGTGGCAGCGGGGGCTTCTGCAGGGTCGCCGGAAGAAGCATGCTGGGTAACGGAAGCCGGGCGTTCAGGTGCCGTTTCTTCCGAGTCTGCTTCGGGCATGTAGGCCCGTGGGGTCATTTGGCGAATGGCTGCTTGCGTGGCCTCGTCAAAGGCAACCTGATCGATACGGTTTTTGTGCGGACCCACTTCGCTGGTACCGGTTGCCACAAACCGCACAGGAAAAGTCCGTTCGCCCGCCGTGGCTTCTTCCACCCGTGCCTGGGTATAGGCGGTGGTTTGCCGAAGTTTTTCAACCGGCCTACCGGGCCCCTCGCTAATGGCTTTAAGTGCCTGCTCTTCCGTGGGGTTGAGAAAGAGGATGTCATAAATGGGGCTGTTGACGGCCGCGTTCGGGCGGGGCAAGGTATGGGGGGTATAGGTGTGGCGTCAACCGGTATCAACCGGTGTGTCGGTGGTATCGGCAGGGCGGGGTGGGGGTGGCAGGTGATGACGCAGCAGGGTTTGTGCCAACTGCCCCTGGTCTACCTGCTCCAGCCGGGCCGGATCCAGCGGGGTAAGCCGGCCATTAAGCAGGGCCTGGAAGCGGCCGGTTTTATCGTAGTTGACACAGACCATGGCCATGGCCGGACGAGAGGGGGCCTTGGCCCGCACGGCTTCATAGCGGTCGGCATCGAGCAGGGCAATGTCGTTGTAAAAATCGCCGGCCACCGTCACGTGCTGAAGGTTGGGGGCGTTGGTCATGACGTAGGCTAGGCTGGTGCTTTTGTTGACCCCTTTGGGGAATACCCACAGGCGCAGGCAGTGATCATCCTCTTCAATCATGGTTTCGGCCTCGATACGGTGCTGTGTTTTCAAGGTGCGCAGCACGCGGTCCGACAAGGTTTCGGCATAGTCCCACTGGGCCTGATCCGGGGCCTGATCCGAGGTCTGACCTGAGGTTCGGTCTGAGGCATGGGGCGACGGCGGTTTGGAAAGCCGCAGCACGTTGGGCTTGGTAATGTAGCCCAGGCGGTAGGGGCCCGTTTGATGCTCGTCAATTAATTGGGTGGCGTAGTGGTTGTAAACGGTTTCATCCCAGTGTGTTTGTTCGGCAATGGCCTGCTTCAGATCCGCTTCGGCATCGTGGTCAAACAAACCGGCCACCCAGTCGGCCACATTCTGCTGTTGGGGGCCATCGGGTTTGATGAATAGCTGGCGGGCTTCGTTGACGGATAAAATGGTGGGCAGGGTCAGGGCCTTGAAGCCCTCATATTCGGCAATGCCTTCCTGGATGTGATGCAGTGGGCGGCTGGTGTTAATCATCAGTGCCGTATGGCCGCCCGCCTGATCCTGTATTTGTTTCAGGGCATCAATCACGTGCGGGTTTGCCAGAACCCCGTCAAAGTCGAGACAAACCAGGTGGGTTATGGAGGCGGGCAGGAGCGGATCGCGTCGCTTGGGGACGGGGATGGTGGGGGCGGTCATGCGATAGGTAAAGGGACGGGCCCCAAAAGCCAGGCGAGATGGGGTGCTGTCAGGTCGGTTGTGGCGGGGCACAAACCGGTCGACAGGTAGGCCGCAGCCGATTAGATTTGGCTCAGCGAAACCAAACCGCTGGGGCGGTGGCAGGGGCGTGGGTTGGGTGGGGTTGAATGGAGAAAGAAAAAGTCGCATAAGATACGGTTTAAGGGGCTGATGACGTGGTGTGTGGCCTGTGGGCGGTCTTTGCCAGCAGCGACAGAAGCTGTTGGACGGAGGCCGGGGTTTTGGCCTGGAACATGGGCAGGCCCGGTGCGTGTTTGCCGGTAGGGTGGAGGTCGACTTCGGTGGCTTCCAGGCCGGCTTCCTCGGCCAGGGCACGGGGCACCAAAATTCGGGTGCTTATGGGTGCGGGGTGATCGGGTTGTTTGGGCAGCTCGCAGGCGACGGCGTGCCATGGGGTAATGCTACGCCCGGTCTGGCCGGTGAGGCTGATACCGAATTTGCGCGATCCGCAGGGCTTGGCATGAACAGACAGCCGGAGGGCATCGGGGGCTTGGGCGTCAATTAGGTCGCCCCAAGCCATGGCACTTTGCATGCCCAACAGGGCCAAATGGCCACAAATCCGGCGCCTGGCCTTGCAGCCAAATTCGCTGTACGGCAGGGTCTGGTTGGTGGCCGGATCGGTGACGAGGGTGTCCGGGTGGCCTTCGAGATCCTTTTGCCGAAAGCACTTCATGCCCTGATAGTTGCTTTGTAATGCCGGATCCGCCTCAATGGCGGTCTGGATTTCTGGCAGCGGCTGGCCATAGGTTTCGAGCAGCCAATCGCGCATGGCTGGCCAGTTGTGGGGGGTGCCCACAGGGGCGTGGGGGTTGCCCACAGGGGCTATGTCCTCAAGGGAGACGATTTTTATTTTGTCGGCCAGCCGGGCATGATCGAGCAGCTCGCGCATGCTCTCCAGGTAGGTTGAAACGCTGTTGTCGCAAACACCGCTGACGTGGCAGTAGGAGCGGCCATCACTGTAGATGGTCAGGTGCGCCCCTTTCGGGTAGGCCCATTCCACGTCGTCAAGCAGGGAGGTTAAACGTTCTACGGCAACCAGCTCGGCGGCATCGGCCCGCACCCCCATGCATTTTTTCTGGGACTTTGATTTGTACGGAAAGCCTGGCAACACCAGTTCAAGGGGACGTTCTTGGGTAACGAACGGCAGCACCCGCTGGGCCAGGCTGTCGATGCATGTGGGGCAGTCCGCTTCGGTGCAGGTTGCATGGTATTTGTCCTGGTAGGCGTAAATGGCCTGGGCAACTTTCCGGGCAGTTTCTTGGGCCGCCTGGGTATCGGTAGTCTGGCCAAAACGAAGCGAAGTGATGCCTGATGCCTGGCGCTCGAAACGGTCGGATCTGGCCAACGAGCCTGGGCTTGCAAACAGGTGGGTTGGGCGTGTGGCTGCGGCCGACTGTCGCGCGGACAGCGGTCGGGTGGGCAAAAATGAAAGCGGATGAATCATAAGAGGCGGGCGGGCGCGGCATCAGAGCCGAGGTTGGGTGCTGAAATTAGGCAGCAGAAAGCGGACTTTGGGCAAACGCTTCATCAGCCAGGCGGTCACAAATCTGGAGATCGGTGGCCAATACCCCGGTGATAAGCCGGTTTAGTAGTTTTTTGTGTTGTCTCTGGGCAACGGGCGATTCGCTGGCAGGGGATAACGGACCGTTGCCGTAGGCCAGGGGCTGTTTGCCCGAGGCTAATTGCTCAAGGAATGGATGGTCAGGATACGCTGAAAGGTCTCGCCTGTCAAAGTTTCCGCCTTCCACTTCGATTTGGTTGCCGGACTGGGTGAAGACCATGGGCTTGCCGACATAGAGACTTTTTGCCGGGTCAAACCCGAGGGTGACGACTTTCACGCGGCCTTTTTGTTCAAGGGCTTTGAGGATCAGTTTGGCGGTGCCGTCCTGGAAACGCTCGAAAAGGTTCAAGGGGTCGGCGTCGCGGGTCTCGTGGTAAATGTTGCGGCTGCCTTCGGGGTAAATAATCAGGTGGTTTTGGTTGGCCACAAACCCGTCCAAAAGCGTGCCGACATGCTGGTTGTTGGCGCTTCGCGCCTTGCTCGGATAAGGGGTGGCATCCACCTGGACGAACTCCAGTTGCGTCAGGGCCTTGGTTAGGTCGTTGGGCAGGGCTTGCAGGGCACGTTCGGCAAAAAAGTACTTGGGCCGGGGGGCCGAGGTTGCCCCCCGATCCTGGTAGGCCTTGTAAAGGGCGGTTAAAAACCCAAAGGAGCGTATTACGTCGGAGGGCGGGGCCCGGTGGCTGGCCACGAAAATAATCGCCTCATCGGACTGGGCCAGCTCGTTGATACGGTCGACATTCATTTCGCATTCCACCCCGTTGGCCAGCAGGCGGTTAAAGCGTTCGAGCAGGGACACAAATGCCGGGCTGTCGGGGGCGGTACGGTTAACCTCGGCCATCAGGCCAGCCAAGGCCTGTCGAACGTAGGTCTGGTCTTTACCCAGGTCCAACGTCGGGGCAGGCCCGAGGAAGGCGTTTTGTACCATTTGGCCCGAGGGGCGCCAGGTATCGGTTTTGTCTTCCATGGCCGCTTTGTAGACGGTATCCATGGCAAAGGCCGGGGGGTGGTCGATGCACTGTTCGGCCAGGGCATGAGCGGTATCAATTTGAGCGGCACGGGTTGGAATCAGGGGGCCTTGGCGCTGGGCTTCCTGGCGGCAGTAGGTTTTGATGGCCTGTCGTAATTGCCTGAGTTGATCGGCAGGAACACGGCACGTCGGCAGGGTGTCGGGGTTATGGTGGGCGGGGGTGTAGCGGAAAAATTCATCGAGTACATTGACGCTATTGGCAGGTGCGTTCGGGCCAAACCGGCAAACCTGGCCAAACAGCACAAAGCGCTGCTGAACGGGCTTGCGCATGGCAGCAACGGGCAGGGGTATTTGTTGAACGTTTTGAACGGGCATGGACTAAGGAAACGCTTAAAAGGGCAGGGGTATCGTGGATCGGCTTTGATTCAAATAAACCCCCGCCCCCCCATAAATTGACTGCTCCCCTTCGCCGGTCGCCCGAATTTTTTTAACGGCGTTTTTCCTAACGGCGTTGCAACGCGGTTCGGATGGAAATGGCTTGCTCGACCGGAGAAACAAAAATCTTGCCCCAGCTCTGGGCATGCTCGCTGCGGTGGTCCGGGTCCGGGTCGAACTCGGGGGCCTGGCAACTGCGCACAATCAGGCTGATGACATGGTTGAGCACGTCCTCGTTGACCACAATCATTACCAGCACCTTGGGCAGAAAGTCCACGGTATAGGTGGTGGCTCGCCACCGCAGATCGATACCGCCTTCCGACCCCCGGCCCTTGACCGGGAAAACCGTCATGCCTACGTAGCCGGCCGCTTCAAGTGATTGCTTGATGGCGTCCACCTGCTCCTCCAGTACAATGGCTTCAATTTTTTTCAGGGTTGTCACAAAACCACCAATCCTTTCCTAAATCGAGCCGGCGGCTTCCTCGCCGTGTTGGGAGAGATCGAGGCCCACCAATTCTTCATGGGCAGAAACGGTCATTCGGGAGAAGGCGTTGAGGCCCTTGCAGATCAGGGCGGTCATGCCAAAGGCCCAGACCCACGCCACCACGACCGACACAAATTGTATCCACAGCAGGCCCGGATTACCGTAAAACAAGCCGTTGGCCCCGGCCGGGTTGATGGTGGTGGTGGCAAACAAGCCGGTTGCCAGTGCGCCCCAGGTCCCCGACATCCCATGGCAGGCCCAGACGTCGAGCGAGTCGTCCACCTTGAGTTTGTGCCGGAACTGGATGCAGTAGTAGGATACGACGGCCCCGACGGTGCCGATGATCATGGCTGGCACCACTTCCACATAGCCGCAGGCCGGGGTAATGGCGACCAGTCCCACCACGGCCCCCGTGGCAACCCCCATCACGCTGGCCCGGTGGTTGAAACCGCTCAGCAGCATCCAGGTAATGGCTGCGGCAGCGGCTGCCGCATTGGTGTTGACGATGGCCTGTATGGCCAAGCCGTCGGCGGCATAGGCGCTGCCGCCATTGAAACCGAACCAGCCAAACCACAGCAGAATGGCACCAAGCAGGGTTAGGGTAATGCTGTTGGGATCTTCTGGGCGTTTGCCAAACCCCCGACGCTGGGGTAGTAGCAGCGCGGCGCACAAGGCCGCTACGCCCGAGGTAATGTGAATGACCGTGCCGCCGGCAAAGTCGAGTGCCCCGAGGTTGCGTAGCCACCCGCCCATGCCCCAGACCCAGTGGGCCATCGGATCGTAAATCAGGGTGGCCCACAGTAGGATAAACAGCACATAGGTGCTGAAGCGGACCCGTTCCACGAAGGCGCCGGTAATCAGGGCGGGGGTAATAATGGCAAACTTCATCTGGAAGAGCATGTAGCCCAGGTGCGGAATGGTCGCGGCGTAGTCGGTGTTGGGGGCTACTCCTACCCCGCGCAGGCCAAACCAGCTTAAATCGCCAATGAGGTGCCCCACGTCGGGGCCAAAGGCCAGGCTGTAGCCGAACAAGACCCACTGAACCGTAATCACGACCAGGGCTGTAAAACTAAGCATGATGGTCGACAGCAGGTTTTTCTTGCGGACCATTCCCCCGTAGAACAGCCCGACGGCGGGCGTCATCAGCATGACCAGCGATGACGAGCAGAGGATCCAAGAAATGTCGCCCGTATTCATTCAGACATCCCGTTCCAATTCGTTGCGGGCCCCCATGCCCCAAGAGACAGAGAAAAAGCTCTGGATGGACGGTGGCCAGCATTCAAAAACAATGCTTTCGGAAACACGGTTTTTTGGAAACCATGAAAACTAACGCAGGAAGCGATACGGGTATCATACCTGATGGCTTGACGGCCAACAAGGTCGGGTGTGTATTGGTGCCCTCCCGGCAAGCTTTTTGCTCCCATTGCCTGCCAAGGGCCCGCCGGGTATAGTAATTGCCTACAGTGGTAGCATAATGAATGGGGCTGCCGATCTTGTTTCCTGTTATACGGCCGGTGGCCAGCGTTTGGAATCAACCACGGCCGTGGGTTTCCCCGGTGTTAGGGCGTTTTGTAAAAACCCGTTTCCGCTTTGCCGCCAATTTGCCTGGCGAAGTGGACGAATCGGATTTGGCACAGGCCCAGGATGCGTTTGAACAACAGCGGGGGGCTCGGCAGTATCTTAGCCTGGCCGAGGAAGCCACTCTGCTGGATCGCATTACGGCAGGGGATGGTCGTGCTTTTGAGGCCCTTCGGCGTAATTTTGACGGATTGGTTCGCTTCTTTGTGAACCGGTTGAAGCCGACGGGCACGGCACCGGTGCTGTTGGAAGATGCGGCCGAAGACGCCTTTCACGATGCGGTGGTGTTCTTTGATCGCAGCCGGGGCAACCGGCTGATAACCTACTTGTTTCCGACGATGTGGCGGCGGCTTAACACGGTGGCGGGCCGGAAGGTTAACCACCATGCCAGCCTGGACAAACCCCTGAACGCCGATGGTGGTGAGGATAGCGGTGCGACGTTGCTGGCCATGCTCGCCAACAATCGGGAAGCGGATCACACTTTGGATCACGGTGCGGATCACAGCGAGGGGGTCGGGGCCCTCATTTTGGCCAAGCTGAGTCGTTTGTCCTTTATTGAACGGGTGCTGCTGCAATTGCGTGCGGGCATGACCCCGGACGGCCATGTGGTTGAGATGCGCCATGCGGCTCAACTGCTGGGAATTTCCAGGGAAACCCTATCCAAGATACAGGCCAATGCCACGGCACGGCTTTCCCAGCTTACAGGTATCGAGAGTAGCCACAGGGCCAAGCCTCGGGGGGCTGATCAGTACAACCTGGATCGCCTAACCTGGCGGGTGGCCCAGCGCTATGCCGATCTCGTGCCACCCAAGTCCTACGAGGCGTTGGAATATCGATACGGGCGAGGGATGGAAGATGCCGAGGCGGCAGCCGCCTTGAAGGTGGGCGAGGCGGCATTCAAGGGCCGGCGTAGCCGTGGGTTGTCGTATTTAGAGGCTGCCATTCTGCGTGACCAGCGATATGAACCGGTGGGTAACCAGAAGTTGGCCGAGGCTCTGGTTGCAGAGGGGTTGACCAATGTCACGCCGGGCATGGCGGGCTTGCTTCCGCCGCACTACAAAGAGGTTGTGGCGTATCGGCTGGTTCATGGCTGGCGAAACAAAAGGGTGGCCAAAGAGATGGGATTGACCGAGGCACAGGCTTCCGGGTTGTTTACCAGCGTGTTAAGCCAGTTGCGCCGGGGGCGTTTTGTGGAAAAGGGCCAACTGGACGAGGCAGTGGACGATGCTCGGTTGATTGAGGCCTTGAAGCAGCGGGCCGCTGTTACAGTGGCCGATCGTAGTCGCTTGCTTGGACTGAGTGACGAGGATCGCAGGGCGCTGGAACTTCGGTACGTTAAAGGCTGGGAGTTAGCCGAGGTGGGCCAGGCACTGGGATGGAATTTTCGTACCGTTCACCAGCACTGTAAAGACGCCGTGGCGGCCATGTCCGATAAAACGACGACCCCGCCGCCTCAGTTTACCCTGGCTTACCAGAAACTGATGCCCTTGATTGATTCGGTTCGTTTCGAAGAGTTGCCCGAAGCGGTGCGCACCACCCCGGGCATTACCAAGAAACGGCTGTGGTTGCTGCCGTTGTACCTGGGCAGTTCGAAAACAACCGGCCAGATAGCCCAGGGCACGCCCTTGTCGCAAACTGGGGTAAGTGGTCACTGCAAGGCAGCCATGGGGTTGATGTGCCGGGCCTTTGATACGTTGGCTCAAGCCAACCCTGCCCCGACGAGTGATGCGGGGATAGTGCGGTTTATTAAGCAGAAGGGGGTGGTGTTTAACCACCTTACCGTGGCCCACCTCGACGCGTTGACCCCCAAGCAGAAACACCAGCTTCAGGCCTACGTGATGATCCATTATCCGGTGTCGGCGTAGAGCGGACGCATAAAAAAGTGGCCCGCTAGAATCTAGGGGCCACTTTTGGTGGCCCCAACAGGATTCGAACCTGTAACCAAGCGATTATGAGTCGCCTGCTCCACCATTGAGCTATAGGGCCAGCAGAAAAAAGGAGGATGCAATTGCGTCCCCATTCTAGCCCGGTCGTCTACCCGGAACAACTTGCATCCCCCCGCCCCGGCTGGCAGGCGTTTTCTGCCTTTATGGCCGGTATGGCCCGCAATGCCCTACCGAAAGCCCCGGCTTTTTGAGACAATGACCCCCATGACCCCTTCTGCGTCCTCGCCCTCTTCTCCTTCTTGCACGCACGGCCTTGGCTGGCTGCTGCGGTTGTGGGCTGTGTTGGGGTACGTGGCCAGCTTCCTGCCGGTATTTGGGCCCAACCGGTTTTATGCCCTGACGATGTTTGTGGCCGTGGCCACGGTGGTGGCCTGGGCCGCCGTGTATGGCGCGGCAAGGTGGCTGGGGCGTGACACGTCAACCCCTATGACCGGCACGCCCATGGCCGACACCGTACTGCAGGCCATGGGCGTGCAGGCCATGTTGCTGGTAATGGCAGCGGCCTTTAACGTGTACTTGTGGGCCGGCGCCTGCTTTGGATTTCATCCCCCTGATCTGTTCGTCGGCGAGGTGATCTCGATTCAGGTGGTTTGGGTGTTGGCGGCCCATGGGGTGTTTATGGCCGGGGTGTTCTGGCGGCTGTGGCAGGGCAAGGCAACGTTGCTGCCATGGTACCAGGCTTTGCTGGTGGCCGTGGGGGTGTACGTCGGGGTTTTTGCCGCCACCTTCCTGCTGTTGGGATACAATACACTTCAATCATTGTAGAATAACTTATGGTTGCCGATACCCAACCAACCCACGAATTAAGCTGCTAACCCACCCTCTAAAGTGTGGCCGGCGGGGTGTCAACCCTTAAAAAAGCCCTAAGCGACGCAATAGTAAAGGGTTTATCGGTTTTAATGTACTAAGTCAATTGAATCCAGCTCAATTGAGCCCAGGTCAGTTGAATCCCGAGTAGCACCAGTTGCCTATCGCCGGGCTGGTCCGGTGTACACCCAATGTAGTCGATGCTTGAACGGAGACGTACTGTGGAATTTACACCATCGCCCAACCGCAACAAACAGGATGCCGTCGTGCTGAACCGCCTTGACCTTGAGGCTTTTGAGCGCCAGGCACCCGCCACCGCCTCAAAGGACCGGAAGCCCGATCCTAATTTTTCGGCCGTGCTGGCGTCGTCTTACCTGAAGTACTGTCAGGTGCTGGCGTCCGATCGCCAAAACGAGTCCTCCGATCAACTGGTGGCCTTGTACCAGCTGCACCAGCAATTGCAGGTGCAGATCAAACGCTTCTTGAAGGGGCGGCTGCCGGTGGTTCGTCAAGACGAACCCGTAGCCGATGTCCTGCTTCAGTTTGCCCGGTGGCGTGGCGAGCATGCCCAGGAATTGGGGCTTGACCAAGCGCAGGTTCAGGCCGAGCAGACGGCTGTCGAAGCCCTTAAACAACCGGTTGGTGTATAAGGGGTTGGGTTAGCGACGGTTAGAAGCACCCATAACCCGGAAGATAAAATAGGCCAGTTGCATCAGCGAATACAAAGCCGTGGCCACGTAGGTCGAAGCGGCGGCAATTAACACGGCATTGGCCCCGCCCATTTCGCCGGGGTTCAGGTAATGCTCGTTTTTCAAAATCTTGACGGCCCGCAGGCTGGCGTCGATTTCCACGGGTAGGGTAACAAAGTGGAAGGCCACGGCCATGGCAAACCCAATTACGCCGGTCCAGGCAATCAGCAGGGCCATGTCTGGTGCCAGCAGGTTCATAAACATCAGCAGCAGGCTGAACATAATGAGCATGGGGCCAAACTGGCTGCCGAGGTTTACCAGCGGCACCATGGACGACCGGATGACGACCGGGAAAAACCCATGGTTGTGCTGGATGGCATGGCCCACCTCATGGGCGGCAATGGCGGCTGCGGTGATCGACGACCCATGGTAGTTGTCCTCGGAAAGGCGCACGGTTTTGTCTTTCGGGTCGTAGTGATCCGACAGAAAGCCAGAGGTCGCTTCGACGCTTACGTCATGGATGCCGTGGCGCTGCAAGATGTCGCGGGCCACCTGGGCACCGCTTAAGCCTTCTTGGGCCGGCACCTGTTGCCATTTGGCCACCGTCGACTTGACCCACCACTGCGGCAGAAAAATCAGGGGCAGGCCCACCAGCATCATCATTAGCCATAACGGATCGGCACCGTACATCATAAGCACATCATCTCCTAAAGGCGGGTAAGGGGGCGTCGCTTGTATTATAAGCCAAGGTGTTTGGCCCGGCCACCGGGCTCGGCACCACTTAAGCAAAAATTAAACCGGTTTCGGAGGGGCCTCCGGAACCGGTAAAGAACGCTAAAAAGGTTTAGGCAAAGTTGTACAGAGTAACTAGCGTTGAATAAAAAAGGCAAAGGTGTATGGTAGGGGGGAAGAAGCGAAACAAGGCTTGTGTTGAAGGGTGTATTGCGGAACGGGGTGAGGTATAAGAACGAGGGATCAAACCCTGGGGAAAAATGGGGAAAAACGGGGTTATGCGGATAGGTTGATGGGCGGCTCGGCGGGGTCGAGATGTGTGGTGGTTGCCGTCAGCGTTGTGCGCCAGGCGTCGAAGGCGTCGTTGCGGTTTTGGCCCATCAGCAACTGGGCACCTTGCCAGAGCGAGGCCATGGCATGGGGGGCCACCGATTCCAGGCCGGCTTCCAGGGTGCTGCCTGGCGCCGGGTTGTAGTGGGGGGACAGGGTGGCAAAATTGGGGCTGTTGCTGGCGGGTTTGGTCGTCAATACGCTGTGGCGTGGCGTGAAGGTGTCGCCTGACAGGGGTTGCAACGCCTTTTCGGGCAGGTGGAAGTGACCCAGCACGCGGCCCGGATCTTGAGCGAGAGCCTGCCGGAACCCGTCGATGATGTGGCTTGATTCAATCAGGCCGGGATTGGTAAACGGCGAAGGCCGCTGGCCGAAGGAATGGTTAAGGGCAGGGTTCAATGAGGACATAGACGCGACTGCGGAGGCTCCTGATATTGATGAAGGGGTTGTGATGGGGTTGATGAACGGGACACGTTACGGTAGCGGTCGCCAATGGGCCAAAGCGGTTGTTGGTCCATCGGGGGGTACGGGTGATGACACGAAAATAAGGTCTGAGGGGGGCGCGTGCAGTATGCGCACGTGCGCGGGGAGATGGTGGCGGCTATGGTTGATAAGGCCATAACGCCTCGTAAAGGGCGGTTTTTTATGTCTCGCTCTGTGGAGGGTATCGGACGGCCGGGGCATGAAATTGAATGGCGGCCGGTGGTTGTAACGGCATTGTTACATGGCGTTTAGACTGCTAGAATCAAGCCAGGGTTAAACGGGCCAGCCCCTTAGCTGTTGTAATCCGTTGTGGCCCGTCGTCAAGGTTTACGTTGTTATACAAGGGGTTCCGCCGTGCCGGTTACCACCACTGCCCAACAGCTTCGGCTTTACAACACCCGTACCCGATCGGCCGATGTATTCAAGCCGATCAACGACCCGACGGTGTTGATGTACGTATGCGGGCCTACGGTTTACGATGAAGCCCACCTGGGCCATGCCCGCTGCTATATTACCTGGGACGTGCTGTTCCGGTTTTTGAAGCACCTGGGCTATGACGTGAAATATGTGCGCAACATTACCGATGTGGACGACAAGATTTTGAACCGGGCGGCCGAGAATGGCGAAGCCCCGTCGGCCTTGGCCGGGCGTTTTACAAGGCGTTTCCATGAGGTCATGGCGCAGTTGAATGTGGCCGAGCCGACCCTTGAAACGAAGGCCACCGAATACATTGGTCCCATGCTTGAGATGGTGGCCATACTGGTCGAGAAGGGGTCGGCCTATGTGGCGGCGGATCAGACCGTGTATTTTCATACCCCCAGTTTCAACGCTTACGGGCAGCTAAAGGGGCAGAACCTTGACGATCTGGAGGCCGGGGCTCGGGTGGAGGTGGACCCAAACAAGAAAAGCCCGCTGGACTTTGCCCTATGGAAACCCGTGGATTTAAGCGGGGGTACCCTCGTCAAGGGCGAGCAGTACTGGGATCCCGCTGATTACGGCTGTCGGCAGTTTGTCCCAGGCCGGCCCGGCTGGCACATTGAGTGCTCGGCGATGAGCCGGACGGAGCTGGGCGATCAAATCGACCTTCATTGTGGCGGGCTGGATCTGATCTTTCCGCACCATGACAACGAGATTGCCCAAAGCGAGGCCTGTACCGGCGTGCACCCCTTCAGCCAGGTCTGGATGCACAACGGCTTTGTCAATGTCAGTGGCGAGAAGATGAGCAAGTCGCTGGGCAACTTCTCTACCATTGCCGAGCTGTTGACGGTCTACGATGCCAACACCATTCGCTACTTTATCCTTACCAACAAGTACCGCAGCCCCGTCGACTTTAACGAGGCGGCCCTGGACAGTGCCCAGAACTGGGTCAAAAAACGCCACGGCCTCATACATACCATGTATGAGGCCGATAACGATGCGCAGGCCTTCGGGACAATGGCGGCCTTTGCGCAACGGGCAACCGCGTTTTGGCGAGACAAGAACTTTAGTGCGTTGTTCGATCAGGCAGACCAAACGCTTGAGGTGCTGTATGACGAGCTAAAGGGTCGGTTTGATGAAAAGATGAGCAACGACCTCAATACCCCCGAAGCCCTGGCTGACTTGAACGAGCTGTTTCATGGCTTTACCAAGGAGAACGATCCGCAGTATAAAAAGCTTTGTTTTTCGGCCTTCCTGTACTTTTCAAGCGTGTTGGGTTTCGACTTTGTGACCCCACCCGTCGGAGCGGGGGGCAACCTCGAGGCCCATCAAGCGGCTCTGGAGGCCCTGTTGGGTGAGGTATCGCCGGGCGACCATGTGGCGGGGCAGGGGGGCGGCTCGGCGGATAGCCTGTTGCAGGCCATTATTGCCGTCCGCGCCGAAGCTCGGGCCAGCAAAAACTGGGCCGTTAGCGACCAGATTCGCGACGGGCTGGGGGCCATCGGCATCCAGCTGAAGGATCAAAAAGACGGCCCCACCACGTGGGATTGGGCCTAAGCAAAGCCCGTACGGACGATCGTAACGGTGGGTTGCGTCGGCCTCTTGGCAAACCGTGATCTTGCGGTACAATGATGGCTCTGTAAAATCGCACCAGACGATTTCTATTACATAGTTAGTGTTTTTGTTCTAGAGGCTTGTATGACGTAAATGACTCAGATCCCACCTGTCATCGAGGCGGCCACCATGGGCCAGCCTGTGATGTCCCCCCTACCCCATCCTTTCCTGAAAAACCTTCCCGTGACCACCATGCTGGGTCGGCATCTCTTAGCCGAGTTCTATGATTGCGACCCGAACATCCTGAATAACGCCGACTTGATTGAGGGCGGTATGTGTGATGCCGCCATTAAAAGCGGGGCAACAATCGTAGAGAAGGTCTTTCACCACTTTAGTCCCTGGGGGGTTAGTGGTGTGGTTGTCATTGCCGAAAGCCACCTGGCCATCCATACATGGCCTGAATACGGCTATGCGGCCGTGGATCTGTTTACCTGCGGCGACACGGTTGACCCGTTGCTGGCCTATGATCATCTAAAGGCCACCTTTGGTGCCAAGACCGCCTTCTACTCTGAGCTGAAGCGCGGCCTGCTGCACCAGGACGACGGCAAGCTGATGAAGGCCCCCTTTGCCATTGGCGATGAGCACCGTGACGATGCCGCTGCTGCCGCTGTCATGCAGTCGCCGGTTACCAAGGCCCAGGCCGAGCGGCTGGAGGAGTTGATCTGATGATGGCAACGGCCCAGGCAACCCCGTCCCACAAAACCGGTTTTGGCCCCCACCTGATGATGGACTGCCGAGGGGTGGATCTGGCCAAGTGCAGCGATGTGGGCTACATTTGGCAGTTTTTGCACGATCTGCCCGTGGAAATCGGGATGACCAAGATTACCCAGCCCTATGTGTTTCCCTACTGCGGGCTGGTGCCGGAGGATCAGGGCGTGACCGGGTCGGTCATCATTGCCGAAAGCCACCTGACGTTCCACTCCTTTACGCAGAAAGACTATTTCTTCTTTGATCTGTTCAGCTGCAAGCCCTTTGATGTGGAATACGTCATGGAACGGGTGATCCGTGCCTTTGGCGTGACCCATCCCGAAGTGCATTGTGTCGAGCGGGGCCGCGAGTTCCCCCGCACCGAGGCCGATCCGACCCGAAGCTTTACCGATCCAACCACCGACTTCAATACCCCCATTAGTGTTCCGCCTGTGACCGCTGCTGCTGCGGGTGTTTTGGTTCATTAATGACCACTCAGGGGTGGGTCAGCGAAACGGTTGAAGGCAGCTACCGGCTGTCGTTTCCGCTTGCCGCCCGGTTGTTCGAGGGACAATCCGACTTTCAGAAGGTCGAGGTGGTGGATACCCCCACCTGGGGCCGTATGCTGCTGCTGGACGGGCTGGTTCAAACCACCCAGCGCGATGAGTGGGTTTACCACGAAATGATTGCCCATGTGCCCCTGCTGGCTCACCGGGATCCGAAGCGCGTGCTGGTGATTGGCGGTGGCGATGGCGGTACGGTGCGCGAGGTGCTGAAGCACCCCGGCGTGCAGGAAGTGGTTTTGTGCGAAATCGATGCCATGGTTATCGAGGCATGCAAGCAGCACCTGCCGGGTATTGCCTGCGCCCTGGTCGAAGGTGACCGCCGCCTGACGGTTCGGGTAGGCGACGGTGTGGCTTACGTGGCCGACGAAGCCCAGGGGTTTGATGTGGTGATCGTCGATTCCAGCGAACCGATGGGCCCTGGCGAGGAGTTGTTTAGCGAGACCTTCTATACCAACGTGGCCCAAAAGGCATTGAACGCGGGGGGACTGCTGGTGGCCCAGACCGAGAGCCCCTGGTATAACCGCGACGTGATTGAGCGGGTTTACCCGATGCTGGGACGGTGCTTTGCCCAAGCCCAGCCGTACCTGGGATTTGTTCCCACCTACCCCAGCGGGTGCTGGACGTGGGCTTTTTGTGCCAAAACCCCACAGCCCGTTTTGCCCGAGGCCAACCAGGGCCGGGCTGCCGCTATAACGCCGTTGTGTCGGTACTATAACCCCGACCTGCACCGGGCGGCCTTTGTGATGCCGAATTTTGTGGTACAACAGGTAGAGCAACCTTCAGTGGTTAGCGGTTAACCTCGACACGTCACACACGCCCTTCGGCGTTTTGGCCCCTCTGTGTAACTTTCTCTTCCCTATGACCACACCGACGCTTCAATCCCTGACCCCTGTTATTTCACCAGGCTTTTTGGCAGCCGACACGGATCCGGCCAAAGCCGACTGGGTGATGTTGGGGTTTCCCTTCGACGGGACCTGCTCGTTCAGGCCCGGTACGCGGTTTGGTCCGGCAGCGGTTCGGGCGGCCTCGCAAGGCGTGGAAACCTACTCGCCGAGGCAGGATCGTGACTTGGAAGACCTGAACTTTGCCGACATGGGCGACCTGGATTTGGCCATTGGTGATGCGGCCAAGGCGCTTGAACAGATTGAAACCGCAGCCGCCTCGGTGTTGGCCGAAGGCAAAAAGCTGGTGGGTATTGGTGGCGAACATCTGGTGAGCTACCCCTTGATTAAGGCGGCGTTTGAGCAGTACCCGGATTTGAAGGTGGTTCAGTTTGACGCCCACGCCGATTTGCGTGACAGCTACCTGGATACCGGCCTGAGCCATGCCTGCGTGATGCGCCGGGTCGTCGAGTTGCTGGGGCCCGAGGCCCTGTTGCAGGTGGGTATCCGTTCCGGTACGCGCGACGAATTTGCCTGGATGAAGGAAAACAAGACCCTGATGGCGTCCTTCGAGCAGTTTCATAGCCGCCTGTTGCCGTGGCTTAAAACCAACACCCCTATTTACCTGACCATCGACGTGGACATCATCGACCCCAGTTTCTTGCCGGGCACGGGCACCCCCGAGCCCGAAGGCTTTACGTTGACCGAGCTGCTCAACTGGGTGTCGCCGCTAAAAACCGCCAATATTGTTGGCTTTGATGTGGTGGAACTCTCGCCCCATTACGACCATTCCGGGATGTCGGCGGTGACGGTAGCCAAGTTGCTGCGCGAACTGCTGTTGATGATTGGCTAGCGTGTGGCCGCCACAGTGCCGTGTAACTGAAGCCGTGACCAGTCGAAATCCAGCTCCACATTATCCGTTTCCAGGGCGTATTTGGCCGGGTTATAGGCCACGATCTGCGCCAGTTGCACGTCGTTAATCAGCCCCACGTGGTGTAACGCATGCAGTGCGGCGGTTTCAAACAGCTCGTCGCCGCCCTCGTTGGCCAACACCCCACCAATGCCGTGGGCGGTGTCCATGACGAAGAGTTTTTTCTTGACGGCCGACTTGACCACCAGGTTGGGGTTGGCCACCATCAGTTGGGTTTCCAGGGCCCAGTCGGCGGGGTTGTCACTGACATTGGCCAGTAGTTGCGGGTGCTGCTTAAGGGGGGTAAGCAGCTCGGCCAGCTCGGGTCGGCTGGCGAGGTTGGTAAACAGGTTGGCAATGGACAGGCCATTTGACTGGACGTTTGCTAAAGGCAGGCCCAGCGTGGGGATTCGGCACCCGTCCGTGGCGTAGTCGATGTCCAGGCAGTTGGGCAGCTTGGCGGTTTTCGGCGACGTGTCATACTGGGTCAGCAGCGATGGCGGTTGGCTGTACCAGGCCAGCAGGTTATAGAGGTACTGCTGCAAGTTGCTCATGGGCATGTCGTAGCCGCTGGTGTTCCAGCCGTAGGCTTG
>JAGQHJ010000045.1 GCA_020431915.1 Cyanobacteria bacterium HKST-UBA04 | reverse complement strand
GTAGGGTTTCGGCCACAAACGTCCGACCAATCAGCGGATGGTTGTTCAGGTGATTGTTAATGTCAATGATACTGACCCGGCTGGACTGGCAAAGCAGCTTGAGCAAGAACAGGATACGGAAGGCACTGATGTGGATCTTGCCGGAGAAGTTCCCCGAGTCGTACAGGGCCTGCTGGGCCGGCTGGCTGTTAAATCCTGGCAAGGACGTGGGGCTCATTAACCGGCATACCTCGCCTGGGTTTCCACTAAAAATGTTCGCATCTCCTGGCGAAACCCGTCAGGGTAAATCACCTGAAACCGGTACCCGGACTCAAGCAGGGCTTGCTTCAGGAAAAACAGGTTACTGGTGCAAAACTTCACCAGGCAGTGCGCCTCATCGGTCGGATCGACGGTGACATCGGCCACGTCCAGGTAGTCGAGCATGTTCAAATCGCTTGCATAACAGTTGATGAACCGAACCCATACCTCCTCCTGCTGGGACTGCTTCTGGCACAACTCGGCCAACATCTGCTGCGCCTGGGCATGATCCACAACCCGTACCTCGTCAATGCGATCCACGCGCAGCATTACGCAACCATCATAGTCGAGCATATAGCATTTCAGGTATATCGTGTCATTCCAGCACATCAGCTTCTCGGGCAACACGTACCGAACCACCCGGCTTTTATTGGGAGACTGGTAGGCCACTTCAAGCACACAGGGCAAATGGCAGTGCGACTCAAGCTCGGCCACAGTGGTTTGAAGCTGATCGAGGTTTCGGATACGCAGCCGATCGAGAAACTGCTGCTTGAGGGCCTTTCGGTTCGTGTTGGCCGACCCCTCGATAACCCGCCATACAAATTGCTGCCGGTGCAGCATGTCGCGGCAACCCATCGTGTCGTCGACATACTGGACCAGCTGAAACAGGAACTGAAGGGTTTCTTCGTCCAAACAGTAACTAAAGGGGTGATAGGACAGGGTATAGCAATAGTTGTTGCTGGGTTTTGGCCGCTCCACCTGGCATCCCACGGCCCGTAGCGTGTTCATGTACAAGCCAATGGTGTCTTGCGACACGGACCGCTGTATCATCGGATCCGCCAGGAAGCACTCGTTGATTTGCTCCTGGCTTAACGGCTGGCAAGACATCCACTGCATCAGCTTGATAATCCGATAGACCGTTTGGTTAAACCCAGGTTTTTTCACCAACACTCCTCACTAATCGAGACGATCAATCCAATATATACAATACGTAAAAATAAAGACGAGACCGGCAAAGATGGGGCGTACATTGACTTTAGCAAAAATTACCCCCGAGAGCTTGGCAATATATTCGGAAATAGTCTAAATTTCTTCTATTCTGAAAAAATAGCCCCTCATCATCGCTTTCGGGTTTGGTTTTCAGTTAAACTTGGCCAGGCCGCGTCGAACAGATTGAGGAATCTTATGTTTGACGGGTAACAAAGCATTTACCCTGAAGGGGCACCCTCAACGGCTGGCTGAGGGCATTAAGCTATAAAACGTATACTCTATTCCCCATTTCCTGATGGCCGATGGAAAAACAAGTGAGTTGATTATGTCTGCCCCCACTGCCCCCCTTCCCGATCTGCACCATCACCGTGCCGTCGAACAACTGGACCCCCTCCTGTCCGGGCACCACCCGCTGGGCGATATTGCCGAAAAAGTGGTCCAGGGCGAGCGTTTAACACAGCAAGACGGCATGCGTCTGGCCGAATCTAATGACCTGCTGGCCATCGGCACTTTGGCCGACGCAGCACGAAAACTCAAATTTGAGGCAGCCACCGTCGATTACGTCTACTGGATTCACAACTACCACATCAACATCACCAATGTCTGCGAAGGCACGTGCCGTTTCTGCGCCTTCAGCCGGCGCTCTCCCAAGGCCAAGGAGGCCTATTTCCTGACCGTTGACCAAATTGTGGATCAGGTCGCCCAGTACCCCGGCTTGGCCGATCTGGCCGAATTCCATATCGTCAGCGGCATGACGCCGGATTTGAACCTGGCTTACTATGTCGCCTTGTTCGACAAGCTCAGCCAGCACTTTCCCCACGTCCACATTAAGGGTCTGACCGCCGCCGAAATCGACTATATTGCAAACCTCGACGGCCTGAGCCACGAAGACGTGCTGACCACCCTTCGCCAGCACGGGCATCGCTCGATGCCGGGCGGGGGCGCCGAGGTCTTTTCCGAGCGAATCCATCGCATGCTTTACCCCGACAAGATTTCCCACGAGCAATGGCTGGCCATTCACGGCAAGGCCCACCAAATGGGGCTAAAAAGCACAGCCACCATGCTCTGCGGACTGGGCGAAACCTGGCAGGAACGCGTCGACCACCTGCTGCTGGTACGCGAGCAGCAGGATAAAACCGAAGGCTTTACGACCTTTATTCCGCTCAACTGCTGGTATGACAACACGGCGGTTGATGCCAGCAACGCCCTGACCGGCGTTGAAAACCTGAAAACCTTTGCCCTAAGCCGATTATTACTCGACAACATTGATCACATCAAGGGCTACTGGATTCAACATGGGCTAAAAATGGCGCAGATCAGCCTCTCTTTTGGGGTGAATGACCTGGACGGCACCGTCATCCAGGAAAAAATCTCGCACATGGCCGGCACCGACACGGCCCAATATGTCACCAAGGCCGAACTGGCCCACACCATCAAAACCGCCGGCAAGATCCCCGTCGAGCGCCATCCCGACTATTCACCGCGCCACATTTACTAGGAAAACGCGCGCCTGCTTAACATGGCTCAATCTAAGCTAAGCCTGGCAGGGGGTTTCCACTATAATCAAGACATCTACTTTGTTCAGGCACAGGCAGCCCAGGTCGCCCGTGTCTCCAAAGCGAGCGTCCCCAAAGCGGCTATCCCCAAAACGGGGCACTTCCTCTCTCTCTCTCTCTCTCCCCCCTTCCCCCCTCTTCAGCAGCCCGACCCCTATCTATGGTCCGCCATGATTCGTTTAGGTGAAATCGATTTTATAAACGCCCTGCCCTTCAAGCTCAGCCAGGAAGAAGCCGAGTTTGCCGAGGCACAAGTGGTTCGTGCCAGCCCCAAACAGCTCAACCAATGGCTGTGCGAGGGCCGGCTCGACGTGTCGGCTATTTCCAGCGCATGCTACCTGGCCCATCGTCACGAGCTGACCCTGATTGACGGCTTAAGCATCAGCGCCCAACGGCCCGTAAAAAGCGTGCTGCTGTTTTTGCCCACAGACCGCCAGGCCATCACGACACCCACCACCAAGCATCCGGCCACCCTGTTTATCCCCGACACCTCGGAAACATCGGTTCTGCTGGCCCGGTACATTCTTGAACAACCCGAACACCAGTGGCCGATTCCATACCAACTGCAGGTCTACCAGCGAGGCCTGGCCCGGATGACCCTGACGCAGGCCACCGAAACCGGAGCCGCCGTACTGGCTATTGGCGACGAAGCCCTGATGCTCGATGGCTGGCAGCACCCCGGCTACAAGGTAATTGACCTGGCCCAGGCATGGCACGAAACCAAGGCCTCGCCGTTTGTATTTGGGGTATGGGCGGTTCGCAACGACTGGCTGGCCCAAGACCCGAAAGGCAACCGAGCCCGGCTTAACCGGCTATGCGGCCTTCTCCGGCACAAAAAATACCACTTCCAGAGCGACAAGGTTTATCAGCAAGCCCTGGTCGACAGCCTTTTGACCCGGTACCAAACCGACGGTTCACCCGACACTGAGCAGCAGCAGCAGCAACAGCAGCAGGCGCGCCTGCACCACTACCTGACCCATGCCCTGACCTACAACCTGGACCTGCCCCACCGCATGGGGCTCGACGAGTTTGACCAGACGATTACATGCCTCAACAAGCACGTGACCACCGTGTCGGACAGCACCGGAACTGAAGCGGTTATGCCGCCGGCGGGGCAATCGCCAACCAACCATATAAACCAAAAGAAGGCACAGGAAGAGGCTTATGCCCCCCTTGCCTGAACCGCCGCCAGGAGCAGACGCTGCTGACGGCACACGGTGGGGGCTGGTCATCCGTTACCAGTCCAATGTGTACGACGTCTTTATAACCGAGCCCCCCGGATCGCTGCAAGCGGCTGGCACCCCTTGCACAACGGCACGCCAGACCTCACAAGACCCGGTACAGACCATTTTCAAGGGGTTAAACGGGGTGTTGGTCCAGTGCAGTGTCAAGGGGCTTTTAAAAAAAGAAGGGGTGGATGTACTGGTAGGAGACCGGGTTAGCCTGGATCGCCTGGACCATGTAAACCGGACTGCGCGGATTGTGGCCGTCGATACACGCCAAAGCCAGCTGAGTCGGCCCAAAGTGGCTAACGTCAAGCAGGTGCTGGTGGTCTGTGCCACCCGCCAACCGGATCTCGACCCCCAGCAGCTGGACCGCTACCTGACTCACGTCACCCTGGCGGGCCTGACACCGCTGATTTGTTTTAACAAGGTCGATCTGCTGGACCCCGAAGCCCTGCAAACCCTCGAAAGCATCAAGGCCCGCTATGAAGCCTTGGGCATTGCCGTAGTACTGAGCAGTATTTTCCAGCCCCACAGTATTGCCACCCTCAGACAGCAGCTAGGAGACACCTCAACCGTGCTGGCCGGGGCCAGTGGCGTGGGCAAAAGCAGCCTGATTAACGCCTTGATGCCCCAGGCCGAGTTGGATGTCAAAGCGGTTTCAAGCAAGCAGCAGCGGGGCCGCCACACCACCCGATCCGTCACGTTGTTGCCCTTGATCAAACAGGCAACCGAGCAGGCAAACGAAGCGGAAAAAACCCCGTTACACAGCACCATTGTCGACTCGCCGGGCTTCAGTTACCTGAAGTTCGACCAGGTTACCCCCCAGCAGCTGGAAGCCAGCTTCCCGGAGTTTGCCGCATGGCGACCGGCGTGCCGCTACAACAACTGCCTGCACGAGCCCCACCAAACCACCGCTGTGGAGGACGAGGCCTACTGTGCCGTACTGGCCAACGCCGATCAGCTTGATACGGCGCGGCTGGCCAGTTACCATACCTTTTTGGCCGAAGCCCATGCCGCCCAAGACACGCTTGCCGCACAAGGCAATACCGAAGAAGCCACCTACAAAACCCTGCATGGCGGCAAGGGCAAGGATCAGGATCTGCGCATCCTGAAATTGAAAACCAAGCAGCGGGCAGCGTCACGCCGGAAAGAACGCCAGCAGCTGTCCACCATGACCCTGGATGAATTCGACCCCCGCATGCAAGACGATTTGGATTAACCCGATGCCATCGCCGATTACCCCCACTGCTGCCCTACCCCCTCCGTTGTCTGAACCTGGCCAGGCCGTTGAATCGTACCAAAGCCGCTTCGCTGACCTGATTGAGGCCATCGATACCCGCCTGGGCCAGTGGCTCGAAGCCACCAGCGAACCAAAAACCCTATGGCAAGCGATGCAGCACGGGGTACTAAATGGCGGAAAGCGCCTGAGACCAGTTCTATTGATACAAAGCGGAGTAGCATGCGGCCTGTCGATTGAGGCCCTGCTTGACAGCGCCTGTGCCCTGGAGCTGCTTCATTGCTACAGCCTGATTCATGACGATTTGCCCTGCATGGACAACGACGATCTGCGGCGGGGAAAACCGACCGTCCACAAGGTATTTGGCGAAACCACCGCCCTGTTGGCCGGCGATGCCTTGCTGGCCCTGGCCTTTGAACGTCTGGCCCGCCAGCCGCAGCATCCGGCCGATCGGGTACTGCAACTGGTTCAGCGCCTGGGCTGGGCCGCCAGTATGGGTGGGCTGGTAACCGGCCAGGCCCTGGACATTGAAGCCGAAAACGACCCGCCCACAGCCTTAACTCAAGCCTCTTTTGAAGCGCGCCGGGCGGCGCTGGAAAGCATTCATCGCGGTAAAACCGGTGCCCTCTTCCAGTTTGCCTGCCAAGCCGGTCCTATCCTAGCTGGCCAGCCCGAAACCGTGATCGATACCCTGGGTCGGTTCGGGCAAACATTGGGCCTGGCGTTCCAAATAAAGGACGATCTGCTCGACGAGCAGTCTGAAACGGGCACCCTGGGTAAAACCACCGGTAAGGACCGGGCCAGCGGCAAGCTGACATTCGTGTCGGTCTTCGGTCTGGCAGAAGCCAGTGACCACTTGCAGGCCCAGTTACAGGAAGGACGCGCATTGTTGGACACATTGCCTTGTGAAATGCCCGTGGAACCGCTACAGTACTTGTTGGGGTTTGTCGAGTCGCGCCGACATTAACCAACACACGCCCGCGCACGCGCCCGCGCGCACCCCGATAGGTCCCGGCCCAAAACAGGCTAAAACCCGTTGAATCGATTGAGAAGCGAGTAACCAAGGTCCACCCATGGCTCAGCCAGCACAACCAACCGTCCTGACCGTACATTCTTGTGGCAACCCTACCCCTAGGAGTACCAATCCCTGATGAGCCCTGCTGCCGGTATGGGGTATTTGACCGCTACTTGGGCCAATTCCGGCCTGGAAGTGATGGCCGCGTCACTCAGTAGCATGATCCTGGCCCAAGGCTACAAGTTTATTATGGCCCTGATCAAAGAGCGTGGCCTCAATTTCCGGCGGCTGGTTCAAACCGGGGGCATGCCCAGCAGCCACAGCTCGACGGTATCGGCCATGGCCACCTCCGTCGGCCTCATTGACGGGTTCAGTTCGGTCAGCTATGCCATTGCCCTGAGTTTTGCCCTGGTGGTGATGTATGACGCAGCGGGCCTCCGACAGGCGGCTGGGCGCATGGCCTCGGTGCTGAACCGGATCAGCGAAAGCGTGTACAGCAATCACCCCGAGCAGCTGCCCGAACGGCTACGCGAACTGCTGGGCCACACCCCTTTCGAGGTGTTCGTCGGCGCCCTGTTCGGCATTTCCTGGGCCTTCATCATCCATATGCTGCTGTAAGACACCCCTGTTGATTGCCTGCCAAAGAAAAAGGCTCGGCGGGAGCCGAGCCAATAGGGTTTGATGTGGTTCGTTCGTTAGGCTTTAGTTGTAAAGCTTTGGAATCCGTTCCAGGATGAACTGGGGTGTCTTGGCGGTACCCCGGTTCAACCACGTTGATAACTGTGTGTTGGAATGGGGGGAGGTGCGTTGGGGGGGGGCGGTTAGGCCACCTTCACCTTGCCAGTACCGTCATTCATAATATTGTTGATGGTGATTCTGCCGTTGGGATCCTGATCACTGGGCGTGGTCAGCTCATCGATGGCATCGAAGTAGTCAGCCAGCAGTTGCAGGGCAGCGTACTTCTGAACCGATTCGTTGATGGCATTGGCCAGGTCAGCGGCAGCGGCATCCTTAACAGCTTGCGAGAAGTTGGGGCTGTCGAGGACGGCCTTGAATTCGGCCACGTGAGCGTTCACTTCCTTGACCAGGAGCGAGTTGCCATCAGCATCCACCAGCTTGCTGGTAATATCAGCCTTGCTGAAGGAGTACGGCAGGGTGTTGTCATCCAAGAGTTCTTGAACCTTGTCACGCACCTCGGTGTACGAAGCACCGTTGATGGAGGCCAGGGCGCCGGTGATACCGCCAGCGGTAATGTTGCTACCGTTGGAGAAGCTTTGGATAATGTCTTCGGTAGAGATGCGCAGTTGGCCACCGTTGGTACGCGCCACCTTGATAAAGGCGTTGACGTCTTCGGCAATGGGGGTTAACAGAGCAACCAGCGCGGTCTTCTCAGAAATTTCGGTGTCGTCGTCGCTGGAAGCAATGTCGTTGCGCAGCGTCTGAACCAAACTCTTCAGCTCGGTGTGGGTCAAGCCGTCGCCGTTGCCGTCGTTGCCGTCAACATCAGCATCATCATCACCGTTAATCAACTGGCGAATGTCGCTGCTGTTGAGCAGGTCAACCAGGTCAACGCCTTGGTTGGTGGCGATATCGGCATAGAACCCGAGGGTTTCGGATGAGGAGGCCACAATGTTGCCGTCATCATTCAGACCGAAACGCTGTTCGAGTGCGGCCAAATCACCGGTCGAACCGAGGTCGATGGCGTTGAGGTCGCCAGAGGCAGCAAAGTAGAGATCGTTGCTGGCAATCTGGCTGGCAATCGACGCGTAGCCGGAGTACTTGTCTTTGTCTTCCTGCAGACGGTCCATCACCTGATCCACAATCATGCCGACCAGCAGCTTGAGGGTGGGGTTAAGACCTGCCGAGTTCTGAACATAAGCTTTAATCTGGTTACCAATACTGATACGACGATCGATGTTCTCGAGTTTGGCCGTGGTAAATGCCCGCGCATTGGCAAATTCGGTGCGGGTAACTTTACCGTCTTTGGTGCCTTCAAGATTATACTTATCGTCAACAATGCGAATACCGTCGGCCACGTCATTCAAGAACCGGTTGGCATCCTGTTTATTGATTGAAATACTATTCATACCAAGACTTTGCATCAGACCCATGCTCCTGTATTTGGGTTGTCGCTAATTTTCTATATTCCAATAAAAACATTTAGATGGGTCAGATTGCCAAAATATATCTTTTTATTACAGTTTGTTTACATATTGGATATATCAACGCCCGGTGAACGTCTAAAAATCTAGACAGGCCAATGCTTTAGGGGAATTTCCCAACAATGGGGTAGGGGCAACTGAGCCAGGGTGGTCTTAAAAAGGCCTGTATCCCCAGTTACAAGCATCATTCGGCCCTCCCCTTCCCCCGATTCATGGGCCGCCACCGTGAGATCATGTATATACTTTTTTAATATTCCAGCAAAAACCCATGCCGAATCCACCACCGTCAGGGGCTGGCCGACCATTAACCCGTGCATCTTGGCCAGGGGGGCCAGCAGGCTGTAGTGGGTACAACCCAGCACCAGGGCTTCCATGCCTTCATCAAGCAGGGGCGCCATATACTGGTATAAGGCCGTTTCCAGGGCTGGATCACCCAGTTGGCCTGCCTCTATCAACGGAACGAGATCCGGGCAGGCCTGCTCGAAAACCTGCACGTCAGGCCCCAACTGCTCGCCAATAAGCCGGGCATACACGCCACTGGCGGTGGTCAGGGCGGTGGCCAGCACGCCAACCCGGCCCAACGGCTGTGCGCTGTGGCATTGAGCCAAGGCATCCACCGTGGCATGAACCACCGAGTAGATGGGCAACGGGATATCGTCAAAAACCAGTTTGGCCGGTTCGCCAGGCGTGGTTTGTGGCTGGCCACCGGAAAGCAGGGCACAAATGGCCGTATTGCAGGCAATCGCCACCCCATGAATCGGGAATTGAACCACGGCCTGGGTAATCAGGTCAACAATACGGGCCCGAAGCAGGGAAGGCTGCTTGTCACCATAGGGAACCCAGGCTGTATCCGCACCATAATAAAGCGAAGAAGAAGGCGAATCGTGAAGAAGAGCCTCCAGCGTGTTAAGCCCGCCGACACCGGAGTCAAAACAAAGCAGGGTTGCGGTTTCAGTCATAAAAACGTGGGTATACCCCGACGAGAGACACACAATACCTTATTATATAGTGCCGGGACGCCTTTCGAAACCGTTAAAAACCGGACACCCTGGCCAGGGCCATACTGGCCGGGCGGGGTTCGGGCGTATTGTCGACGGGGGGAGGCAGGCTGGCACTACGCTTGGTATTGAGGAACTGCACCACCCCTTCGCTGATGGCTTCGGCTGTCTGGTTCTGCCGGGCCTCGGTCAGCATGGCGTTACGCTCCTCGGTATTGGAAATATAGCCTATCTCGCACAGAATGGCCGGGACCGGGGTATGGTTAATGACATAAAAGCGGGCCTGGCGGACCCCGTTGTTTTTAGCCGGGACACGGGCAATCATCCGTTTATGCACCAGTTGGGCCAGCGGTAGGCTGCGGCCATGATAATAGTACGTTTCAATCCCATTGAGGCTGGGTTTGACACTGGCATTGATATGCACCGATACGAAGGCATCGGGGTTGATACGGTTGGTAATACTGGTAATGGTGGATAACGGCAAGAACTCGTCGGTGCTGCGGGTCATAAACACCTTCACGCCCTTGGCTTCCAGGGCCTTGCGAACCTTGTGGGCCACGCGCAGGGTCATGTCCTTTTCCTTGATGCCGTCACGCATGGCCCCGTTGTCCTTGCCCCCGTGGCCCGAATCAACCACCACCGTGTAGCCCTTGCCCTTAACATTGGCCACGGGCTCAAAATCGCTCACATCCGGCGTCATTGACCCATCCGGCTTGAGCAGGTTATAGGCCGTCTGGCGTTCGTCGCTTTCCATGGCAATTTCCAGGTATTTGCCGTCAAAGCTCAGGTGACTGTCCATCGAATACGGCAGCCGGTTAAAGCGGATGCGCAACTTGCTGTTGTGCCCGATCACACCGGGCTGATTACCCTCCTGCGGGCCTATCAGCTCGATAGACTTGATATTGCTGAACAAGGCTGCATCGTAGGGTACGCTGGTGGCCTTGGGCTTGACATTGGCCAGCTCAACCTCCAGGCCGTCCGGCAGGCGATTGATTTTGTGGGCCATCGGGGTTGACGTAAACACCTTTATATAGCTTTGGCTCCCCTGGTGCAGCAACTGAATGTCGTCAATAACCCCCTCGCTGGCCTGGCTCAGGGTGTTGGGTTTCAGCGCGTAACTTTGGTCCCCGATGAAGGCCAACTGGTGTTTGCGCTTGTAGGGGTGTATCAGGGCAATCTTGTCCGGTTCGTCGGTTTCAATCACCACCCGGACGGTTTCGTTGTCGAACTGCCCCACCCGCACGTTCTTGATGGGACCCTGCATAATGGCCACATCGCGCAGCAGCTGCTTGTTGGCCAGCACTGCATTCTCGACATCCACAACCAATCGGCTCGGGTCAGCCAGGGTAAAGTGGTTCTTCAAGGCCAGCTCTCCCCCTTTTTCACCGGCCATCAGGGTAAGCACCCCTTTTTGAAACTGCACCCGCTCGATAACCGACAGGTTGGGGTTGGCCTCCAGGATACTCTGCAGGTTGCTGTGCGTATCCTGAGGGCTGGAAACAGTGGGTAGCGGCTTGTTAACCGGCGGCGGGTCCCCGGCACTAATCAGTGCCTGGGAAACCGGCAGGCGGGCTTCGGCATTACGCTCGGGCACGTTGCGCCGAGCCGGAGCAGGAGCCAACGGCTCGGGCCGAAGTGACGGCAACTGAATGGTCAGGCGATCCCCCTCGTTACCCAGCTTAATGTGATTCAAGGCTTCAGGATTTTCGGCCACCACCACCACCTGTACCCGCGGCTCATTGACGGGCTCGTTGGGCAGGTTAACCACCGGCATGCCAGCCAGATGGGCTTTTCCGTACTGTTGCACCAAATGGACATCGCGAATCCCGTACTGGTTGATAGGAATAAAATGGGTCAGCGTCGTCAGCTTCGTCCCTGGCAACTCCAGCACCATGCGGTACGGGTGGCTATAGCGAATAAAGGAAAAATGCCCAGAAAAAGGCTGCTGGCCCTCGGTTTGAACCTGAACCACGTGCAGGGACGGGTCATAGTGAAAGGCCCCGATGGCCAAGTCCTTGGCCGCAAATGCCAAGCCGTCGCCAAGGCCAGAAGCACCCAGTAAGGCGACCATACAACCCATGACAACCACCGCCCACAGACGACCCAACAGCCCGCCAAGGGCCGGGCATCCACAACGGCTAAAACCACCAAACAGCAGGTTGGGCAAACGAAGCAAAACCATAAGGGGGTCAGACAACTCCTGTGTGTGGGTAACCAATACAGTAAACAAAAGGAACGCGCTGAAGTGTTGAGAAGGCCACGTTGCTGTCCGGCAGCATCCACTTCAAGCGGTTTAACCAGCAGGTCGCGATCGGGGCCACCCATGCCCGTGCAGGCGTATAACGGGTACAGAACGAATACATGACAAGGACTATAAAGGATTGAGACGATGATCCACCCGTCTATGTTTCTCTATGCCTGCGACAATCGTCCATATCACAGGGCATCCCTATCCAACAGCATGGGGCTGTCCTTCATTATACCCTAATGCAGGCAAGCCAGCCGACACCCCCAATGCATGCGCGCACGCGTGCCTCCTAATAACTGGCCCCTTGGTAAATCCCCTTCAGGCGGTTGGCAATCTGGTCCGGGTGGTTGGCCACGCGCAGGGCCTCTTCGGCCGTAATTTTCTTCTGCTGCATCAGCTTAAGCAGCGCGGCGTTCAGGCTTAACATCCCGGCATGACGCCCCTCCTCCTGCAACCGCTGAATCTCAACCAGATCATTCTGCAGCAGGTAGTCGCGGACCGCCGCCGTCACCAGCAAAATCTCGGCCACGGCCGAACGGTGCTTGCCGTCCGGGTGTTTGTACAGTTTTTGGCAGATGATCCCTTGCAGGCAATTGGCCAGTTGTTGCTGGATGTGATCCCGTTCATGGGGCTCGAAGAAATGGACCAAGCGATCGAAAGTGGCAATGGCCTCGCTGGTATGCAGGGTACTGAATACCAACACCCCCATTTCAGCCGCTTTTATCGCCGTGGCTGCCGTATCACGGTCTCGAATTTCGCCAATCAGCAGTACATCGGGGTCTTGGCGCAAGGCCTGACGAATACCCACCGGAAACGAGGGGGTATCGGCCCCCAGTTGACGCTGGGTAACCACGCCCCGTTTGGACGTAAAGGCGTATTCCACCGGGTCTTCAAGCGTAATAATGTGCTTGGCCTTCTGCTGGTTGATTTCCTCAATCATCGAGGCCAAAGTGGTCGACTTGCCACTACCAGTCTTGCCGGCCACAATCACCAGACCGGCCCGCAGGGTGGTTAGATACCGCACACTGTCGGGCAGGCCCAACGAGTCGAGCGGGGGGATATGGGCCTTGATGAGGCGAATGACAAAGGCCTGCTGCCCCATCTCGTAGAGCATGTTGATACGCAGCCGGCATTGGCCAAACGGTTTGGAAAAATCCAGATCCGTGCGATTAATGGCCAGGCGCAGGTTGGCATCGGTGTTTAACCACACAGAGAGCCGCCCCATGGCCTCGACATCCATAACGGGATAGTTGGTGGGGTATAAATCCCCGTTCTTGCGCACCAGCGGCGGATAGCCGATTCGGAAGTGCACGTCGGAAACCTGGTGGGCCATGGCAGCCTGAAAAAACATGTCAAACGCAATGGCTTGTGCCGTGGTCGGCACCGGATGCCCCTGGTATTGGTGCACCGCCTCACCGGAAAATGCACATGCCACCTCGTTGGGCCGGGCCCCTATGTCGAGGGTGGGCGCATCAAAACCGGATCCTGCAGCCGGCCCGTCCTGCCTGAGGGCACCAACGGTCTCAACCGCCTCAACCGCATCGGCCACAGTAACCGAAGTGACCGCAGGGGCAAGCGTCTCATCGGGCGCATCGTGCTGGCTGTCGGGGACAATCTGTTTCGACTCGGGTTTGACACGGCCCCGTTTAGGCACGGCAGCGGCTGGCTGGGTTGTTTCCTTGAAAAACTCGGAATTAAGGGCTTCAGACGCCTGTAGTGCTGGCGGTTTCGGCTCGCTTCCCATGGCCATGGGGTTCTGTCTCCTTGAGTTCGGTGAGTCCGCCCATGTAGGGCTGCAGCACCTGGGGAATCTTGATTGTGCCGTCGGCCGTCTGGTAGTTTTCGAGGATGGCAGCCACCGTCCGACCTACTGCCAGGCCAGACCCGTTAATGGTATGCAGGTAAGCCGATTTGCCCGTCTCCGGGCTGCGGTATTTAAGCGAGGCCCGGCGGGCCTGAAAATCACCAAAATGGCTGCAACTGGAAATCTCGCGGTACAGGCCGGCCGAAGGCAACCACACTTCCAGGTCGAAACAGCGGGCGGCATTGTACCCCAAGTCGCCGGTACACAGCTCCATAACCCGGTAGGGCAACTCGAGGCCCTGCAAAATGGCTTCGGCATCGCGGGTCAACGCCAGGTGCTCCGCTTCGGCGGTTTCAGGGGTCACCAGCTTGACGAGCTCCACCTTGTTAAACTGGTGCTGGCGAATCAGGCCCCTTGTATCGCGGCCTGCGGCCCCGGCTTCGCGCCGAAAACACGGAGTATAGGCCATGAAATACTTGGGCATGGCTTCGTAGTCAATGATTTCAGCACCGTATATGTTGGTCAAAGGCACCTCGGCCGTAGGAACCAGGTACAGCGCATCATCGCGCGTGGCAAACATATCCGACTCAAACTTGGGCAGCTGACCGGTTCCCGTCATGGCTTCGGCATTCACCAGGAAGGGAGGTACGATTTCCTCATAGCCGGTCTGGCTGTGGGTGTCGAGCATATAGTTAATCAAGGCACGCTCCAAACGGGCGCCAGCGCCGCGCATAATGGAAAAACGCGACTGGGCCAGCTTAACCCCCCGCTCGAAGTCGATGAGGTTCAGGTCTGAACCAATCTCCCAGTGCGGCTTGGGGGTGTCCGTAAAGCGGTTCTTGAATTCGTCGCCCCACTGTCGAACCAGAACGTTGTCGGTTTCATCCTTACCATCGGGCGTCTTGGCATCGGGCAGGTTCGGAAAATCCTTGAGCCGCTCGTCCTGCTGATCCTCAAGGGCTTTTTTCTGGAGCTCCAGATCCTTAATCTCATCGGCCAGGGCCTTGGTGCGGGCCTGCAGGTCGTCGGTATCCTGGCCAGCCTGCTTGAGGCGGCCCACTTCCTTGCTCAGGGTATTGCGCTCGCTTCGCAACGCCTCCTCGCGCTTCATCAACTCGCGACGGGTTTCATCCATGGCCAGAATACTGTCTATGGAATACCCGCCCCCACGACGAGCCAGGGCGGCGTTCACTTCGTCAGGCGATTGGCGGATCAAACGGATATCGAGCATGGGCGTCAGCTTCCCCATCAGGACACAAACAGGGTAACGCCCCCATCATACCCGATTCGAAGGGTGCGGCAACACCACTATATGGTGGTAAAAGCAGACAAGCCCCCCCGAAACACACCCGCCCCTGTGCCAGTCTGGCGCAAGGGCGGGTCGTTCAAACGGAGGAATTTTATTAACCGAGCAGATCATACGTGCACGCGCACGTGTGTACGCGCGCGCGTGTGTGTGTGTGCCGGTTACTGGAACTGGGCCACGATGGCGCTGACCGTGCCGCAATCCATCTTGTTTCCAAGCAAGCCCGTGCGGGTAACCTGCTTGTTGGCATCGGTCCAGAAGACGCCGTAGCCATTAGGCATTTGCTGCTTAATCATGTTGGGCGTTACGGCAGAACTAACGTCTTCTCGGAACAGGTGTCCCAATGCCGTCAGCTCGCTGGCATGAGCAGGCCAGTAATGTACTTCTTCAAGGGTACCGGGGGCCTTGCACGAATCCACCCAGACCTTAACCTTGTCCTGATGGTTTACACTGGCACTGTCCGGTTCGATTTCAACCGCAACAACCTTGCCGGCCACAATTTCGGCCGAAGCCAGCAGGGGTTGGCCAGCCGCCATCACCAGCAACGCGGCCAGGGTGCTCAGCAGGCAAGCAATACATGCATGTTTCATAAATCAACAGTCTCCAAAATCTGATGACAGGGGCACTTAAAAACCAAACCGACCTAACCCACGACGTGGGGAGGGGCTGGACGGGGGAGGCGCAGCAGCAGGCTGAACGGGGGCAGGCTGCTGAACTGCGGCAGGCGGCGTCGAACCGCCCTGCGGTGCGGCTGACATACCACCACCGGGGCCATCAAGGTTCCGGCCACATTCCCAGTTGTAGCCCCAGAACCGGGTTTTACTAACCAGCAGGTCGTCATTGGTGGTAAAGGTCACATGGCCCCCCACGCTATTCATATACTGGCTCTTGGTCTCAGCTTGGCGGTTGGCCATATTCAGCAGGTTATACACGCCACCGTTGTGGTTTTCGTCGCTGATGGTACCGGCCGGGTAATGGACCGTTGTGTACTGGCCCCCCTGGGCGCAATCGCGAACGGTAACCGACACCTTATCCAATACCTTCTTATCCACGGTAACCTTCTCATGGTAAACCGCCACCACCTTACCGGTGACTTCCTTGGCCAAAACCGGCAAGGTTAAGGCGGATTGACCGGCCACCAGCATCGCCATCAGGGACGCCGACACGGCAAGCCGCTTGGACATTACATTCATCTGTTGATAAAGCCTCATCTAACCTATAACAGGGAACCGGCAACGGTTCGCTTGTTTGATCTAACCGCAAACGACCAGGGATTACCAGAACCCCCCTCCAACAAAGAACAGGCCCGGGCATCTGTCTAGTAGATACCGGGCCTGTCTATCGCTATGTCCCACACCCTATTTGCGGACTACCGCGGGTGATGATGCGCTGGATTAGCTTCTGGTCAAACCGATGCGGTTAAGCATTGACCGCCAGCGCGTTGAGTAAAACGTCAGCCGTTTCAATCTGCTGACCATTAAGCGTCGCCGTTGATTCCAGGATTTTTTGGTTACCGTTTAAAATCTCGTTGCTTTGGCTGGCCGCCACCTTCAGTTGGCTTAACCCGATATCGGCCATCGATTTCAGCTCACCCGCCTCAGAGATACCGTTGGCGTTGGTATCTACCCAGGCTTTCAAGCTGCCAAACACGCTGTCCTGACTGTTAATCAGGCCATCGCCATTCTCGTCGAACTTCGCCAGCTCGGCATAGCCGTTGGTTGCCCCATGCTGGTCACCAAACAGCTCCTTGCCCGAATCAATCGTGCCGTTGCCGTTTCGATCAAGTGCCAGGAAGGCGTCCCCGCTGCCACGGGCCATCCAGCTAACCTGATCGACCTGGCCATCGCCATTGAGGTCAAAGGCGGTGTTCTGATCAAAGGTCAGGTTGAACCCGTTGCCGTCGAGATCCAGCATCACGGGGGTCCAACTTTGGATTTGGGCCGTGATGTCATAGCATTTGTAGTAAATGCTGCCTTCGGGGTACAGGGCATAGTAGTGGCCCAACATCCCGCCGATATCATCGTGGGGATTGTCGGCCCCGCCATACTTATATTTGTCGGAAAGCTTCCGGCCAAGCAGATCGGCCAGGTATTCCTTGCTGAGCGGAACATATTGACCGGTGGTCGGATCAAGGATGGTGCCAAATTTTTCCAGGTCGGCCTGGCTGACCTGCTCTGATCCATCCTTGGTAATCAGTGCAAAGGAGGCTGCCTTGCCTTCGCCACCGGTTACCATAATCTTGGCCAAATCCTGACCGACGGCTATATCCTTGAGCTCCTGTATCTCGCGATGCATGCCATCGGCTATATAGGCAAACTCCTTGAGCTGGGCATGGTTGTTGTAGTCGCTGATGATACGGTTCACGTTGTTGGTTTGTTTACGAAACCGCCCGACCAGAGCCGCTTGTTCGTAAACCTTGGCCGGAGGCTCATAGACTGGTGCCGGCGGGGGTTCGTAGACCGGTGCCGGAGGCTGGTAGGCAGGCACGGGGGGTGCCGAATAAGTCACGGGCGGTGCCACCTGCCGGCATGCCAGCAACTGCTTAATCAAGGCAATAATAGAAGCCACGTTATAGCCGCCCTGATGGGTCGACTCTCCGTAAGTAAACGGTTTATAGCTAACGACGGGTTTGTAGCGGTTAAAGCCGTTAATGGTTGCCGTATTGGTATAGCCAACCTGGGCCAGGGTTGTAAAAGACATAAAACACACACACTCCATAAAAAATACGGGACACACACGCAAAGCCCGTTCGTAGGCTTTTCCATCGACTGCCGACGAGGGCAACACAGGGGACGTATCGGTTGACGTATCGGCGCTGACGTATCAACACCGACCATGCCTGGTCGTTTGCTCTTCTGGCCTGATGCAGAAAAAGGCGAGAAAGGAGCCCTTGGCACACACCCTATTTAGTTCGTTATTGATGATTAATAATTTATTAATATTATAAAAACAGCTATAGGAAAATTTGTGCTATTCCGACCGTCTTTGCGGGCCCCAGCACCCCAAACACGACACGTAAAACCCACTCACAGAAACGATTTTAAACCCTCTTCCCCCCGCACAAACAGGCCCCGAACGTACGTGACTGAACAGGCCGATATTACGGTTTGGTTACAAAATCCCTCCATCAAATAAAGTATGCGCCCATTTTGCAGATACATAGGAAACCTCTGATGTCACTCCACAACAAAACGATTTTTATAGAGATTAGCGCGGCGATGTCGTTATAGGGAGACGCTCGCTAGAGACACATCACTGCTGCTACAGGCACAAGATAAACCTCGTGTAACCGTACCCCGGCACGACCCACCTAGGCTGAAGGAACAGTTTAGTGTGCATGTGTATGGGTATGTACCACGGGGGGTTTGGTTACGTTACTTCGTACTGGTTCACGGATGAACCGGTTGGCACCTACGGAAAGAGAGAGATCGCCATGCCACTTATCGTTAATACCAACCTCGATTCGATTAAC
>JAGQHJ010000044.1 GCA_020431915.1 Cyanobacteria bacterium HKST-UBA04 | reverse complement strand
CGGGGTCGCGGTAACCGGCGCGGGGGAGGGGGTCGCCGTAACCGATGCCGTAACCGATACAGGCGCCGGTACGGGTACGGGTGCCGGTACAGGTACGGGCGCGGGGGCCGGTGCAGGCGTGGTCATGGGGAAAGCCGGGGTCGCTGCAGTGGTTGAAGCCACCGACGGGGTATTGGCCGTGGAAACCGGTTTATACGTCGTGGCCGACGTGGTCGAAACAGAACGAACCGTCATACAAAATACCTAAATAGCGAAACTCTCTGACACGGCTTCTCTAATAAAGCCTTTAAATTATAAAAACAAACTGTTTGGGTTTGTTGCTAGCGTCTTTTTTTCTGAGCCTGATTTTGGCCCAATTCTGGCCCGGTTCATGTGCACGCCAGGCCCACCCATCACGCCCCTCCCCAAATCAACCCTGAGTCGGTCGCTATTGAGAAGATGCTTGGCAATCAGCCTCGTCGAGGGTGGCACGCAGCCGGCCCCCATGGCTAGCCAGTTTCTGACACGCCTCGGCAGCCGATAGACCTGTAAGCGCCATTACCACGGCCGGCTTGACCTGGCCGTCGGCGGCCTCCAGGAAGCGGGCCGCCGGCCCCGCCTCACAACGTCCCAGCGCACTGACAAGCCTGATGGCGCGATCGCGCAATTTGGCATTGGTCGGGTTCACATCTACCATCAAATTCCGATATGTTTTGCCCCAGCCAATCATGGCCGCCGTCGTAATCATGTTCAGTACCAGTTTCTGGGCCGTACCGGCCTTCAGACGGGTAGAGCCCGTCAAGGCCTCCGGGCCGACGTCCACCACAATGGCACAATCCACCACTTGGGCCAGCAAGCCCGTGGGATGACACGTAATGGCCCCGGTAAAACACCCGGCTTGCCGGGCCGCATTCATGGCCTCGATGACAAAGGCAGCCCCACCGCTGGCCGACAGCCCCACCACCACGTCACCCGACTGGACGCCAAAATCCTTTATCGCCTGGCACCCGGCCGGACCGTCGTCTTCGGCGTTTTCAACGGCACGGGTCAGTGCCGAAGGCCCGCCAGCCATAATACCCTGCACCAAATCCGACGGTACGGAAAACGTCGGTGGGCACTCCGAGGCATCGAGCACCCCCAATCGCCCACTGGTACCCGCCCCCACGTAAAACAACCGATGCCCGCCCTCGAACGCCCTGATGACCTCGTCCGTCACCGTGGCAATGGCGTCGATAGCCCGACCCACCGCCACAGGAACCTGGGTATCTTGCTCGTTGAGCAAGTGCAGCACCTCAAGGGTCGGCAGCAAGTCAATGCCAAAAGTAGCCGGGTTCACCTGCTCGGTGGGTACCAGCGAACCAATGTTGAGATCAGCGGCCGTTTCTGGCCGATTGCCCGACGTCATCCTATTGAGGGCTCCCCTGTCTGGCTAGCCTTTACGCCACTACTATACCTTAAACCACCCCCAACCGAGGTCCCCTGCACCCTACACCCTGCAACCTGCCCTGCCCTGCCAAGAAAAAAGCAGAACCGTGGCAAAAACCACCATTCTGCTCCGAAACAACTGGGCTTGAGACATACCTATATAAATTTGTATAAACTTGTGTAAACCGGCCCCCATGGTTAAAGGCGTCGAGTGTTTTACCAACGGCAGATCAACCGAGGCCCCACCAACGAGGGGGTAACCATTGGTTACCCATGACAACCAACGATCTAGGCGGACTTGCTGGCCAGGTTCAACTCCAGGCTTAACGAGCTGTCGCCATCACGACCGAGACTGGGTGGCTTCTTGTCACCATTCTGGTTGTTGCCAAAAAGCTTGTTGAATAATTTCTTGCCTTGCTTCTTTCCGAAGAGGCTCTTAAATAGCTGCTTAAGGGCCTGTTTCATTTTGTTGCCGCATTTATTGCCGCCTTGGCCCTGGCCACCGTTGCACGAGGAATTGCCACCAGTGCCCTGACTGCCTTGATTACCCTGGCTACCCTGGTTACCTTTGCATCCGCCGTTGCCCATCAGCTTGTCGAGAAATTTGCCCATCCGGCGCATCATGCCCTTTAGGCCACCCTTGCCAAACAGGCCTCGACCACCCTGGCAGCCGTGGTGACCATGACCACCCTGGCTTCCATGGCCACCCAGTGCACCAAAGCCATGTACGCCCTGGCCACTGCCAAAGGCACCGAAAGCCGCCGTATTCTGGCCGTCCGTCATCATGCCGAAGGCGGCAAACTGCGATTGCCCCATACCGCCCGAGCTGCACTGCGAGGTGCCACCCGAACTGCTCGACCACGATGAAGACGACGCAAATGCAAACGCACTACTGGAGGACTGGCTGCCGCTAAATTGCCGAATACCCATAACCTTAATTACTCCCTGTCTATACCAAAGTCACATCATCTATCCTGAAGCGAAACCCATCGATAATCACCGGCATTACCCAGCCATTGCCTGGGCGATCCCGTAAAACGAAGTGCGAAGCAAGGTCTCCGGTTCACATACCGAGACGTCTGCCAAACGCGCTGCGAGAGAACATCACCTGAAAAACTGTCTTTCTGAAAAAAGGCACGACCGTTGATAGGACGGCTGTACGCCTGGGTCTAGTTTGGGTCTGATTCACTTCCCGTATCGGCATGAAAACCCGAGCCTACGGGTTTTTAACAGCAAATTTCTAAAAAAACCATAAAGATTGCGCCCTGCCCAAGGCCTTCCCCAGTAGGGTTTACCCACTTTTTTTCCGGCAATCCGTCGGCCCACCCAACAAACCACACAACACGCACTATGTCTGGGTTTTTACCCCCTTACCCGTCTGGCCATAATCCGGTAAACTGGGGGGTGGTTGGGGTATTGTTAATTTTATAAAGTCACCCCTGTTTAGGCCAGTTCAACACTTTTGCAGAATACAACTAGCAAAAACGGTCCCCTAAAATGGTTTTAACCCTATAGACCGCTTAAAAACCAATCATTCCAAAGAAAGAGAGTTATATGACCCAATCGCCTGGTTCAGAAGGCGTTTACGGGGTTATCCCGGCTCGTTACGCATCGTCGCGTTTCCCGGGCAAACCCCTGGCCCCCATCGACGGCAAGCCCATGATTTTGTGGGTTGTCGAGCGTGCCAGCCAGGCAAGCAGCCTTAAACAGGTTATTGTCGCCACCGACCACGACGAAATAAAGGCCGTCGTTGAACGCGCCGGTTACACTGCCGTGATGACCTCGCCTGACCATCCCTCCGGTTCTGATCGGGTTTGGGAAGTGGTTCAGGCACTGCCCGACGCCCAAATCATTGTAAACATACAGGGCGACGAGCCGATGGTCGATCCCGTCCATCTGGATGACCTCGTAGCCGCGCTGCAAGACGATAATAGGGACGATGATATGGTGACCCTGGCCACCCCCATCACCGACCCAAGGGAACTCGATGATCCGAACGTCGTCAAGGTGGTGGTGTCCCAAAACGGATTGGCATTGTACTTCTCACGTGCCCCGATTCCCTACTGCAGAAACCAAGAAGCAAGTAAAAGTACCCCTTATTACAGACATATTGGGCTTTACGGCTATAAAAAATCTGCCTTGCAGGCTTTTGTAAATGCTTTACCCTCACCATTAGAGCAAACAGAAAGCCTGGAGCAGCTTAGAGCCCTCGAACTCGGATTAAAGATCAGGGTCATCGAAGCCGATACCGTTGGTGTGGGCATTGATACACCCGCCGATCTGGCCCGGCTTAAAACGGCACTCAAGCAGTAACCGATGATGGAGCCTCGCTTGACGTGCCTAGCCCGATACCAACACCATTGCCCCCAACAACCCTAGGATGTTAATGAACGTTATGTTGCCCAAATCCCTCTTTACCCATACCGCCGCCAGCCTAACGGCTCTGGTGCTGCTGACAACTACCTTGCCGCTACCGGCCATGGCCACGGTGGCCACCGAAGACTCCTTGCTCGATGTACTGGCCCAGCCAACCCCCGCTGTGCAGCATACAACCGCCACCCGACTGGCCGTACCCTACAGCCATACCACCACAACCGACAAGTCGGCCTTGATTTTACCGGATCTCGAACCGGCCTCCGTAAGCGCATCGGCCACTACGCGTTTTGGTGCCCCCGGTATTGAGGATACGCCAAGGCTCGGCACGCTCGACACGCGATCCGACGAGCCGCTACCCAGCGAGCTGACCGGCGATGACTACCTATTCCTGTTCAAGGACAGCGGTGATGAAAGCCCGCACCGAAGCCTGCGCGAGCGACTACTGGGTTCGCATTCGCCCCGACTGCCCAAGCTCTCCTTTGCCCCTCAGTCATTGGCACGGCCGTTCATTCCCGGCATCCTTCGGCAGGACAACGGTACAGCAAAAGACCAGCAGGCCCGCCGACGCAACGTACCCGAGCAAAACGGCCCCAGCTACCATACGGCTTCAGGCTACGCGCCTGCCATGCCACCTAACGCCGAGAGCATGCCTGCGAGCCTCAGCAGCATGCCGATGACCGGCTCGCTGGCCACCATCGACCGGGCTATTCGCACGTACAACACGCGCCTGAGCGAATACGAAGTGGTCGAGATCAACACCGAGCTGCACGAAGTCAGCCGCCAGTTTCACCTGGACCCGCACTTGTTGGCCAGCTTGATTGCCGTCGAGTCGTCGTTCCGGCCACAGGCGGTTTCAAGAACCGGTGCAATCGGCCTGGGCCAACTTAAGCCGAAAACCGCCCAATGGCTTGGTGTAAACAACCCCTGGGACCCGCACCAAAACATGTACGGGGCCGCCAAGTACCTGCGCTATCTGCTTAATCGTTTCGACGGCAGTACCACCAAAGCCCTGGCCGCCTACTACCAGGGCCAAGGTGCCATTGAACGCGAAGGCATCAACTCGGACGGCCACTACTATGTAGGCAAAATCCAAAAAGCCTACAAGGAAATAACCAACACCACCTTGGGTTACAAGCACCTGTAGCCCCAAACGCTTGGCCAATACGCTTTATACCGCCTTCTTGTCTGTGCAGGAATTTTTACAGGAATTTGTGCAGGGCAAGGGGGTGGTTTGACGTGTTGCGTGCCGGCGGGTAAATCACTGGAAATACGGTTATGCCGGGCGTATAATGACCCTACTTTCAGTTGAGCGCTTTTTAGAGAAGGATGGTTTCATTTATGGCTGTTTTCCCCGTGCTTAAACGTACCCTGCGCCCCCGGTTGCACAAGCCGCTGGTCTGGTTCGTCGCATTTACCCTGACACTGGCCTCGGCCTCGGCCATGACAGCCTGTGGTAATGAAGCCGCTTCGTCCGGCAGCGCCAGCGCTTCGGATGGGCTGGTTATTTTTATGCCGGATTCCGCCAAGAACCTGATGGCCCAGGCTCAGAAAAACAACCTGAACGTGCAGTCCCTCAAGGCCGGATCGAATGCCGCCCTGATTGTGCAAGCCATGCTCAATGCCCCACCGCTTAAGGAAGGCACCTCCTATTTTGTGGTCATTAATGCCAAGCAGAACCGGCTGATTACGGCCGGCACCATTGATGCCAACACGGAACCCTCGAAAATCGAAGAGACCTTCAAAAAGCTCAAGGAACTGGAAACCGACGGCAGCAAGCTGCTGGGTAAGCTGTCCCCCTCCCAAGGCAAAGCGGTCAAACTGGTGGTGTTCTCCGACTACCAATGCCCCTTCTGCGAACAGATTCACACCATTGTAGAAGACTGGAAAACCGACTTCGGCGACAAGCTGGAAGTCGAGATGGCCCACTACCCACTGCCCATGCACCAGCAAGCGTCCTTTGCCGCCATTTCGGCAGAATGCGCCCGCGAACAAGGCAAGTTTGAGGCCTTCAGCAAGGGGCTCTTCGATGCACAAAAACAACTGGGCACCCCCCAAAATGCCGAACAAACCGTCATCCAGCTGGTTCAAGCCAACCAACTGGACAAGGACCAGTTTAAAACCTGCGTGACCACCCAGAAACCCGCCAAAGCCATTCAGGACGACCTGAAGCTGGGACAATACCTGGGCGTCAGCGGCACGCCCACCATGTTTGTAAACGGCGAAAGCTTCCAGATGGCCGATCCGCAGACCATGAAGGACACCCTTAAAGCGCAGATCGATGCGGTTGCCAAAACCGGTGGTAAAACCGACGCCAAAACCGACTCGGCCGACGCCAGCTAAAAAAGCCCCCTACACCGGCGCGCCGAGCGCGCAACCGATCTTCCTTCTCCGCCTGCTCTCGTCTGACGGCTTATCCGTTCTCGATATGGTTAGACGACTGTCGCAAGTTGTAGAATTTTATTTCTGTATGAGAATCACGATCTGATACGTGATTTGAATATTGATGGTTTTACAAGGGTAATTTTATCAAGATTCCCACCACAGAAACCATGCAAAACCCGCTCTATACAACGCTTTCCAGAAAAAAGACAAAAAAAACCTTTAGCACGCATGCTAAAGGGCAACAAAGGATAGAGAGTTAGAGTTCATGCATGTTATACCGTTGATGCCTACAAGTTGAAAAGGGGAATTTCACAAAACTGCATAAAAGTTTACAAATCAACGGACTCTAACCCTGAATCCGTTGTTTAGACCGGAAACAGGCGAGGCCCCCCGCTATTGGGTGTTTATTAAATTTTGAGAAGGAATCCTGAAGAGCCCCGTATCCCCGCTGAGAGAGGATGTTTGAACAACGCGACAAGCGTCTGTGTTCACACGCACCGGGCTCTTTTTATAAACGGGCTTATTGAGCGGCAGCGGGTGTCGTACCAAGCAGGCTCCTATAGGCCACGGGGACAATCTGCCGCGTCAGGGTTTCAATGGCATCGGCAAACTGCCTGATTTCATATTGCGCACCGGGGTGCTTACGAAGCTGGATAAAGTTGGTGATGGCCTGCAAGGAAGCCGTCCAGTAAAACTCGGTGTAAATGGACAAGGGCAGCACGGCACGAGCCTGTTCTTTGGCAACGCCTTGCCCCACCAACGTTTCGTATAATTCAAAAGCCGCTTTGCAGTGGTCCACGTAGCGCTGTTTTAAAGCCCCGTCGGCATCCGGCACGGTGGTTTCCATGGAGGCCTGCTTGTTGTCTTCCGACTGCTGGCGGAAGCCGTCGGGTACATAGAAGTGAAAATCAGAGGCATCGACATACCGCAGGCTGATTTCGTTCCAGGCGTGATCGACACATGCGCCTTCCGAGTAGGCGATACCCACCACATGCTTGTACCACTGGCGGGCCACAAATTCGGGCACCTTGCAATGAAACTGCAACTGCACGTGACGGAAGGGACTCCAGTGCTGGTGCTTGGCCAGGTAGGCAATCAGCTTCTCGTCCTTGTCGTCCAGTTCGGTTTTGCGTTTACCGAAGGAAACGCGCGCCGCGTTGACAATGGTTAAATCGGAGCCTAATGAATCAAGCAGGGACACAAACCCCTCATCGAGCACCCGAATCGTGGACTGATCCGGTGCGTCTGCAACATGCTGTGTTTTTTCGAGCTGGGCTTGTGCCAATGGAATCGCCTCCCCTGCCTCTATATTATGGATAACGTGGCCGTTTTGTTGGTGTCAAACAGAAAACGTGAATCCGATTGTACTGCCGTCAACGCTCTGGCGAAAGGGGTTGTAATAAACCGTATCAATTACGCGGATGCTTTTGGACAAAAATGTTCAAAACGTGTCATCGCCGGTTAGAGAATCGGAGAGGGGGGAGAGGGACGAAAAACCGATACCACACCGGTACAAAGGTATCGCGTACAAAGCCGCGCCGACCTAAAAAAGGCGACAAACCAAAAAGCAACCAGCAAGGGGGCGCTAACCTGTTAGACTTCGCCACGCGAAATCTTGTTGAGCAGTTCCGTCACCCGCGTACCACGGGCCAGTGAATCGTCGAGAACAAACTTGATTTCGGGCGTATAGCGCAACCGTACCCGCTTGCCAATTTCGCTGCGTACGGCCGGTGTCCACTCCGTTAAAATGTCCATCACGTTTTTCTGATCGTCAGCCTCGCCGAGCACACTGACAAAAATTTTGGCATGCCGCAGGTCGCGGCTTACTTCCACATCAAACACGGACACCAAGTGCTCGGTCAGGGCCGGTTCTTTGATGTGGGTACGAATGATATCGCTGACCTCTTTCATCAAGGCCTTGCGAACACGATCGCTTCGGCTGTATTCAAATCGGCTGTTCATAAGGCGGGTGGCTTGGGGTTCTCGCTGGCCGAGCGCTGCGGCTCGGGCTAAATGTAAGGGAGAAGGGATAAACAATCACAACAACGAAAAAAATAATGGGCCGGGAAAAACTTGTTGCTGTGCGGCTTTTTAGGTTAGCGACGTACGCTGAATCTCCTTGAGTACATAGTTCTCAATAATATCGCCCTCTTGAAGCTCGTTGAACTTGTCAAAGGAAATACCGCACTCATAGCCCTGCTGGACTTCCTTGACGTCATCCTTGAAGCGCTTGAGCTGATCGAGGTTACCGGTAAAAATTTCCTGCTTGCCGCGAACCACCTTGGCAATCCCGTTACGGTGCACCTTGCCTTCAATAATGTAGCAGCCGGCAATCACTTTTTTGCCGACACTGAACAATTGGCGCACCTCGGCCTTGCCCGTCAGCTCCTCTTCCTGTTCCGGTGCCAGCAGCCCGAGCATCATTTTTTCGGCGTCTTCGGTAATGTGGTAAATCACGTCGTACAATTTAACGCGAATATTCTGGTCCACAATCATCCGGTGAGCCCCCGGCTCGGCCTTGACATTAAAGCCAATAATAACGGCATCATTGGCCGAACTGAGCATGACATCGGATTCGGAAATATCACCCGTGCCGGCGTGCAGAATGTTAACCGCCACCTCTTCCGTTGCCAATTGCAAAATGGCATTCGACACCGCTTCGAGCGATCCCTGCGTGTCGGCCTTGAGGATGAGGTAGAAATCCTGGCTTTCTTTTTCGGAAATAAGCCCTGGGGCCGCTTTTTTGGCAAAGCGCTGCTCGCGCTCCTTGTTCTGCTCGGCTGCCACACGCTGCTTGAACTGCTTGTCGTCTGGAATCACCTCGAACAGATCACCGGCATGAGGCACTTCGTTGAACCCAAGCACTTCAACAGGGGTGCTCGGACCGGCTGTGTCCACCCGGTTGCCATGATCGTCAATCAACGCCCGGACGCGGCCGCTGACCGCCCCGATTAAAATATTGTCGCCAATGCGCAACGTACCCGACTGCACCAGCACCGTGGCAACCGGGCCTTTGCCCTTGTCACGCTCGGCTTCAATCACAACACCCTCGGCAGGCAGGGTCGTATCGGCTTTCAGTTCCTGCAGTTCGGCAACCAGGTTAATGGTTTCCAGCAGCTCGTCAAGGTTCGTGCGTTTAATGGCACTGACCTCAACTGTCAGGGTGTCGCCGCCCCATTTTTCGGGATTAAGCCCCATCTCGGACAGTTGCAGCAAGACCCGATCCGGGTCGGCATCTTCCTTGTCGATCTTGTTGACGGCCACAATAATGGGAATATTGGCTGCCCGGGCGTGGTTAATGGCTTCCCTGGTCTGGGGCATCACGCCATCGTCGGCCGCCACCACCAAAATGGCAATATCGGTGGACTGGGCGCCGCGCATACGCATGGCCGTAAATGCCTCGTGACCGGGCGTATCGAGAAACACGATGTCGTGGCCTTCCCAGTTGACGGTGTAGGCACCAATACTTTGGGTGATCCCACCGGCTTCGCCTTCCACAATTTTGTGACGCGTCTGGCGAATGGCATCAAGTAACGACGTCTTGCCGTGATCGACGTGGCCCATAATCGACACCACCGGGGCACGGGGCGACAGGTTCTTGCCCTTGGCCTCCGTTACACGGAGTTCGGGCGCCCCGTCTTCATAGCGGTTGTCATCGCGATCGGGGCCGATGACGTTGACTTCCAGTTCCCGCGACAGCGTCAAGGCATCGTCAACAGGCAGCGTTTCGTTGACCGTAATCATCACGCCCTTCATAAACATGTGCTTGACCAACTCGGTCTCACGCTTGCCTATCAGCACGGCCAGCTCACGCACCGTCACAGGGTTCTCGATTTTAATGGGCTCTGAAGTGTCCTCTTCCTCTTCCAACGCCGCATCGACAACCGGGGGGGCAACCTTGGCCGCTGCCTGCTTTAGTTCAGGTTTTGGCTCCGGTTTTGGTTCCGGCTTGGCTGCGGGCCGTGGAGCCGCTTGAGCCGCCACCGGCTTTGGTTCAGGCCTTGACTCCGGTTTCGATTCCGGCTTGGCTGCGGGCTGTGGGACCGCTTGAGCCGCCACCGGCTTTGGCTCCGGTTTCGGTTCAGGCTTGGCCGCGGGCTTCGGGGGCGCTTGAGCAGCAACCGACTTTGGTTCAGGCTTCGCTTCGGGTTTGGCTTCAGGTTTTGAGGCCACCTGGGCAGCCACCTTGGCCTTCTCTGGCTGGGGTGCTGGCGTGGCCGCATGGCCGTTCTGCTTGAGCTTAACCAGCTTTTCGGCCACGTCGGCATCAATCGAACTGGCATGGCTTTTAACGGTCACCCCAAATTCGTCCTGAAGCAGATCCATGACCTCCTTGTTGGACAAATCAAGCTGCTTGGACAGCTCATAGACGCGGATTTTATTGGATGTGACCACTAAACGCATCCTTTCGAAGCGAACGACAGGCTTTCTAACATAACATCATCCATGGTCGCTTTCAACGCCTTGGCAAGCCGTTTGCCTTTCTGAGCCGCCTCAAGGCATTGTGGCGTGTAACAGATATAGAACGAACGGCCATAAAGATGCCGACTTAACAGCGGCTGTCCCGGCCACCAGATATGGAGTCGGGCGGGATCTGAGGCAGCACAAGCTGCCGGTTGACCCGGCCTGGCCTGCTTAAGGAGACGCAGCATCTGCTGGCGAGGTTTCAGGGTACGGCAAACCAAACAGCGCCGCTCGACTGGGCGCGGCTGGTATTCCCGATGACCGGCATGGGAGGGCTTTGCCATAAGGTTCGCACCTGTTTGAACCGATGCGCTAAACCGTTTCTTCCTCTTCTTCAAGGAGCGGCACGTCAGCGTCAACCTCGGTATCGGTATCAGCCTCGGTATCGGCTTCAACCTCTTCCGATTCGGCTTCTTCAACGACATCATCCGGTTCAGCGTCGTCGGCCAGTTCGGCAGACGGCTCTTCTTCGGCCTCATCCGCTGGAGATTCGTCCTCGACGGCTTCAACCGGCAATGGTTGAGCTTCCTCGGCGGTTTCATCAGCCGAGTCTTCCTGACCATGATCATCAGCAGGCTCGTCATGAGCGCTCAACAACTCTTCATCGAGCTCTTCGAGTTGTTCAATGAGGGCTTCTTCCTCTTGCTGCTGAACAGCCGCCGCCTGAGCCTCGGCATCGTCGCCATCCGGGGCACCGTAGCCATGGGGTTCGTTGGCTTCTTCCATCATTTGGTGAATCTGGCTAACGCTTTTAATATCAAGCTTCCAGCCGGTCAACTTGGCGGCCAGACGCACGTTCTGACCATCACGACCAATGGCCAGACTCAACTGGTCATCCGGCACCGTAACCTGGGCCACACGCGCATGTTCATCCTCACGGATAATCTCAACGTTGACGATTTTTGCCGGCGCCAGGGCATTGGTAATAAAGGTTTTCGGCTCATCAGACCAGCGGATGATATCGATTTTTTCGTTTTTCAACTCGTTAACGATAGCCTGGATCCGGCTGCCCCGTGTCCCAATACACGCCCCTTGCGGGTCCACCTCGTCGGAGGGGGAGTGAACGGCAACCTTGGTGCGGTACCCAGCCTCGCGGGCAATGGTTTTCAGCTCAACCAGGCCATCCTCGATTTCCGGTACTTCCAGCTCGAAAACTTCACGAACCATTTCCGGGTGGGCCTGCGAAACAATAATCTGCGGCACACGGCCATTGTCGCGAATACCGGAAATATACACGCGGATTTTGGCACCCGGCCGGTAATATTCGCCGGGCAGCTGCTCGCGGGGCGGCATAATGGCCTCGACCCGACCGATGCTGACCACCACGTTCCGGCCTTCCAGGCGCTGTACAATGGCCGGACTGACCATGTCCTTCCGTTCTTCAAACTCGTTGTATACCAGCTTCTTCTCGGCTTCGCGAATCCGCTGGGTCAGCACCTGCTTGGCTGTCTGTGCAGCAATCCGGCCAAAGTCGTTGGGGGTGATATCCACTTCCAGCTCGTCGCCAATACCGCTTGAAGCATCGATTTCCATCGCGTCGTGCAGGCTGATTTCCTCTTCGGGATCACTCACCGCCTCGACAACCTTCTTGTTCTTAAAGACCCCAATCTCGCCCTGATCCTCGTACAAGTGCACAATCAGGTTGTCTTCGGGATCAACAATCTTGGCATAACGGCGATAGGCAGCCATCATGGCTTCCTTGACCGAATCCATGACCACCATCCGGGGAATACCTTTTTCACGTTCCAACTGCTCGGCAGCTTCCTGAAGCTGAACACCTAGTTTAATCATGGGCTTGGGGGTCTCCTTGGTTTAATACTTACAACGTGGACGGGGACAGGGCCTTTTAACCAGAGGCGACCATCCGCTGCCAAAAAATCGGGGGCGTTACGGTATCGTGGTGGCCGACAAATCGGCAGGCCCGGCACAGACATGGGCCTCATTTGATTCACAAGCCAGTACACTAAAAATGTTTTCCGGCGCCAGGCTCACCACCACCGTTTTAGGATGCCATTCCATGTGGATCGGCTTGGCCTGATCAGTCTCGGGCTTTATTTCAAGGCGGTTTTCAACCGAATCAAATCCAATTAACACACCATAAAGCGGCTCTTGCCCCTTCACGGCCACACTGATACGACGGTTCCGGTAAAAATCCAGTTCCCGTTCACTGCGCATCGTGCGAAACAGCCCGGGCGAACTAACTTCCAGGTTATAAGACAGTTTGGGCGGAAACATGGCTTCATGCTCGTCAAGCACCACTCCAACCGCCTGGCTGTAGCGCTTGCAATCCTCCAAGCCAATGGCCTGAGCTGCTTCTGCCGAACCAGGATGATGTTCGATAAAGTAACGCAGGTACCACTGGCCGCCTTCCTGCTCAAAGACCGTGTCAATCAGGCTGTATTGATTCGCCAGCAAGGGCTGGGCAAGCTCAAACGCCTCAAGCTCCAGGTCATGGACCTGTTGCGGGCTTAGTGTCAGCTGCTTATACCGTTTCTTTTCCTTGGCCATGGCCTGGACGCAATCTCCACGGGATGGTAAGACGACCACAGAACCCCGTATTCAGGGGGCTTTTCAACAAAAAAGTGGAACGTACTGTGCAGGCCCCGCTTGCCAGTTCGCCTTTTTACGGGCTGTTTAGCAAGGGTTGACGGGCGTTACACCGGTTCCACTTTTCAGCGTCAAAATTGTCGTCAGAAAAATGTAACGGTACTATACCGCAATCCTGGCCATGGCTCAAGGGCAAATCCCCAACCTTAAAAACCGGTAAAACCGGCAACAGTGCTCCCCGCCCTCAAAAAAAGCGCTGGGCGGCAGCACCTCCCCTAAATACCCGAAATTAATATAAGCTTTATATCATTTTCCGCCAAACCGGCCGATACCCCCTTTAGGCCCACTTAATCTATTTATCACCACCCACTCTATATCTATTTATCACCCCCACTCCAGCCAACCCTGTTCACCCCACCCACCCTAGCCCCCTGTGAGGCTTTACCCCAAAAAGGATTCAAGCCGATGCGCAATCCCTCGGATTTTCAACACCCCCAAACCCTGGCAAGCCACGCCAGTGGCCTGGCCCGGGGCCGAAACCCCAAACGGCCCACATGGCGAAACACGGCAGCCCCCGACACCACCGCCGTAATGGGCAACGCCATGAAGTCCGCATCGAACTGGGCAAAAACGCAATCGCGACGCGGGTTTTGTAATCCCTCAACCCATCCGGTGCTGTCACAGGAACTCTTGACCACGTTATCGGAATTCATAAGCAACAGCCCCTTCATTGGCCACATCAACCTGCTAAACAACCTGCCGAAAGGCGGCTTGCCCATTCTGGAAATTGGGGCCAAGGCCTTTTCAAACCACCCCCAGGCAGCCATTCTTATTAACCAGGCCCTGCAGGACGGACTGGAAATTCGCTTCGTCCCCGATACCGACTAGCCGCCTCCCCCACGCCCCCCAACCCACCAATCTCAAAAAACCGATCTTAGAAAAACAGGTATCAAAAAATCGGTCCCCGATGGTTTCATGCATGCGGGATAACTGAGCATACTGATTGGCCTGAGCGCTTGACGCGAGCAGCGCGACCCATTGACCTGAAAAATGGCCGGGCCCTTCTTGACCAACCAACACGGTCATTGCTTATCATCACAGGGGGATACGTAGAGACTTATGAGTGCCGGGCCGCCAACCATGCCGCCACCCGATGGCAATGGTAACAACCTACCCATTGTGCTGCCTGCCCAGCCGTCGACCACCGGCTCCGACACGCCTGTCGACACGCAACCGTCCCTCCGTGTCATTCCCATCACACGCCTGCCTTCATCCGCCACACCGGATATGTACAGCTTACTGCCGGATTTTCGGCTGTCCACAACCACAGCCTCGTCCGGGCTGACGGACATGCCTTTTGATCTGTGGACTTCAGGCCTGAGCGCCCATTCGATGAGCGATCCAAACTGGTATGTCGGCGGCCTGACCATGAGCAATCTGGCTCCGACCCAGATGGTGTTAACACCGCAGCAGGTCGAGCTGTACCGCCGGGCAGCCACAGCCCGCCTTCAGCTTCAGCAGCAAAGCCTGGGCCTGACGACATCATCCGACACCGCTGCAATGAACGCCAACCAGCGCCGGGCCTTGCTGCTCCAAACCGAGTTGATTGAACAGCAGCTGCTGTATACCGCCATGAGAAACCTGGCCAACTTCCACGCCGAACGCCTGGAAGACCTGAGCCGGTCGCGATCGGAGCTGGGCCAGCAAGCCGAGAACCAACGGCAATACAATTTGGCACCGCTCCGAGACCTCTTCCATTCGGGCCGCGCCACCAGCATTACGCCTGAAAAATTGTATCTCTATTTTCAAGGCCTCAAAGCCGGTCGCATACCTCAAAACAGTACCCTGAGCCAAGCCGACATACAGACCATGGCCCCACTGCTGCCCTACATGGCGCTGTTCGAAACCCACATGCAACAGGCCGTCAGCCAAACCGCCCCGGTAACCCAGGTCACCCTGCAAGGCGAAAGCCAGCCCGTTCTGAGGCTTCGGGATGGGGATTTCCCGTTTCTGCTTCCCGGACACGGCCAGCCAACAGAAGACGACATAGCCGAACCCAGCCCGTCGGATCTCGTGATTGTAGGCCCTCAGCTGCGTTTCAGGCCGCTTGGCCCATCGCCCTCGGACAACCCGGATGGGCCCATACCTGTACCTGTACCCGTGCAGGACAACAACCAGCTGCTGCGGCTGTTTAACCCGGCCACCCTGAACACCCGGCGTCAGCTGGTTATCGACCCCACCCAGATTCACCAGGTTCAAGAAAATCCCGACTTGCTGGGCCGATTCAGCACCCAGGACTTACTGACCCTCGACCCGAACACCCTTCATACCTTGTCTCGCCTGCCGGGCAACCACACCAACCCAAACAGCCCCCTGGGCCAAATTCGCCTGTTTGGCGACACCCGGCAACGGGGCTTTGGCACCGAACCCACCATTGGCCAACCGTTTGATTTGTTGCCACGCAGCTTCGGCCAGCTTCCCTACAACACAAACAACCCTGCAGATCTTCTGTTGAGCGGTTTTGACCGACGGCCACGGCTGCTGACCCTGCCCACGGCCCGCACAGAAGATCCTTTTGCTTTTTCTCAGGGCCTGCCACTGACATGGCCCGGTGCAGGGCTAAGCTTTACAGGCACCGGTATCCCGAAATTCGTGAGCAGCACCACCCATTTCACCGGCTCTCGGCTGATGGAAGGGACCGAGGCCACCTGGCAAAGCAACCTGACGACCCTGCGCCAGTACCAGGCCGATCGGCTGGGCCAGTTCCATTACCAAGGCATTGACTTCCACACCCTAACCGACCCACAACGCCAAGAGCTGCTGGCCATGCTGCAAAACAACCGCGACGAACTACGTCGACACTTCTGCCCGCCGCCAGGCCCAGTAGCTACAGCAGCCACCAACCTCGATACCATTGCCCCACCCGGTTCTTTCCGTCGTCAATGGCTCGACCAAATTTCGCAAGGCGACTACAACTGGCTGCCGGCCGTCTTGAGCAACGACATGGATACCCAGACCCTGACCCGTTTCGTGGCCTTGGTTACACACGATCCGTTTGCCGCCCCGCCGCCCGTCGATCCCAATGACTACAGCCCGCCACCCGTGGCGCCGCCCAACCCTATGCTCGACCAGGTGCTGGCCGCCCAGCACACGCTGGCACAGTCCGGCGCCAGCCAGGCCGACATTTCCAATGCCCTGGCCCCGATTTATGCCCAACTGAATCAGCGCTACACGGACTTGACCACGACCCTGCAAGAAACCTTCGGCACCAGCACCACCGGACGGCAGGCCCTTGATGATTTTCAGGCCGACTGGGCCGAGTTTCTGGAACGGGCCAAGGCACTGGGCTACACCCCTGCCGAAGGGGGTAGCGAGCCCCAGTTGGTTTTAAGCGACCCAAAAACGCTGCTGGCGCTTTCCCTGAGCCACGCCTGCCAAAACGAGCCCCAGCCAACTGCCGACACGCTGGCCCAAGAGTTGGCAGCCCTGCAGCAACGCTGGCAGCAATTAGACAGCTTCTACCGGTTCAGTCGGTTGAACACCAACCTGCAAGGGTTCGACGGCACCCGAAACCTCTATAGCCGCCTGTTACAACCGGCCGTGGCCGCCGACAACCAAGCAGCCTTTGCACGGTTCGAGGCACAGATGACCAGCGACATGCCCACCCATTTGGCTGTGGCCGAAGCCGGCCAAGTGGATACCGCCCTGATACCCGAAAGCCGCACGAACCGAATCGGCCTGCCCACTGCCTTAAGCCGGTTCAGCGTAGATTTAGCCACCCCGCCAGAAAGCTTTGCCAAGACCGACAATGGGGTGCTTACCTACACGCGCCGCTGGTCTCAGCCTTCGGCACTCGGCGAGATTGAGGGCGACATTGAGAACGAGTCAGTGCAACAGGCTTGGCAAACCGCCTTTTACAAGGAAATCCTGGGGTACAACACCTACAACCCCGACACCTGTTACGCCCTTCAGGGTATCCTGACCGATCCGGCCAAAGCCAGCCAGCTGCATACCCTGCTGACCAGCAACACTCTGAACGCGGACACCCTCGGCACGGTGCTGGGTGGGACGGCCACACCAGAACTATTGAGCGCCCTTGAAGCCCAAAAAGCCTTTTACACGGCCGTAACGACGACCGGCCAGCAAGCCGAGCAACAACGCGTGGCCTCGGCCCTGGTAAGCCTGGCCGGGTATGCCGTCCAAAACAACTTTCCTGCAGGGGTCTCCGGGGCCTATTACGTCATGCAGCAATACCCACAAGACATGTCGTACATGGCACACACGTCATCTCTGGACGCCTCACCGGAAACGGTCTCCGACCAAGGCCAAACAACCGCTGAATGGCATGCCGACGAACAGAGGTATCGACAGATGCCCGTGGTGATGGTCTCCCCGAATGATCCTAACAACGACATGATGGTTTCCTCTGGATCCAGCACGTTTTACGCCACCGGCACCAACCAGCCAATACCCTCGGCCCTGGCCAGCGTCACCGGGGCATGGTCGAGTTACGTTCCGCAGTCCGTGGGCAGTACAGCTTCCTATACCGGGTATTCGTCCTCCTACGAACCGACTTATACCTATAACAGCGGCTATAGCAGCAATTACGGCAGCGGATACAGCAAAGGCTACGACTACGGTTACGGCTACAGCAGCGGCTATGACGCCTCGTATCTGGTTTCCAGCAGCATGTTTAACGGCGGCGAAGTGACCGACCCCTATTGGGGATATTACGGCAACACCTCTTATACGGGCGGCTCAAGCTGGGCCTCATCTGGAAGCGGTAGCTATTCGGACAACTATAGGGGCCAAACAGCGGCAAGCAGTTTCGTTATTTAATTTCGTTATTTAACCAGATCCACCCCCACCCGATTTTGGGCTAAAAAAAACCCGCCGGATGACCAGCGGGTATTATAGAGTATTTTGCTTCCCTTCTCTCCATAATGGTGGATTTGCGGGGGTATTCGCGATGCAGTTAGGCAATCATATTGCCAATCATCGTCAGTGGTCCGGCCGAAGAGTTGAAAACCTGACCACCTATTAAACCGGCATTACCTTGGGCGGGGCCCAGGTACGCACCGAGTCCAAAACCTTGTCCCTGACCGGGAAAACCGCCAGAAGCCTGCGCCTGGCCGGGAAAACCGCCAAAGGCTTGCGCCTGGCCGGGAAAACCGCCAAAGGCTTGCGCCTGGCCGGGAAAACCGCCAAAGGCTTGCGCCTGGCCGGGAAAACCGCCAAAGGCTTGCGCCTGGCCGGGAAAACCGCCAAAGGCTTGCGCCTGGCCGGGAAA
>JAGQHJ010000043.1 GCA_020431915.1 Cyanobacteria bacterium HKST-UBA04 | reverse complement strand
TTGCCTTGGGCATTGACCTGAAAACACCCCTTCAAGCTGTCCCATTCCACGGCTTGTCCCCCTCTGTCCGTGGTCCATTTACCACACCAACCTCCCTTTCCCCCCTCTCTCTCTCTTCTCTATCCACTTTCGAAATCCCCCCTTATTTTTTTCACGGATGAACCTAAGGAGTAAGTCCCTATGCCTCTTATCGTAAACACCAACGTCCAGTCCATTAACGCCCAACGCCAACTGAGCAACGTGAATATGCACCTGAACAAAGGCTTTGAACGCCTGAGTTCCGGTCTGCGTATCAACCGCGCCTCGGATGACGCTGCAGGCCTGGCCATTGCCAATGAAATGGAAGCCGATATTCGCGGCAGCCGGCAAGCCGTCAGTAACGCCCAAGATGGTATCGCCCTGCTCAACGTGGCAGACGGTTCCATGCAGCAAATTCTTAAAAACCTGCAACGGATGCGCGAGCTGACCAAGCAGGCTGCCAACGACACCTACGACACCAACAAACGCAACCTGATTAAGGACGAGCTGGATCAGCTGTCTTCGGAAATTACCCGAATTGCTGATGCCACCACCTTCAACGGCGAGCACTTGCTTAACGCCTCTGCCGCCACCCGCTTCATCCTGCAGGTTGGTTCAGGTAACGACAACGCCACGGGTGGCGTCGATATTATCGACATCGCTTCGGCTCTGGGTGACCTGACCGCTTCTGTTGGTCTGACATTGGGTACCACCAGCGTCACCACCAATACCTTGGCTAACCAATTGGCCAGCCGTATTGATGCTGCGTTGTCAACGGTAAACGCCCAATTGTCCCGTCTGGGTGCCTTGACCAACCGCCTCGAAGGCGTGGTCAGCAACCTGAACGTATACATCGAAAACGTTTCTGCTGCCAGAAGCCGCATTACCGATGCCGACTTTGCCGCAGAAACCGCTGCACTGACCAAAAACCAAATTCTGCAGCAGTCCACACTGGCCATATTGTCGCAGGCAAATGCCCAACCGCAGTCTGCCTTACGCTTACTCCAATAAGGTCATATTTCACAGTTAGCCCCCGTAAGCATCTTGCCAAAAAGCCCTGCTTACGGGGCTTTTTCTTTTTTTTGAACCCCGTGCCACCCAAAACATCCCCGTACCTCTACGGGGGTGTTTTTGCCAAAGCGTATGCCTCTTTACCAGCAGCTCTCCTCCGTTTGGTGGATTAATAACCGATTTGTTAACAAAAATCTCAAAAAGTTAACAAATGTAACGACACCCCCATTACCAAACGTCATTTGCCCCAATAAAGCGACCGCCCCATCACCCCTCTAAACCAAAGCCCTTCATTCTTCCTCCCAACGTCACAACCCATCCGAGAAAAGGTTAGCACGACTTGCGAGGCGGTCCCCCAAATGCCATTGAACCCGTAAGGAGACCTGAGTCCGTATGCCATTAATCATCAACACCAACATTGATTCGCTCAACGCCCAGCGGCAGTTAAGTGCCGTCAACATCCGGTTGGCGCGAACTTTTCAACGCCTCTCCTCGGGTCTGCGCATTAACCGGGCTGCCGACGACGCTGCTGGCCTGGCCATCGCCGAAGAGCTGCAAGCCACCGTGCGCGGTTCGCGCAAGGCCATCCAGAACGCCCAGGACGGCATCGCCCTGATGAACGTGGCCGATGGTGCCAGCCAAAGTATTATGAGCAACCTGCAACGGATGCGCGAACTGACCAAGCAGGCCGCCAACGACACCTACGACGTCAACAAACGGGGCCTGATCCAGGAAGAGCTGGATCAGTTGAAAAACGAGATTACCCGGATTGCCAACGGAACCACCTTTAACGGCGTAAACCTGCTTAACTCGGCCGTACCCACCCGCTTTGTGTTGCAGATTGGTGCCAACAACGACACCTCGACCGGTGGCGTCGACATTGTAGACATTGCCTCGGCCTTGGGCGATTTAACCGCCTCGGTAGGCCTGTCGTTGGGCACCACCAGCGTGGCCACCAACAGTATGGCCAACCAGCTGGCCAGCCGAATTGACGCAGCTATTTCCGTCGTCAACAGCCGCCTGGCAAGACTGGGTGCTTTTACCAACCGATTGGAAGGCATTATTGCCAACCTTGAAACCTTCGTTGAAAACACGGCGGCCGCCGAAAGCCGGATCCGTGACGCGGATATTGCTTTGGAAACGGCCACGCTGACCAAGAACCAAATCTTACAGCAATCGACTATCGCTATCCTTTCACAAGCCAACGCCCAACCACAGGCGGCCTTACAGCTGTTACAAGGCTAGGGTTAAACAGGGATCATCGCCCCTTATTTAACCCAAGCCCGTCTGCGGCATCGTAATGCACACGGCAACCACGGCCAGGTGTTGGCGCAGAGCATATACCGCGCGCCAACAGCCTAAACACCACAACCACATCGGGCCCGTGGTAACGGCAACCGGGGCCTTCCCGGTGTCTCCTCCTGATTTCTTATTTTCACCTTTCTAATGGCACACGTTCATGGGCCACAGGTGTTGTGTTCACGCTGATAAACGAACACACACCTGGGCTTTTTTTTTGCCGACTGGTTCCCCTTCAGGTGCACGTGCGTACGTGTTAACAACCGAAAGCCGTTACATGTGGGAATCGTCTTCATACGCCAACAGTTCGGGATCAACCGGCTGGGGCGCATAATAGACCACCGTTACTTCCGTCTCACCGGAAATCGGTTCCTTGTAATGGGCCTGATAGGTCTCTTTTAAATAAGCCATCAAGGAGGCCGCATCATTTAAAAAGCCCGGCAGGTGTTTAAAGTCGTCCTGGCTAAGCTCGCTGATTTTACAGCATTTCAAGGCCCCGTTAATGACCGCCTGGCGAACAATCTTGTGGTTGGCGCGTAAAAAAACCGTTTCCGCCTCGCTCCAGTACTGGTTGTCGTAATACAGACGGCCCAATCGAACAGCAGCCCTGGGGGTGTTTGGGGCATCGTCGATTATTTGCTGGCGAAACGGCTCAGGCCAGTTAATGGATTTCATGGCGGGGGGTGTTTCCTTTTTTTCGCGCTCTGTACATATCGCGCACTATACAGACGGCCACAAACACCACTGCGGTCTTAAGCCTCTGTTTTTTGGTGCCTGTTTTTTGGGACGGATCGGTTTGGCATTTGCCCCGGCGTTTACAAAATCTTACCGGGCTTTACCCATTGTACGCCAAGTTTCAGGCAAAGCAGTACCCGTTGATTGACCCGTGTCATGGGGCTTGATAAGGCGCTTGAAAAAAGGCTTGAAAAATATCACACTGTCGACGTTTCAGCACGTAACAATTTAACCTTCCCCCTTGACTTGGGCTTGTTGGAAGCCTTTTTGGACTTCGGCAGCCTGTTCATAGACTGTCGATTGTTATTCGGTGATTGTCGCACAGGGGGCGCTTTTTCTATGATAAATTCACTTCAACACGTCGGCCAGATTCGAGTCATCGCAGTGTGGGATGTTCGTGAAATCGCAGTGTAGGATGTTCCTGAACATGTACGCTAGGTGCATGGGCAGCAGCCAGAGGCGCTTTTTGGCAACGGCTAAGCCACGGGTTACTGCCGAAACGATCTCCTTGGCGCCTCAATTGCTTGAAGCGGGTCACCTTGGTTGAGACGATACAGCGTTAACAGAGAGATAGAGACAGAGAAAGAGTTCCAAATTGCCAACGCCCCTAACATCCGCACCCCCATGCGATACGCTGCCCGAACTCACCCCGGACCACATCCCCGATTCGCCAGCAGTGCTGCACACCCACCATGGGTATACCCCAATTTATACCCCGGTTTATACCCAGTTCCATTCCACCCTGACCCCAAGAATTCATGCCCACCCCCTAACCCATCCAAAGGATTGTTCCGCGTCGATGAGCACCGACGAAACCGACACCAATCGCCACAACGTGCTGAGCCAAGTTTACGACTGCCTCAGCCAGGAGAAGTTGGCTGACGAAACCGCCCACCACCTGATCTGCCAGCACCAGATTGAACCCGATGAACTGACGGAAGTCGGGCTGCCTTACGAGATGGTTAGAGCCCTGGAACACCGCTACCCGGCCCTGTTTCACTAATTTCTTCACGAACCCCTCCCCCAAAAAATCATCCCTCACCCCGCCAAGACAGATCCAACAGAGAACACCCTATTAGTAAATCATTGAAACAAGCCTGAAGCCGCTAGCAGCCGGCAACGGGCTTTTTTTATGGCCCGCAACAGGTGCACGTGCAAAAAAGCGGACAACCTGTTGGTTTTAGGCCTCAACCTGCTGCTCGGACGAGGAAACCGATTCGGGGGATGGACCTTCCACTTCAATCTCGATACGGGTACGGAAGAGGAACATCACCACTTCGCGCTGAATATCGTAGGTCAGGGCCTGAAACATCTCAAAGGCTTCGCGCTGGTATTCAATCAATGGGTCTTTCTGACCATAGGCCCTCAAACCAATGCCCTCGCGCAGTGCGTCAAGCCCATGCAGGTAGTCTATCCATTTGCTATCAACCACGTGCAGCATGACATCCCGTTCAATGCGTCGCAACGGATGCCGGTCGATTTCCGTCACCGCATCCTCGATGCCCTCGATGGTAATGCCATGGTTATCCTGCAGTTGCACCTGCAAATCGGAAACCTGGGTTTCAATGGTTTCATAGGCCGTGCGGGCATGGTCCTGCAGCAGAACCACCAGATCCGCCACCTTGGTTTTGCCGACCAGATCCGCATCGAACCAGTCGGCCAGCTGGGGCACCATGCTCGTGGCTTCATGCACCAGGTTGGCAACATCCTCGGCCGGGTAGTGCTCGGGCTCCAGGTTGGCCGTCAAATGGCTGCCCACAATCCGGGCCATTTCCTGGTTAATCATATGCAGCACCGAATCACGCAGCCCACGGCCATCAAGCACCTTCTGGCGCTGTTCGTAAATCAGTTTGCGCTGCTGGGTCAACACGTCATCGTATTTCAAGATCTGCTTGCGCACGTCGAAATGATAGGCCTCGACCTTGCGCTGGGCCCCCTCGATGGCCTTGGTGACCATCCCCATGTTGATGGGGATGTCCTCGTCAATATTGAGCATTTCCATCAGCTTGGCCACCCGCTCGCCCTGGAAGATGCGCATGAGGTTATCCTCCAGGGACAGGTAGAACATTGTCGAACCGGGGTCACCCTGCCGTGCCGCCCGACCCCGAAGCTGGTTGTCAATCCGGCGCGATTCATGGCGTTCGGTGCCCATGACATGGAGCCCGCCTGCGGCAACCACTTCCGCCTTTTCCGGGTCGGTGGTCTTTTCCTTGATCCGTTCAATCAGGCCTTCAATGTAGTCCGGCGTGACCTCGTCAGGCCGAACCCCCTTGCGGGCCAGCTCGTCAAACGCCAAAAACTCGGGGTTACCGCCCAGCAAGATATCCGTCCCGCGGCCTGCCATGTTCGTGGCAATGGTAACCGCCCCTTTTCGGCCGGCCTGGGCCACAATGGCGGCCTCTTTTTCATGCTGCTTGGCATTCAACACGTTATGCGAAATGTTGATCTGGTTGAGCATGTGGCTGAGCATCTCGGATTTCTCGATGCTGACCGTGCCGACCAGAACGGGCCGTCCCTGGTTGTGCTTGGCCTCGATTTCACGAACCACGGCGCGGTATTTGGCCGCTTCGGTTTTATAGATTTCATCGGACTGGTCAACCCGGACATCGGACCGGTTGGTGGGAATGGCCGTGACATCCAGACTGTAAATCTTGCCGAACTCGGCTTCCTCCGTCAGGGCTGTACCGGTCATGCCGCTCAGTTTGGGGTACAAGCGGAAGAGGTTCTGGTAGGTAATGCTGGCCAGCGTCTGGGTTTCATCCTGAATGCTGACGCCTTCCTTGGCTTCGACAGCCTGGTGCAGCCCGTCACTCCAGCGGCGGCCTTCCATCAGCCGGCCGGTAAATTCGTCGACAATCGCCACCTCGCCCTTGTCCGTCACCACGTAATCCACGTCACGGGTATACAAGGCCTCGGCCTTCAGGGCCTGAAGCAGGTGGTGGGCGTAGTTCGTCTTAATATCAAACAGGTCTTCAACCCCCAGGATGTCCTGGGCCTTGTCAATCCCGTCTTCGGTCAGAATGGCGTTCTTGGCCTTTTCGTCAATCGTGTAGTCCACGTCCGGCTCAAGCTTGGGCGCCACGGCAGCCATTTGGTAGTACAGCTCGGCCGACTGCTCCAGACGCCCACTGATAATCAGCGGCGTACGGGCTTCGTCAATCAGGATACTGTCCACCTCATCGACAATGGCATAGTAGTAGGGCCGCTGAGCCAATTGTTCCTTGCTTTTGGCCATGTTGTCGCGCAGGTAGTCGAAGCCAAATTCGTTGTTGGTGCCATAGGTAATATCGCAGGCATAGGCCGCCTTCTTCTGCACGTACAAATCCGGGCCACGCTGGTTACTGAGCACCTTGCCCACCGTCAGGCCCAAAAACTCGTAGACCTGTCCCATCCATTCGGCATCGCGCTTGGCCAGGTAGTCGTTAACCGTGACCACATGGACCCCCTTGCCTGCCAGGGCATTAAGATAGGCCGGCAGGGTGGCCACCAGGGTTTTTCCTTCGCCGGTACGCATCTCGGCAATACCGCCTTCGTGCAGGATCATCCCGCCAATCATCTGCACATCGTAATGCCGCATCCCAAGCACCCGCTTGGCAGCTTCCCGCACCGTGGCAAAGGCCTCGGGCAGCAGGTGATCCAGTACCTCAAGCTCCAGCTGACGGTCGTATTTAGCGTCGTCCTCGGCCCGAACCCGGTTGGCTATATGCTGACGGAACTCGGCGGTCTTGGCCCTCAGCTCGTCGTCCGAGAGTGTCTGCCAACCCCGCTCCAAATCGTTGATGTGATCGAGGGTGGGCTCCAAGCTACGGATTTTTCGCTCGCTAGGGGTGCCAATAATCTTGTGAAGCACCTGAAACATGGGCAGGGGTGGGTCCTATTCAATACAAACGCGGCACGGGTAGGCCGATTTTAGCACAGGCAAGGGCGTATGCCCATGGGCGAACATCCGCTAATACGCGTCAATACACAGGCCCAACACAGGCCGAACCCGTTTATTACAAGCCAAAAAAGGAAGAAAATCCACTGCCCGACCAGGAAAACCGTTAACTGACCTTCTCCAGGTGGGTCAGGTTGGGATCCAGCAGCCGTTTGCCCACCCGCTCAAAGACCACATTGAGAATAATCTGGTCATCGTCCATGGTAATAACCCGCTTGACGGTACCCAGCCCGTAGCGCTTGTGTTGCACGCGCTGGCCAGGGCTATAGTTGCGGTCTATGGCCATCATTCCCATATCCACGGCAGGAACGACCATCGGCTCCGGCTCAGCCGCCTGCCGAACCGGTTTTACCGCGGCATGCTCGGGCAGGGGGTCGTCGAAGTCAAAGCCGTCAAAGTCCATATCGTCGTCATCAAGGGTGCCACCAAGAGCACCACCAAGGGCTTCATCAAGCGTACCAAACGCTGTTTCGTCCAGGGCGACCTCGTCAGTCAAGGCCGCCAGGGCATGGGTACCGCCGTCAACGACAGCGGGCTCGGCAGCTTCGTGGTGAAACAGCGGGCCGTCATGCGACGGGTCGTCCCAGTCGCTAAAACGTTCGACTTCTTCATAATCACGGTCATCGGCCGCATTAAAGATATTGCGCTCGGCAGGCCGCCGCAGCGACTCGGCCATACCAGCCGTCTCGACGGGTTCGGATCGCTCTGAGACGGCGCCCCGACTTAAGGCTGCCTGCTGCTGGCCACCGTCTTGATGAGAAAACTCTTCGTCCAGAGCCGCTTCCAGGGCCGGATCAATGCTCTGATCGGCCTGCCGGGTCGAATCAACCATCATGGTCATCAGGTGCTCGGCCGTTTGCTGGTGAGCATCCGGCTGCACCAGGTTCGACGCCCCCATCAACTGGGCAATTTCATCCGCCACTTCACCGGCCGCATCCGCTTCAGGCAGGGTTGTCCCCATCATGTCGGCAATCTGTCGGGCTTCGATCAGAGCCGGTTCCACCGCGGCGGCTGCTTGAGGCGTCGAGGTACTCGACGGGTGGGGCGCATTGGCCGGCAGTACTGCCGAAGACGGCTGACTGACGACCACCGGCGCATGGGCATGAACTTCCGACGGCGGGGTCACGGCCCCTTCCTCGAGCATGTCGTCGAGCAAGGCCGTGTTAAACCGAAACGCCTGGGACGACGCATCAGAAGACACGTAAGAAGACGTATAAGAAGACGAGGCCGGCGGATAATAATGGGCCGGTTGCTGGGCGGCAGCCGGTGCCGACATCGGGGACGGCGCCGTCGACGAGGCAGAAACGGGGGGTGACATGGGCTGGATGGCCGATGAGTTGTCGAGAAAAAGCCCTTCAAGCTGAATGGGGGACTGGGCCACGGCAGCCGGCGGATAGGCCGGTGGCTGGGCAACAGCCGGAAGACCTGGCTGGGCCGAATCTCCTAACAAGGTTTCAAGTTCTTCGAGATAACCGGTCAACGCGGCTTGTCCTGTCCAGTCATCCTGGGCAAGTTCCGGTTCGGCAACATCGGTATCCTGCAGACGGGCAACCTGCTCAGGCTCAGGCCGCGGCTCCGAATCGAGCGAGCTGTCGGACGTCAGCGTCGTAAAGTCTTCGGCACTGGGCAGGTCAAACGACAGGACCTCGTCATCTTCGATAACCACATCCATAACCGGGACGGCTTCTGCCAGGGTGTGCGTGTGATCACCCTCCGGCAACGCGGGTTGGGTCGAAAACGTCAGGTCATCGAGATCAAATGCCATGGCCTCATGCCAGGCCGCTTCTTCCGGCTCAAGACTCAGTCCCACCTCAGCCTGGGCCTCGCCACCAGCCATGTCCGGGGCAACCGGCACAGAATCGAACGTTTGCCCAAGCTGACCCAGGCTGGTATCAATACTGTCGACGTCCACTACCAGGTCGTCGAGATCAAGCCCGGCCAGCAATGCATCCGTCTCGTCGTCCTGCCGGATCGACGGGCTGTCGGACATCAGGGTCTCGTCGACATCCTTCATCAGATCGCCAATGGCACCCGGATCGGCCGACACCAACTCAACCGGTTCGCCATGATGATCGGCATCGGCAAAGGCCATGATATAGGCGCTGCCGTCCTCCGCCAACACCTCACCATGACCACTATCGTCGCCATGGCCCAGATAACTGTCATGGCTGTCATAACCGGTGGCCGACTCGACCGCTTCGGCCACCAGATCCTCGAGGCTGACCACCGCATCATCCGACGGTTCGTCGGACAGCGTCGCCTCGGCATCCGGCTCGGCATCGGCAGGCGCCAACAGGTCGTCGATCAGATCGTCCATGTCCAGGTCAATCGAAGCCAGGCCGGGCAACAAGTCGTCATCCTGGCCGGTACCGGGCATGTCCGTTGAAGCGTCGTCGTCAATCACCGCAAATAATTCCGGTTCATCCTGACTGGTTTCATCACTGATTTCATCATTGACTTCATCAAGATACTCAGAGAGATCCAACTCCGGTTCACAGGCCGTACGGTCATCAAAGGCCGTGTCGTCGGGCTGCATGGCCGCTAGCAAGTCGTCCATGTCTGCCCCGTCTTCTATTGTAACATCCAATTCGTCACTATCGCCCTGCCCCACCGGGTTTAACAGGGCATCTTCGAAGGCCGCCATCTGCTCCGTGTAATCGGCCATCGAAAACTCACTGTCCAGGGCATCCTGAAGGGTTTTAAGGGTATATAGATCCTCGTTCAGATCGGTCATCGACCCGTCTTCACCAGGTACGCCTTCGACCAGTACGCCTTGAGCATCCACCGAAACGGACTGTTCCGTCTCAGCCCAGACCGATTCGATATCCTCAAGCAGCAGGGTATCGTGGGTTTCATCAAACTCGTTGTCGAGCTGGATATCGACTTCCTTCTCGATTTTATCGAGCTTCCAGCCCCGGCCACCATCGGCCCCTTCAACGTCAACCCAAACTTCGGATACCTCGCCCGAGCCTGTAGCACTACCGACACCAGTACCAGCGCCAGCAGCACCAGAACCAGCACCACTGCCGCTGCCGTCCATGTCATCCATCAGGTCAAACACTTCTTCGGCCACTTCCATGGCCCCCATATGGCTGTTAAACACCTCGTCGGACTGCAGGTAGTCGTAATCCCCGCCGCCACTGTAACGATCCGCCTGGTCGGCGTCCTGTTCGTAGCTTCGGGTCATCCCATCGTCCGATTCGGCTTTCAGAGTCAAATCACCCTCCTCATCGACATCGATGGTTTTCTCGTCCACCGTCTCGAGCAGGTCGGAGGCAAACTCCTTGAACAGGTAGCCATCGTCCTCAAGCAGGCCAATGGGTTTGTCAAAGGCCAAGGGATCAATGGTACCCAGCTTGCCCATGGCGTCCATGCCTTCGAGCAGGTTGGGCATTTCCACTTCAATAAGCCGGGCAAAAGACGTATCAACCCCTTCGCCGGCCATATCAAACTCAAGTACCATCGACGGTGCAAACGGATCCGAAACATCAAAGGCACTCATCAGGTCGGACATGGTATCCGGCTCGTCAAGGCCCAAATCTACCTGGCGCCGGATGGTTTGATCCAGACCATAGACCATGTCCACCGCGCTATCGTCCTGAGGGACGGCTTGGGTCTCCTCGTTCATCAGCTGGTGGTATTCGTTGATTTTTTCCTCGTCAATATCCTCAAGGACGAGCTGCTCGCGCTTGGTTTCGGCGACCAGCTCGGCTTCAATCCAGTCGATGGTTTCCTCGATGGTGTGCTCAAGCTGGCTCTTGGCCTCGCCCTCATCTCCGTCCTCATCCTCATCACCGGCTACAGCGCCATTCTCATCGACCTCGGTATAGCTGTGCTCTTCAACCGTCTCTACATCCACTTCCCCGCCCAAAAGCACGTCAACATCGGTGGTACCTTCCACCATCATCTCGTCCAAGCCGGCATCCCCATACCCGGATGCAGCCAGGGCCGCCTCAAGGTCAATCTCCATAACCGGTTCGTCTGTGGCCGCCGATTCGAGATCGATGCTGGGGTCGCCAAGCAGATCGGCCAGGGTTATTTCGTCCGATTCGATTGGTTCAGCCAAAGCCGTTTGCCCACTGAGCAGATCCGTCTCAAGATCCGCCAGATTGGTCAAATCCAACTCGTTGATATGGGCCGACAGGTCCGCCAGGTCGTCGTCGGACAACCAGCCAAACTCATCGAGATCAATCGTGGTGTCTTCGTTGGACCAGAAATCGTTTTCAATAAAGTCGCCAACCCCCTCCATGTCAAAATCGCTCAGATCCAAATCACCAAGCGATTCAAGCAAGGCTTCGTCATACGCCCGCTGAAACTCGGGATCGGTTACATCGAGGGGCTCATGTCCCTCGGCAACCGGTTCAACTGTTGTCTCAACCGTTGCTTCAGGCGTTGTGCCAAGCGGATTGACCAGGGCCATTTCCGCCAGTTCTTCCAGGACCCTATCGGCAGAAAAATCGACGGTCTCCGGTCCATCCAACACCGCGGCCCCTGCTTCAACCTCAAGCTGGGACGACAGGGGGGCAGGCTCGTCATCAGGCACCGACAACTGGCTGACATCGACAGCCGGAAACTGAAACACGCCCGGCGCAGCCGCGCCCATCCCATCAGGCGCAGCAGCAGCCCTCATGTCGGCCGCAAAGACCTCGGCCTCGGTCATGGCCACAGGGTCAGTCTCCGAGCCAACCACCAAGCCATCGACGGGGGCAGATACCGAATCATCGATCCCCAACAAATCGGCCATCGACACCAGCTCAACCGCCTCACCGTTGGACGGGCCAAGCCTGTCGGCGCTCTCGATCGTGTCGGGCCGGATCGGTTCAGCCGAACCGCCGACCACCGGCCGATCAGCATCAAACCCCATCTCGGCCAGTATTTCGGAGGATATTTCGGCAGGCATTTCCGGGAGTGTCTCCGTGGGTGTCTCCGTGGGTGTCTCCTTGGGTGTCTCCGTGGATGCCTCGGTAAGCGTCTCGGTGGACAGATCCGCCAACAGCGCCTCGATTCCGTCGGCATCGTCCGCATCATCCGCATCGCCCAACCCGGCGGAAGCATGAGCAGGCGGCCCGTCGAGCCCCTCTACCGATTCCGTACCGTGGGTCAGGGTGTCGAGAATATAATCGCGATCCGTTTGGCCTTCTGCCAACAGCGCGGCGGGCTCAGATTCAACAGCCGCTTCAACGACGACTGCCTCCGCCAGACTGTCCGCCCCATCAAAACCATCAAGCACATCAAGCGCATCAAGCACATCAAGAACCGTGTCCTCCGCCGGCACGAGCAGGGGCGGTTCCAAAACCGCTTGAGCGGTATCTTGCACGGTATCTTGTAAGGCGTTTTGCAAGGTGTCTTGAACGATAGCTTGCGAATCGTGAGGCATCGGCAGCCGGCTGGCCCATTCCGACTCGGGTAGGAAAATCGACATGCCGCCGCTCATCGTCCCCTGCAGCATCACGCCCGCTTGGCCCATCACCGCGGTATGCCGCCAACTGTCTGTCACAACGTGGGCAAAGGCATCGGGGGTGTCGCCAAACAGCACAATCCGCTCATCAAGCAATTCAACCAGCCGAAGGGTGGCATCCTCGTCGAGATCGGGCTCAACCAGCAGAAGGTGCACCCCGTCGGGCAGCCGCGAGTGGCTGATGTACTGCAGCAAGAAACGATAGGCCAGGGGCCTGACGGCCGGCACAATCCCCCCCAGGTCGACATGCACCTGCCGTGTGGTGTCAAAGCGAATGACATGATCCTGGCTGGCAGCAAAAATAGCCTGTTCCTCAAGCCATGCCACCTGATAGCGAATGGCGGCCGACAACGGATGGCTGTCAAACTGCTGGTTGTCAATCAAGTCGCGCAGGGCCACAAAGCCGCTTTTGTCGGGCAGCAGGGTCATCAGGAAGTTGAAGGCTTCCGTCTGCATCTCGGCAGGCAGCAGGCTGGACAATTGCTTGAGTACCTTGAGGGTCCCCATCGTCTCAATGGACAACCCGGCCACGTCGTTGAGGCGAATGGTGTCAAAGCCATACTGGGCATAGGAAGCCCGGTCGCCGCAATCCACCACGATGGCCGGCACCTCGGCCGACTGTATGGCCGTCAACAGGGCATCAGAGACCGGCGTGGCATGAGCATCCACCCAAACCACCTCACCGGCCCGGTTCAGGTCAAACTGAATACCGGCCATGTTCAGCGGAATCTCCACCACATCGCCGCCCTGCTGTATCTGGCGGTAATAGTCGAGCTGCGAAAGCAGTTTAACCGAAGTAATGGCCATTGTCGGCTTGCCGTACAAGGGCTTCATAACCATGGACAACTGCGAACCGTCGCTGCTGGCGTTTTTGATACTCTCTATCTGCGTATAAAACGTGTCACCGGTGCGGGTCTCAAACGACACAATCTGGCCCGGCTCGGGAAACTCGTCCCAGCCGGTACAAACCGCATTAATAGCGTCGGCGGTCAAGGCATCTATGTAAAGGTCCAAAGCCTTCATATCGTTTGTCAGCTTGTCCAGTTCAACGTATCCGGTACTTAAGTCACTACCTAGAGGCTGTGCAACAGGGTGTTCAATCAGCGTTCGGGCTATCCCCATACCCTACACCGGGCTTGGGACAACAACGCGCTATGGAATGCATGCATACTTCTTTAGGGATGTATCGTGCCAATGGACGGGATTCTGAAGGCCGTGCAACACAAACTCATCAACTTGGGGGGGTGATCGTGGTAAAATTCGCTAACACCAAGACTTTTGCCCCTTTTCAAGCCAGACCGGTTGCCCCCGATGTCGAACCTGTTGGACCTGATTGCCGATAAAAACCGCACCGTGCCGTTGCCGGAACGCATGCGCCCTAAAACCCTCGACGAGGTTGTAGGGCAAGCCCATGTGCTAGGCGAAAACGGCCCGTTACGCCAAATTATCGCCTCCCAGGCCCTAACCTCCATCCTGTTCTGGGGACCACCCGGTGTAGGCAAAACCACGCTGGCCCGCCTGGTTGCCGAAACCAAATCGGCCCGATTCGTTCAGCTTAGCGCCGTTTCAAGCGGCGTGGCCGACCTGCGCAAGGTGGTAGCCGAAGCCAACAGCTTTCTAGCCAGCTCGGGCCAGGCAACCGTGCTGTTTATAGACGAAATACACCGCTACAGCAAAACCCAGCAGGATGCCCTGCTGCCCCACGTGGAGCAAGGCACCCTGTACCTGATTGGGGCCACCACGGAAAACCCCTCCTTCCAGGTTGTTCCGGCCCTGCTTAGCCGAATGCTGCTCGTCCGTTTAACGTACTTGTCGCGCCCAGACGTCCTGGCACTGATTGGCCGGGCCGTGGCCACCCTGGGCAATACCCAGCTCGACGAGGATGCGGCCGGGTTCTTAGCCGATTACGCCAATGGCGACGGCCGCAGTGCCCTGATGCTGCTCGACATCGCCTGGCAAAGCGCCCCTGTCGATGCCCAGGCAAACCGCCACATCACGGTCGGGCTGCTGGAGCAACTGGCCCAGCAAAATCGCCTGAATTACGACCGGCAGGGCGACGAGCATTACGACCACGCCTCGGCCTTCCAGAAAAGCCTGCGCGGGGGCGATGCCGATGCCGCCATTTACTGGCTGGCCAAAATGATCGTCGGCGGCGAAGACCCCCGCTTCATTGCCCGGCGCCTGATTGTCACGGCGGCCGAAGACGTGGGCAACGCCGCTCCCTTTGCCCTGACCCTGGCCCTGAACGCCGCCGAAGCCGCCGAGCGGCTGGGCTGGCCCGAAGCCCGAATTCCGCTGGCCCAGGCCGTCATCTACATTGCCAAAGCCCGAAAGAGCAACCAGGCCATCGTGGCCATCGACCGAGCCATGGCCGACATCAGCCGCCATGGCAAGTCCTTCCCGGTGCCCATGCACCTGCGCGACAGCCACTACAAGGACGCCAAGGAACAATACGGCCATGGGGTGGGGTATCTCTACTCGCACGAGCATCCCGACACGCCCCAGGCCTTTTTGCCCGACGAGCTGGCCGGTACCGTGTATGTTGACCCCTTGCCGGAGGCCTAGATGACCCCGTTTACCCCACCCCAGCTTGAGCTGGACGCCCCTTCCCGCGCCCTGCTGTTTGAAGGCCTCGACGGCGACCTGCCGCCCCTGGTTTTGGCTTCTGGCTCGCCACGACGCCGCGAACTGCTGGCCAGCCTCGGTTTGACCTTCGAAGTGATGCCCCCCACCGTCGAAGAGGCCACCATTGATGTGGCCGGCCTGGGTCCGTCGCAAATCGTCGAGAAGCTGGCTGTCGAGAAGGGACGCAGCGTGGCGTCAGCCCGACCGGACGCGCTGGTAATTGGGGCCGACACCATCGTGGTGCTGGGCAATACCGTTCTGGGCAAACCGGCCAACGCGGCCGATGCCACCCGAATGCTGACGGCGCTCAGCGGCACCCGCCACCATGTCTTAACCGGTGTGGCGGTGTTTTACCAAAACCGGAACGCTGTAGGGCACCGTTGTACCACCGTGACCATGCGCCCGTTCAGCCAAGCCGAAGCCGAGGCGTATACAGCCAGCGGTGAGCCCATGGACAAAGCCGGTGCGTATGCCATACAAGGGCTGGGTGCCACCCTGGTCGAGGGCATTGACGGCTGTTACTTCAACGTCGTCGGGTTACCGCTGGTTGAAACCATGCGGCTGGTCAAACGCGTGCTGGCAGTCGGGTAGCTATTCTGCGCCCCCGCCGCCCCCGCCTTTTTTACCATAGACGGCAGGAAACAGCTTGATGGCCATTTTCTTGAACCAGGCCTTCATTTCCTCGTACTGCTTATCAAATTCCTTGTTGGCCGCTTCGCGCAGTTGGGCAAACCAGCTCTGGCGCTTTTCAGGCGACTGCTTAAACGCCTCGGCCATCTGAAGGCCCTGTACATCGAGGGGGGCATTTTCATCAACCACCCCGGCGGCCCCGGCGGCCTGCGACGGCACATACTGATCGACCAGCCCCCCGGCCATGGACAGGAAGTTGGCCTCGGCCATATTAAAACCTTTCAGCTGGTTCTGCGCCCACTGTTCAGTGAGTGGGGCATTAAGCCCCTGGCCTGGAACCGAGCGGTTGAAGGCCGTCGGTAACTGTCCAAAATCCTTGGTGTTAAATGCTGACATGGTCGTGGTCTCGCCCTAATCTCTACTCGGTGTGTACTCGATGTGTACTCGGTGTTTACTCGGTGTTTACGCTAAAGGCTTATCTAAGACAGGTATCGACGTGCCACAGGCCGGCTGAAGCCGGCCCTCGGGTTTTGTTACAGAGGGTTACATAAGGAAAAGGCACGACAAAAGCCCCCGGTCTGAGAACAAACCGGGGGGCTTAAGAAGTCGAAGGACTCGTGTGCGCGCGCTAGGTTAGGCTAGTGCGACTTCGCGTACACGCTGATTTTTTTTTGGCTTGGCACCGAGTGCCTCAGCTGCCTTGATTAATTGATCCACTTTCTCGAGCCGTTCCCACGGAACATCGAAATCCGTGCGTCCCATATGGCCGTATGCCGCCAGACGCTGGTAAAAGCGCCCGTTGTGCTTGGCCGGAAGACCCGTCAAGTCAAAGTTTTGGATGATGGCGGCCGGACGCAGATCGAAGTGCTGGTTGACCAGCCCCACCAACTGCTCGTCATCCAGCAGACCGGTCCCAAAGGTGTCGACATGGATGGACACGGGCTTGGCAACCCCAATGGCGTAGCTGACCTGAATTTCGCACTGCTCGGCCAGACCGGCGGCCACGATGTTTTTGGCTACCCAGCGCGTGGCATAGGCCGCGCTGCGATCCACTTTCGTCGGGTCTTTGCCGCTGAAGGCACCGCCCCCATGGCGGGCATAGCCGCCGTAGGTGTCCACGATGATCTTGCGGCCCGTCAGACCGGCATCCCCTTGGGGGCCCCCAATGACGAAACGGCCCGATGGGTTGATGAAGTACTTGGTGTTGGCATCCGGCTTGATGTCGTAGTCGCGGAAGACAATATCAATGACCTTGGCCTTCATATCGCTTTCCAGCTCGCGAAGTACCCCGTCATTGGTATGCTGGCCGTTGACTTCCGGGTTGTGCTGGGTGCTGATAACAATCGTGTCGATACGGGCCGGCTTACCGTCAACGTATTCGACCGTCACCTGGCTCTTGCCGTCGGGACGCAGGTAGTTGCAGGTACCGTCCTTGCGCACGGCAGCCAACTGCTGCACCAGGCGATGGGCCAGGGCAATGGGCAGGGGCATCAGCTCGGGCGTCTCGTTGCAGGCATAGCCAAACATCAGGCCCTGGTCACCGGCCCCAATCTTGTCAATGTCATCGCTGCTCAGTGCCGAACGGGTTTCCAATGCGTTGTCTACCCCACCGGCAATGTCGCTCGACTGCTCGTCAAAGCTGTTAAGGATGGCGCTGCTGTGGGCATCAAAGCCGCCACTGGCATAGCCCTTGTAGCCAATTTCCTCAACGGTACGACGAGCCACGTTGTTCACGTCCACATAGCAGTTGGTCGACACCTCGCCCACCAGCAGAATCAAGCCGGTTGAAACGGCAGTTTCGGCTGCTACGCGAGCCTTGGGATCCTTGCTTAGGAAGGCATCGAGGATGGCATCGGAAATCTGGTCACAAATCTTGTCGGGGTGGCCTTCGGTAACCGATTCGGAGGTAAACAGGAAGTGCTTTGTAGTCATCAGTGACAGGATCCTTCGTCTTGATTGGTAAATTCGGGGGGTGGGGGGTAGGGGGACACACCCAGTGGAGACAAGAGGCTCGGAAGGGTGGAGGCCGCTCTCTTAATTACGTTGCTTCTGGGGCAATCCGCTTCTAAAAAGTGTCGCTATTATACCGTAAAGCATGGCTACATCTGCCCCCTTGCTAAGGCCGACCAAACAGGGCCGGTACATCAAGCTTAGGCCAAATAGCTTACTATTTCATCGTTTAGCTGACGTAACCCCACCAAAAGGCTTGTAAATAAACTTTATACAAACCCTCGCCCATACCAAAACGCATCCGGTACAAGACCAGATGCGTTTTAAAAGGGGTGTTTTTAAATGGGTTGAAGCGTTGGCAGACGCCCTAGAATTTAGAGGCGTTCAGCTCGATGTACTTCTGCTGATCTTCGGGGACTTCGCTGTCCATGAAGATGGCAGTAACCGGGCAAGCCGGTTCGCAAGCGCCACACTCAATGCATTCGTCCGGGTTGATGTAGAGCTGGGGCTCGCCATCAAGCTCGTAAATGCAGTCAACCGGACAAACGTCCACGCAAGCTTTATCTTTTACACCGACACAGGGTTCGGTAATTACATACGGCATGAGATGGGTTCTCCTTTTGGACCACAGGCACCCGCGGGGTTGATACAGTGACGTAATGACCGACGGCACTAATCAACAGCCACAGATGGGGTCGGATTCAATTAAACGGCAAAACAATTAGACTAAAACCACTATCGATAGTCTCGCATACCGGGGAAAAATGGAACTATGATAATCATCAGCTACTGAAACGCCACGTCAGACAACAAGGTCGGGCGTGGCGTTTCGCCAATCGGTCAATCTTTTTCGGGAGACGGTTAATGGGTGGTCGGCATCTGGCTGTGGTGCGGAAACCATTCGTTGGCCCATGCCTGCATGGCATCCA
>JAGQHJ010000042.1 GCA_020431915.1 Cyanobacteria bacterium HKST-UBA04 | reverse complement strand
GCCGGCAGGGTTGGCCTGCGGGTGGTGTCTGGTGCCGGGAGCAGGTGTTTTTTGATGGACCAGAATACCCCGGCAAAGGACAGGAACCCGGCAGCAAAGCAGAACAGGCGCAGGGAGAGAATGGTTTGTTGTTTGGAGACCAGATAGGGCAGGCCGCTTAGCCAACCGTAGTTGTGGTGGAAGGGCAGGGCATGCTGAAGCTGGAGGGCTTTGGAAGGGCTGTAGACGACCCAGGCGTTATACAGGTTAAAGCCTTCGGCCGACCAGGAGGGCTCGAGCCCTTGTGCCAGCCAGATGGCATAGGCCACAAAGCCGCCAAACAGCCCGACTGCTGCCAGCCAAGACAGCAAAAGCCGGGGCTTTTGCAGGCCTTCGGGGCCGAATAAGCGGTTGAGGGAAGGAAAAGAAAGCATGAACAAGGCGTGCCAATAACCATCACGCAATGGGGTTATTTAACCATGGCCCTGAGGGTCTCTGGTAGGCGGTCAACAAAATCGGGGGTTGGCTAAAAACCGGGGCTTGCTGTGGCCCTTGGGTTTATGCTGTTTGGGCCGGAAGGGGGCGAAAGCAGCGAAATGCCGGATTCGTGTAGTTTTAACACTAAACTGTAAATTTTGGTAAAGGAGGATTGACGGATTAACGATCGTATGAAACCGCCGCCCGCCATCTGTTTCACAGGGATCGTTAAAAAATGTAAAGCACCCCAAACCCTTGTCCTATCGACAGTTTTTCGATCGCTATGTTATAGTACTAACTACGGTAAGTCAGTAAAAAATTTGTAAATTCCCCTACATAATACAATCCCAAACGCGCACCAAATACAAGCCCCCTGTTTTTAACCCTATAGTTCTCAATGCTTAATTTATGGTTAAGACACAGGTTTGTTTAAGCTGCACAAGGAGGGATTGGTCATGTAATACGAAGAGATATATCTGTGGAGGATATGGTTTATATGGCGAGTACAGCTGCGAAGAAAAAGGCCGAAAAGACTTTAGGGCAACTCATTGACGACTTGAAAAACAGCCCGTCAGAGAAGGTGCGCTATAACGCTGCCCGAATGCTGGGTGAAATGGACGACCCGGATGCCGTAGAGCCGTTAATTGATGCCTTGATTAACGACAAGAACGGTTCGGTTCGACTATACGCCGCCCGTGCCCTGGGTGAACTGGGCGATGCCCGCGCCACCCAACCGTTGATTGATGCTTTGGTCAACGATCGCAACATTGATGTTCGCGTTCGTGCTGCCCGCGCCCTGGGTAAACTGGGTAGCGAGGAAGTGGTTCTGCCTCTCGTTGAGGCCCTGAGCGATACCAACAGTCAGGTTTGTGTTACCGCTGCCGATGCGTTAGTTGAAATTGGCCCTGTCGCTGTCAAACCGTTGATTCGTTCGCTGGATAGCGAAAAAGTCAACGTTCGTTGCGACGCTGCTCGTGCCCTGGGCGAACTGAAATGCCCGGAAGCCGTTGGTGCCCTTGTCGAACTGTTGAGCGACGAGTGGGTCAACGTCCGCCTTTACGCCGTTCAGTCTCTGGAAAAGCTTGGTGACAAGCGTGCTGTTCCTGCGTTGATTCAAGCAATGCAGAGTGCCGAAGAGAATGATCTGGTTCGTGCAGGTTCCGCTTCCGCCCTGGGTGCCATTAAAGACCCGCGTGCGCTCATCCCGTTGCGCGAGCTGATTATGGCTGCTCAGGAACTCGGTGAAATCGAGGACACGGCACTTAAATCCTATAAACTCATCATGGCCGCCAATTGGAAAACCGTTCCCGGTGCCAATTACAAAAAGGCCAGCACCAAGTAGGCTGCGCTAACAGATATCGCTATACCCGTCTACTTCGGTTTAGTAACCCATCATTAAAGCGCCCGCCATTGTAAAAGGCGGGCGCTTTTAACGTGGTGTGTCCTCCTCTTCCCCCATCCATTTGCGGGACCGGTGCAATTTGGGGCTGATTTTTGGTTTATTTAAAGAAAGCCCTCAAGGACCGAAGGATGTGAAAAGACGCGAAAATGGTGAACTCGGTTTCACTTAAGCCGTGGGTGTCGGCCTTAAATCAGTTCCAGAAGCTGTATTTGGTGAACAAGGCCGTATTGGAGCTGGTTGGGCATGACGTACCGGTGATTGCCCTGGCTAAAAACAACGATGAGCGCAAGGAGCGTTATTTCCGGCAGGCTCTGGTCTTCTTTTTTGTCTTTTTGATTGCCCCGCTCCATGCCCGGTTTATTAACCATGCCTTTAGCAAGGGGGTGGCTCCACCACCCGTTCTCAAGGCCCTGGCCAAGGCCGGGGTGAGCTCGGATACCTTGATGAAGCTGCCGTCGACGGCTTTGCAGTCAACCAAGGCCTTGGGCAAAGGCCTACGTACGTTTTTTAACGAAACGCTCGGTAAACCGATGCCTGCCGTCTTGGCCAGGGCTGTGGGAGAACCGCTTCGCAAGCGGATGGTTCGGGCCAAAACCGCTTTTTTAATGACGGATTTGGCCTTGCAGGGCGGGTTTTTTATGAGCATTGGGTGGCTAAAGAATCTGTTTGCCAAGCGGTTCTTGACGGGCAGTATGCAGTTTAGCGGGGAGCGTGGGATTGTGGCCCAGAACAAACTGGACAAGCTGTACGAGGCGCAGCAACGCCGGCAGAAACTGTCGCGGGTGGCCAAGGCCGCTTACACCACGGCCATTGGTATTGCCGTACCTGCCCTGGTTGGGCTGGCCTTGCGCCGATCACTGCTGGCCCCTGTTGCCGGCAAGGGGTTGGTAGGGGCGTTGAGGAAACGGGCCCACTGGTTTGACTACAACCATATTGGCAAATGGCCGTTGGTTAGTTTGGCGCCGTTTGCCATTGTCGGTTACCTTAACGACCTGGGCGATATCCTGAGTTCGCGCAGCAAGCGCGAGGCCATTGAAAACGGAATCAAGGTCAGCCTGTCCACCCTGTTTATCTTTGGCGATCTGCTCTGGATGAAGGGCTTGTCGGCCGTATTCAAAAACCCCGATCGGGTGCCGTTGTCTTGCCGGACGTTTGTTCACCGAACGGTAGACTGGGCTCGGCAAACCGCCAAGCTGAAACGCTGGCCGGTTCGAAAGGCCAAGCGCTTTATTGACCGTGTGTCGAGTCGGGCGGCCAAGTTTTACCTGGCCAGCTTTGCCCTCAACACGTCTGCCGTGGCGGCGATTGTCTTGTTTATGAACCACATGACCCGGACGACGTTGAAATCGGATGTCAAAAAACTGGGAGAGACTTCCCGCCCAGTATCACAAGCTCAGTATCGCAAGCCCAGTATTCGTCTCTACAACACTGAGGCGGCAATGGTTCGACAACCACCCATCCAGCCGATCGGAACCCGTACAGGGCTTCAAAAATAAACCCGCGCCTCCTGAGTGGGGAGGGCGGGTATGATATACGCATCGGTTTCGGCTTGAGGATAGAGAATTAAAAATCGATTGGTGGAGGACAACTTGGTAAGACGGCAGGTGCGGGGGGGGGGCAGGGTAAGGCAGGGCATCGTTACCCAGAGACCGTCAGGCCCTCAGACCGTCAGATCATCGGCTTGGCTGCCGACACGAAGATCCTTGTGTCTCTGGCAAGGCGCGCGGTATAAAATCCTTATCCCAGTGGGTGCGCTCGTGTGTGTGTGCGCGCAGTGAGGCAAACAATCCAAGGCATGGGTTGCTCTGCATAAATAAACGAAGGGTCGCCAAAAGGCGTTAGGCGGGAAGTCCATTGTAGCCATCTGTCCCCGGGCTACAACATTTGATTTATATACTAATAAAAACGCTCAAAGCAGAAAATTGCGCCTTTTTGACAGGCTTTAGAGGATTTTTAGGTGTGTAAACAGAACCTTAAGAGGCGAGGGTCTGGGGAGGACGTTTGGGCGTTGTGGCCTGGGTCGTTTGGGGGAGTCGTGCTCAGGGAAGATGGGCCAATTAATCGATGAAAGCCGGTTGGGCCAGACAGTATGCTGGAAACAGTTGTGGATAAACGCGCGTATACATGCTTAGCCGAGTGCTGCCACAAGCTGTCGAACGTTACGGCGCGACAACGTCACCGTGTCACCGTGTGTTTAACCACCCCTTCTCCCTGTCGCAGCGTGTAGCAATTGAGCGATAGCCCCGCTGCTTTAGCAAACCGCATAACCAAGAGAGAGCAAGAACCACCGCCTATGTTTACCGGAACCGGGTTAGGATTAGCCGGCATTCAGCAACGCCTGCGCCAGGTTGAAGGCCGTATGGCCGAATTGGCCCATGGTAAAGTGCAGCCGGAACAAGATGAACCGATGGCCCTGCGTGGGGCGGGGTTTGAGACGGCGTTTAACGAGGCGTTGAATACGGCTACCGACATGGCGGTACGAAACCATCAGCCTCCGCCGCTGCCTGCCCGCCCCGATGCTGCCCATACCGGCCAGAAGGGGTACCTGATGAATTTAATCGAGCATGAAGCCAGCGAGGCCGGGATGGATGCCAACCTCGTCAAGGCCGTGGTGAAGGCCGAAAGCAATTTTAACCCCCGCGCCGTCTCGCGTGTCGGGGCCCGTGGCCTGATGCAGTTGATGCCGGCCACAGCCCGCGGCTTGGGCGTTACCGCGTCTTTTGACCCGACCCAGAACGTGCGGGGCGGTACGCAATACCTCAAAACACTGCTCAACAAGTATCATTCCGTGCCGAAGGCCCTGGCGGCCTATAACGCTGGTCCGGGCAACGTGGATAAGTACGGCGGCATTCCGCCCTTTCGCGAAACCCAGAACTACGTGAAGCGGGTTACGGCATACCAGCGGCAATTTGTCCTGGAAAGTGCCCCGGTGGTGCCTGCCCAGTTTGCCGGTGTACCGGATGACACCATGCTGTCGGGAGGGACGTTGTAGATGTTAAAAGGCTTGTTTTCCGCTGCCTCGGGTATGAGAGCGCTGGAAATGTACACGGATACGGCGGCCAACAACCTGGCCAACGTTAATACAGCTGGTTTCAAGCGCAGCAACGTGCAGTTTATGCCCTTTGCCGAAGTGATGATTAACCGCCTGCACCATGACGATCAACAGGGCGTTGGCGCCTATGCCAGTGGAACGGTTGTGCCCGGTACCCCGGTTGATCACCGGCAGGGGGCCATGGTAGCTACCGGTAACGTGCTCGACGTAGCCATTTCCGGTGACGGTTTTTACCAGATTCAGACGGATGAAGGGCAGACCGGGTACACGCGAAACGGCACCTTTACCCTGAATGCGTTGAACCAGCTGTCTACCCATGATGGCCACCTGTTGCTGGCCAATGGCGAACCCATTACCATTCCCAGCCGCTCGGCCAAAATAGAAATTAAACCCAACGGCACCGTATATGCCGATGCTCAACCCGTGGGGCAGATTACCCTGGTTGGGATTGAAGACAAGGCGACCTTGCTGCCGGCTGGTGAAAACATGTTTTTTGCCACGGAAGACACCACCTTCACCTCGGTCGACGGTGTGTTGCAGCAAGGCTACATTGAGCGCAGCAACGTCAATGTTATTGAAGAGCTGATTAACAACATCAAGGGCCAGCGCATGTATGAGTCCTTGAAAACCAGTATTACCACCCAGGATCAGACCCTGGCCAAGGCCATGGAAATGGGTCAGGTTCGATAACCCCTCCCCTCATCAGAGAAACGCTTTAACGAGAGAGAGACAACAGGAGACCACCGTCCTATGATGCGGACCCTCTACATCGCGGCTACCGGGATGACCACCCAGCAGGACAACATAGACGTGACGGCCAACAACATTGCCAACGTCAACACCAGCGGCTTCAAGAAATACCGTGCCCAGTTCGCGACCCTGCTGAGCCAGACGGTCCGTACGCCCGGATCTATTGGTCCGCAGGGTACCACCCTGCCCGTGGGCCTGCAGTTTGGTTTGGGGGCCCGAACGGTGGCTACCCAAATGATGACCAGCCAAGGACCACTGCTTAACACCGGCAACCCCACCGATCTGGCTATCGAAGGCAACGGCTACTTCCAAATCCAGTTGGATAATGGCCAAATTGCCTACACCCGTGATGGATCCTTCAAAATCGATGCCAACGGCCAGATGGTTACCTCCGATGGCTTTCTCCTCCAGCCCAATATCACCATCCCGTCCAATGCCACCGAAATTATTGTGCAGCAGGACGGTACGGTTTCGGTTCGTTTGGCCGGCCAGCCCGACATTAACCAGGTGGGGCAAATCAACCTGGTTCAGTTTGCTAACCCCGCCGGCTTGCAAAGCATGGGCCGTAACCTTTTCCTGCAAACTCCGGCGTCCGGTCAGCCTCAGCAGGGGCAGCCGGGGCAAGGTGATTTTGCCAGCACCCTGATTGATCAAGGCTTTCTCGAAGGCAGCAATGCCCAGATTGTCGAGGAAATGATCAACCTGATTACGGCCCAGCGGGCTTTTGAAGCGAATTCCAAAGGTATCCAAACCGCCGATGAGATGTTGGCCCAGGCCAACCAGCTCAAGCGGTAGGGGTTACCTGCTCCCGGCTTCTAGCCCTTTCCGGTAGAACGCCCCTGACACAGGACGGTGTGCCCTTGTTTTCACTGCGTCAAAACCTGTTTTTACTGTTGCTCATTGGCTTAATGCTTCTGGGTATGGGCTTTTTTGACCAGTTTGCCGATGCCAGGGTTATTGTGCCGCCCGAAGCCATTGCCCAGCGTGTCAAAGCCTATGTGCAGCAGACCACCGAGCTTTCAAGCCCGGATGAAACCCTTATTGTGGAGCTGATTAAACTACCCGACAAACCCATTGAGCTGGAAGGCGAGACCCTGGAAGTGTTTGTCGAGGACCACCGGGTGACCCCCATCCCCTGGCATACCATTGTCAGTGTGGTTTTTACCACCGAGGCCGGCCGCGAGCAAATCGGCGTTCCCATCAAGGTTCAGGTAGAAAAGTCGGTGTGGGTGGCTAAAAAGCTTATCCGGGCCAAGTCCGCCCTGACCCATGCCGATGTAAGCCAGCAACGCCGTCGGCTGGGCCATGAATATGACTACGCCGTGGCAGCCGACGAAACGATTAGTGAATACGCCGCAGCGATTAATATTTCGCCGGGTCAAGTGCTGGATGTAAGGCAGGTTAAGAAAAAACCGGCTGTAGCTAACCAGCAGGCCGTCACCATCCTGATGAAAGCCCATGGGGGAGTAAATATCAAGATGAGCGGTACGGCGTTGCAGGATGGGGCAGTGGGCGACACCATCAAGGTTAGCCAGACCACACGGGACCATAAAACCAAAATATACACCGGACAGGTGATTAAGAATCGGCTCGTATTGGTCAAACTGTAAATAGCGCGGATCCCCCCTTTCCTTGCGTCCTAATTTGAGCGAGAAACCGGGCACTTAGCCGGAAAAAAACGGCGCCCAAACCATAGAGAGAGATTGTGGATGAGAACCCCTAAACGTCCCAACAAACCCCTGCCTGTGGCGATTGCCATTTCAACCGGTCTGCAACAGCCGGTTATTCGTGTGTTTATACGCTATTTTGCAACCATAAGCCTTGTTACAGCCCTTATCGTGGGGGCTGGTGCCCATGTCCGTGCCGAATCGCTCTTTCGTGCCGGTATTGCCTACCAGACCTCGCAGGCGTATACCCCAAACTCGCTGTTTAACCTGCCCCGTGCCCGGACGGTCGGGGATGTGATCACCATCAACATTTCCGAAGTCAACCAGGTGACCTTGCAAAGCAACAGCACCCTGACCAAGGAGCAGACCATCAACGAGAACAGCACGGGCATCATCAACAACATTGCCCACCGCCTGGGGGTCAGCAACCTGCTGCCCACCGTCGATGGCCTTGATGTGCAGGACGACTTGAGCCTGCGGGCCCAGAACCAGAAGCGCTACCAGTTTGTGGACAACATTGCCTGCCAAGTGGTGCAGGTGCTGCCCAACGGGTTTCTGGTGGTTCAGGGTCGAAAAAGCATTTTGCAAAGCAAGGAACGCCAGGACTTGATTGTCAGCGGTATCGTCAACCCCTTCCAGTTATCGAGTGCCAATGCCATCGATTCGCAACAGGTGGCCAACCTCAGCATCAAGATGGATGCCCGTGGCCCGATGGAGCGCAAGCAGGGTGACGGCTGGCTTGGCAAGTACTTCAGTGTATTCAACTAAACCGAGTCATTCGTTTTTTACCCCTTTCCTCCTTTTTTCCACATCAGGTATTGAGCCTTAGGTGAATCCAAAAAACCCTACCCCCCCTTACAAGCGAGAGACTGAATAGCGATGAGAGCCCACTTCCACTGCCCCCCTTCCGTTACCCGATACCTGGCCTTGTTGACCAGTGCCTTTTGTCTATGGAGTTTGGTTGGTGTAATGCTGCTGTGCCAGCCGGCCCAGGCCGTGATGGTTCGCATCAAGGATATTTCCCATATCAAGGGGGTGCGCGATAACCACTTGGTGGGGTATGGCGTGGTTGCCGGCCTGGCCGGCACGGGAGACAAGAGCCGCTCGACACAAACCACCCAGCGCAACCTGCTGTTGAACTTCGGCAATGTCATCGAGAGCGCCAACGATATCAAGAACGCCAACTCCGCTGCCGTGATGATTACGGCCACCGTGCCACCGTTTGCCAAGCCCGGTGATCGCATTGACGTGATTGTCTCCTCGATGGCCGACTCCAAGAGTCTGGAAGGGGGCGTGCTGATCCAAAGCCAGCTGCTGGCCCCCAACGGCGAAGTGATTGCCCTGGCCCAGGGTCCGATTTCCACCGGGGGCACGTCTGCCAGTGCCGCAGGATCTTCCACCCGGACGGCCATTGTCACGTCGGGCCGTATTCCAAACGGTGCCATCATCGAGCGGGAAATCCATACCGAGGTGGGTGACGACAGCGGTATCGAAGTGGTGCTTAACCAAAGCGATTACGAACTGGCCAGCAACGTGGCGGCCACCATCAGCAATACCATGGCCCCGGCTTACGCAATGGACGGTGGCACGATTCGTGTGGAATTTCCTGAGGAATACCGCGTCAACCGAATCCCCTTTATTGCCAAGATGAACAACCTTGAGGTCAACCGCCAGGCCCACGTCAGTAAGGTGGTTATTAACGAGCGAACCGGTACGGTGGTTATTGGCAACGGTGTCAAACTGCAACCGGCTGCCGTGGCCCATGGCGGCATTACCGTGTCCATCAAGGCCAACAACCAGGTGTCGCAGCCAGGCGATTTTTCCAGCGGCGGCAATACGCTGGGGGTGTCCAATGCCGAAATCGAGATCGACGAGCAACCGGGTTCGCTGGTTGAGCTTAATGCCAATGCCAGCTTGCAGGATCTGGTAGCGGCCCTCAATGCCCTGGGTGTCACGCCCAACGATCTGATTTCCATCCTTCAGGCGTTAAAGCAGGCCGGTAGCCTTGAGGCAACCTTAGAGATTATTTAAATGGATTTCAACACCAACTTTACCAGTGCCTATGAAACGAGCCAACTGACCGCTGCCCAGCAGTCGGTTGGGTCGTTGCAGCGTGGCCTGAAAAACCACGAGAACAAGACAGAGCTGATGAAAACCGCCCGGCAGTTCGAAGGCCTGATGTTGCAGCAGTTGATGAAGTCCATGGAAAAAACCGTCAACCGCAGCGATTTGTTTGGCAACAGCCATGCCGAAGGCATGTACCGCGACATGCTGTATGAGCAAATTTCCACCAACGCAGCAGAAAGCCAAGGGCCTGGCCTGGGAATTGCCCAGATGATTTACAAGCAGCTGGCCCCGTATGTCAATGACCCCACGGCACCGGATAAAACCGTGGACAGTGCACCAAACGGCCAAACGCCCCCGGCGGGCGACACGCCAGTCAAACTGAGAAACGGGGATGTTTCATCGTGATTGATCACTTAGGACAAGCCAGCCATTCGGTTGTACAATCCCAAACCAGTCGGGTTTCCAGTCGGCAGGCCGATGCGCTTCGCCGGTTGCAGTCCGGTGATGCCCGGTTTGCCAGTGCCATGCATACCCACATGGAAACCCAGCGCCAACAGGCTCTTAAGGCCCAGGATGCTGTGCGTCTGGCCGAACGTACCCAGAAACCAGCCGAGCCGGCAGCCGAAAAAGCGGTTGAACCCAAAGCCGTCAAGCGGGTGTCGGCACAGGTACGGGCTGTGCAACAAACCAACCCGGTACCGGTTGCCTTGGAACCCGCAGCCTTAGAAGCGACGACCTTGGCGCCGAGTTCCCAAAGCGCGTCTTCTTCGGGCCGCCCGGCCATTCTGGGCGGTGCCGATTTAAACCGATTGGTGTTTGACGTGCAGCAGGTCGCCCAAGAGAACGGTTTTGTGGGCCTGAGCCAGGACGCCGTCATTCGTGCCTACCACCATGGCCAGAGTTTGTTGGTGGATACCCACGCATAGCGGGTTTGATCCGATACCAACACAAGCAGTGAGCGCAATATGTCAATGAACCCTACTTCCCACCCCACCCCCTTTAGCCAAGCCGTTAAGGACCTCGATAGCCTCCTTGGCGAAACGATGCTGGTTGCCAACGGCATTGAGGACATCCTTCGGGCCAAGCGCGAAGCCATCATCAAGAACGACATCGAGCAGTTGGTGTCGTTGGACATGGGGCTCGAGCTGCTGATCCAGTCGACCGACCGGCTGGAGCAATCGCGCCGCGATTTGTTTAAACAGCAGGGCTGGGCGCACCCGTCGCTAACCGAACTGTTGAATGACACCACCTTGTTGTTTGCCTCTGCGGCCAAACAAGCCCTGGTTGAACGGCAACGGTGCCTGCATAACCAAATTGCCCAGATTGCCGCCTTGCAGGTGCAGAATTACCGCCTGCTCGAGGCCTCGCTGAGTTACACCAGCCATCTGGTAAGCCTTATCGCAGGCGCACGCGACGACCAGCCGGTTACTTACGACAAGCCTACGCCGTTGCTGGCGGCCAAGCCCAGTATCAACCCCAGTATCAATCCCAATAGCAAGCCCGCTACCAAAACCGGTGCCAAAACAAGCGCTAAAATGGGCGCGTCAAAATCACCGGTGGCCCGTCCTTTGGTGGGCCATGCCTACGATACCCAAGCCACGGCACCTGGTAGTGATACCACCATCAATACGGCGGTGTAACTCCGTACACCCCCCTCTTCTGTTTTTAGCGAGAGAGAACCTGCCACAGGGAAGTACCCGATATGATTCCATCCTTTTTTGGTTACTATAATGCCCACCGCGGTATTATGGCTGCCCAGTCGGCCATTAACGTGATTAACAACAACATCACCAGTGCCGACTTGGAAGGATACAGCCGCCAGCGTATCGAGCTGGGTGCCGAAGCGGCCTGGCAATACTTAAGCAACGGGGGCACCATGAACCCGGGACAGTACGGGCAGTCGGTTCGGGTACTGGATGTGACCCGGGCCCATAACAACTTTATTGATTTGCAGTACCGCAGCGAGAACAACAACAAGTTCTACTACGATACGTTGAGCAGTGCTATGCGCCAGATGGAAAGCATCATGGGCGAGCCCAACGGCCGAACCATTAGTGACACCATTCGCGACTTTTTTGCCTCCGCCCAGGAGTTGAGTGCCAACCCGGACAACATTGCGGTTCGCCAGCAGTTTATCCAGCTGGCCGAAAACCTGTTGTTTGTCTTCCAGCAGCAAGGCCAGCAGTTGCGCGACTTGCGCACAGAACTGGTGGGTGACGCCTCGGTTCCGGCAACCATCACCACCAGCCAGCTGGCAGTCGAGGTCAGTGAGGTCAACGAGATTCTGGATCAGGTGGCCAGCCTGAACAAGCAGATTGCCTTGATTACCTCCACGGGTGCATCGCCCAACAGCTTGCTTGACCAGCGCGATGTGTTGCTGGATCGGTTGAGCGAAAAAATGAACGTGGATATTGTGCGCAATACCAACAATACCAATACCGACATTATGCTCAACGGCAACATACTGGTACGGGGCGACACGGTGGTCAACCGCATGTCGGTAACGGCCAACCCTGGTCCCGTTCCCACCGCTGCAGATCGGCCAACCAACATTAACCTGACCAACGGGGCCACGGTTAATACAGCCATTACCACCGGCACCATTGGCGGTTTGTTAACCATGGGCGGAGTTGCCCCCGGTGAGGCTACGATTCGCAACGTGCTGCTGCAGTTGGACGACTTGTTTGATGAAATTGCCACCGACCTGAATGCCTTGCAAGCCACGGGTCGCGACTTGAACGGCAACATTCCCGTGGTGCCCAACAACGACATTTTTGGCCTGGTGGCCGGCCCGGATCTGGCCCTGTTCCGGTACAGCATTAACAGCAACATCGTCAACGACCCTACTTTGATTGCCGCCGCCAGTAACGTCAGCGGTGCCTTCGAGGGTGCTGGTGACGGCCGGAACGCCCTGTTGATGGCTCAGCTTGAAACCAGTATTACCAACGCCTCGTTGGGCAACATTACCTACGGCGACTATATTGCCAACACGGTTTCCCAGTTGGGGGTGCGCAGTTCAGCCACCTCTGGCGAATACGACACGGCCAAGAACATCATCTTCTCCATCAATGAACGTAAACAGGCCTTCTCCAGCGTCAACATCGACGAGGAGATGGTCAACCTGGTTAAGTTTCAACGTTCGCTGGAAGCCAGCCAGCGGGCTTTTAGAAGCATTGACGAGGCCATGCAAACCATTATGGGCATGGTTCGTTAAGGCCTTAATTGACACAAAGAGGAACACTATCCGATGGGATTTTCCCGAATTTCAACCAGTTTCCCGACTGATTTGAGCTTGTTCTTCCTGCACAAGAACCAGGAACGGACAACCCAGTTGCAGTCCATGATTGCCACGGGCCAAAACATCCAAAAACCTTCCGACGATGCCATTGGCATGAACCGCCTGCTGCGCAACAAGCTGGACTTGAGCCGGGATATGCAATTTCAGCGCAACCTGAACACGGCGATTAGCGAATTAAATGTCAACGAGAATGTTCTCAACGGCGTGACGGACGTCATTCAGCGGGCTCGGGAGCTGGCTGTACAGGCTTCCAGTCAGACCAACGGCCCCAATGACTTACTGGCCATCCAGGAAGAGGTGGACGCATTAATCCAGACGACGTTCCAGTTGGCCAATACCACCTACCTGGGCCGGTATACCTTTGCGGGTTTCCGAACGGACACCCCCGCCTTTACCCAGTCGGGCCTCGATGTGACCTATGCCGGGACGGCCAATACCGTGCCTTTTCAACGGCAAATTGAAGTGGCCGACGGGATTACGATTCCCGTTAACTTCAATGGCCAGGATGTGTTTGGCAGTGTGGCCGTGGTGGCCGGCAACCCGGTGGGCAGTGGCCTGTTTAATACCCTGCGTAAAATGAGTCTGGATTTGCAGAATGCCAACTATACAGGCCTAAACCAGGACGTTGCCTTGCTGGCGACGGATCTGGAAAACGTTACCAGTATCCGGGCCGAAGTAGGTGCCCGGGTAAACCAGGCAGAAGCCCTGCTTCAGCTTAACGAAAACCGCCAAATTACTTTTACTGAGCAGATTGCAGACGTGCAAGATGTGGATTTGCCCACGGTTATCTCGCAATTGGCCCAGCACGATCAGCAATACCAAACGTCATTGGCCTCGTTGTCAAGAATATTGTCCACGTCACTGGTAAACTTCCTGCGCTAACGGTACAATAGGCACACTTATAGTCTATGTGCCCAGGCTGCCTTTTTATGTCCCGGCAGCTGGTGACGCGTTTACCACAGACGAGGTCTTGATGACTGCCATGAATAACGCCCAAAAACCCTTTTTAAAGCTTTTTTCAGCTCACGGGTGGCTTAAGGCCGCTTGTAGCCATACGGTTTGTTTAAGTACCGCCATTGCCCTGGCCCTGGCTCCGGCTGCCCTGGCGACTGCCGGTACAGAGCAATGGGTGACCTTCGATGACGGGTACGCGTTTGCGGCCACCCTGGCAGAAGAAGCGCCCAAGGTGCACGTGATTGGGGAAGACCCCGGTAGCGAGAAGGTTAAAAGCCTTTTGACTGCGTTTGATGACCTGCTTCGGGCCTCGAACAACCATTCCCTGGACGACGTGATTCGTCACTACTCGCCCCAGTTTATCAGTGGCGATCACTTCAACCTGGCCGAACTCAAGCAGTTGATTATCGAGACCTGGGAAGCCTACCCGGATATTCGCTACACGTCGGCTCCGATTGAGATCCGCTTTAACAAGAACTGGGCCACCATGGAAACCCTGGATGGGTCTACGGCCACGGCGCCGCCAGACAAGGAAATTATGGAAAACACGCCTGGCAAAATGAAAAGCCAGTCGCGCAGCCTGCTGTTCTTTAAGCAGGTGGGCGACGGTTGGGAATTGACCAGCGATTATACCCTCTGGGAAGAGGCGGTTATTCGCTACGGCGTGGGCGAGGAAGTGCCCATTACCCTGTCTGCCCCCGACCAGGTTAAGGCAGGCCAGTCCTACTCGGCTGTGGTTAACTCCGACGTGGCTGAAAACACGTTTATTGTCGGTAACATAGATAACCAGGCCATTAAGGTGCCCCGTCCCGAGCCGGATCAGAAGTTCCGTGCCATGGAAGGCGGCCCGACCGAGTTGCAGCGGGTGCTGGTGGCCAATGCCGAAAACCGTAACGAGATTGTCACAGCGACACTGGGGTTGACCAACATCCTGCAAAAATACGAACAGGAACGCCCTTCCTTGTCGCTTAACGGTATTGTGACCATTGTCAAGCGGGTTAATGTCATCCCGGTGTCTTATCAGGACATGGTCAAATCCATGGACAAGCAACAACTGGTGGACTACTCTGCCGACGGCCGGGTGGACTTGAGCAAGCTGGTGGCCGATGAGGAAAAGCCTGTTAAGCAGCGCTTCGTTAACGACCCCAGACGGTATGCCGTGCCGGAAGAAGAGCAGCCCGACGTATCCCCCGAATCCGAACCCGAACCGACCGAAACCAACCACCGTCACTCCCCGTTCCGCAAGTAGGGCTCCATGAAGCCAGAAACGGTAATTCGGCCTTACAGCGTGCTGTTGGGGTGTGCCTTGTTGGTGTTCGTTCTCGACCGTCTCAGCAAGGCCATGGTCATGGCACGCATGGCCCTGGGTGACTCCGTGCCGTTGTGGCCGTCGCTTAGCGAAGGCTTGTTGCACATTACCTATGTTCGCAACACCGGGGCTGCTTTCAGCTTGTTCAGCCACTATCCTCAAGCGCTGTTCTGGGTGGGCGCTGGCCTGGTGGGGCTAATGGGTGCGGTAAGTGTGTGGTGTTTCGTTAAAAAAATACCGGTCAATACGCTTTTGGCTGTGGTGGTCGGGTTCGTGTTGGGTGGGGCGGCTGGCAACCTGCTGGATCGCTGGCAGTTTGGGGCGGTCGTGGATTTTATCGATGTCCAGATTATCCATTACCCCGTGTTTAACGTGGCCGACAGCTTTATTTGTATCGGGGTACTGCTCGGAGTGATGCATTATGTCTGGTGTCAGACACGACCTGCTGGTTGAAGGCGAAGAGGACGGCCTTCGGCTGGATCGCTTCATGGCCCTGAGGCTGCCGCAGTATTCGCGCGAGTACCTCAAGGGCCTGATTCAGGAGGGTCGTGTGACCATGGAGGGCCAGCCCGTCACCAAGCCGGCTTTGGCGGTAGAAGAGGACCAGACGTGGTTCGTGGAGGTACCCGAACCCAAGCCCCTGGCCCTTCAACCCGAAAACCTGCCGATTGATGTCGTGTATGAGGATGAGGCCTTGCTGGTGGTCAACAAGCCGTCGGGCATGCTGACCCACCCGGCTGGGGCCAAGCAGACCGGTACGCTGGTTAACGCCTTGCTTTACCATTGTCAACAGGGGGATGGCACAACCTTGTCAGGAATCAACGGCGTGGAGCGCCCCGGCATTGTTCACCGGCTGGATGCCGATACATCCGGCTTGCTTGTGGTTGCCAAGACCGACGGGGTGCATCGTGCCTTGCAGCAGGCCTTGCAGGCCCGTACCATCAAGCGCCAGTACCGCTGCGTAGTACAATTGCCCAAGGGCGTCGACTTTAACCGCCTAGCCGACACCGGTACCATCGAGACGGCCATTGGCCGGGATCCAAAACGCCGTGAGAAAATGGCCGTACTCGACGGTCAGGGCCCAACCAAAGCCCGTTTTGCCCGTACCCACTGGTATAAGCAGTCTCCTGTGGGGAACCGGGCCGCCCTGTTGTCCGTGGTACTCGACACGGGCCGCACCCATCAAATTCGGGTGCACATGGCCCATGTCGGCATGCCGGTGTTCAACGATCCCTTGTACGGCAATGGCTGGGCCGGGCAATTGCAGTACCCCTACGGGTGCGATGGTCAGGTGTTGCAGGCATGTGCGTTGTCCTTTGAGCACCCGGCCACCCACCAGCCCCTTAGTTTCGAGTGTCCCCCCGATGCCTGCTTCGAGCGGGCCGTTGCGTTCTTGGACGCGTTGTAACAGCCTATGGTCGGCAGGGGATGAAGGGCGAGGCGATGCCTTGCGCTTGTGTTACCATGGGCTGCAACAGGTTGCGCGTATGAATGTGTAGGCGTACCTGGGTTTGGCTGGTACCTGGTTTATTCTGGGCTTGCTCCGGGCTGGTTCCGGGCCAATACAGAGAACCCCAATCGATGCGGAGGGCGCGCTTGTGACCATGAAACGATTTGCACTTCAGTTCCTGTACTTGTTGCTGGCGCTGGGTTGCTTGACGATGTTGGGATTAATGATTTACCAGAACATGGCCGTGCCCACGACCCTGTATTTGCTGGGTGTCTCTATTGCCGGGCTAACTGCCGGGCCCATGTACTTGTTGGCCGGGTTTTTTGGTGCCCTGGCCGGAGCCTTTCTGTTGATGATTTGGGTGATGCAGGTGGGTGGCCGGGTGCTCAAGGCCACGCACCAAAAAGAGCAGGCCCAGGTGACGGCCGAGTCCCAACGGGATCAGGTGACGGCCCTCGAGCAGAAGATAGCCACCCTGGAGAGTGCCCTGGAAAAAGCCATGGCGGGCCAACAGGAACCCGCCAATTCGTAAGGCACGGGCGATGTGCTACCCCCCCCCCTATGCCCTAATCCGTGCATTATACCGTTGACCTCTGAGAACGCAGTCCCTTGGCAAAGCCAAAGTCCCGAGAAAAAACCACCTCGCCCCTGCTGCTGCATATAACCGGTACATCGGGATCGGGTAAGTCCACCTTTGCTCGGTTGCTGTTTGAAACGTTGATCCATACCAGCATCCTGGCGGTTGATCCTTCGCGCGAAGGCTTTCTGGCCCTTAGCTACGGCATGCCTACGAGCACGACCCTGGCCGATATGTTAAACCGCTTTGCCGAACGGCTTGAAAAAACCGGTGTGCCCATCTTGTCTGGCGAATCGGTAGACTGGGTGTTTAACGATCTACCGGTTGCCATCGGTTCCAGAGCGGACACGGACGTATTGAGCCTGGGGGTGTTTCCCAAGCCGCTGTCCTTGGACGTGCAACAAACCGTGCGTTACGGCTTGCCCCGGTTGTTTAGCCACTATGAGCTGGTGGTTTGGGATGGTCCGATGGGGGCCCCGGAACCGGTATTTTCGTTTATGGATGACGAAACCTTGATGCCGCAGCGTGCCGTATGGATTGTAACCCCGGATGAGTCACCGGCTGTTTTGGCCCAGCAGTTTGAAGCCATGCGTCGGACCCTTCGGTCTACCATCTACGTGGTGTACAGCAAGGCCGAAGCCTCGGCCCCATGGCCCGAGGCGTTAATGGAACCGATGCGAGCCGGCCAGCTTCGGTTTATTGGCAAGCTGCCCCCTGTCGACAAGGATCATGTGGGGCTGTCCGCCCTGAACCAACTGGCCTGCGAATGCCTGTACAAGCTGGACTTGCCGTTTGAACTGCAAGACCGCTTGCAGCCATGACACGAACGCATTAAGCTAACACCAACGCTACTTTGCCCTCGGCCCTGAACCAAGGGTGTGTCGTTGTCACAATAGCCATAGGGGCCGCACCTTCCGATGACCATATCCGATGTGGAACAAAGCCATGCATTACGTCTGGACGGCAAGCATGTCAGCAAGGCCATACTGGCCGAGGTGGGTCAGGAATTGGCGACCTGTTGGAAAGGCCAACCCCCCAAGCTGGTGGTATTGCTGGTAGGTAATGACCCGGCCAGCGAGGTCTATGTCAGCCATAAAATGAAGGCTTCCCAGAAGCTGGGTATGACGAGCGAAACCCGGCGCCTGCCGGCTACCATTTCCGAGCACGAATTGCTGGACCGGCTCGACAGCCTGAACCACGACCCGGACGTTCATGCCATCCTGGTGCAATTGCCGTTGCCCGGCCACATTAACAGCCAGCGGGTGCTCGAGGCCATTGACCCGCGCAAGGATGTTGACGGCTTCCATCCCCTGAATATGGGCCAGTTGCTAACCGGTATCGAACCCGTGGCGCTGCCCTGTACCCCGGCCGGTATGGTTCGGTTGCTGGATTACTACGACCTGTCGGTGGCTGGCAAGCATGCGGTGGTGGTTGGCCGCAGCAACATCGTAGGCAAGCCCATCAGCTTGATGCTGCTGCACCGCCATGCCACGGTTACCATCTGCCATAGCCGCACCCCCGATTTACCCCACCTGCTGAGCCAGGCCGACGTGGTGGTGGCTGCCATTGGCCGGCCCAACTATGTGCAGGCCGACTGGGTCAAGCCGGGTGCTGTGGTGCTTGATGTGGGCATTAACCGTATGGAAGACGGGTCGCTATGCGGCGACGTGGAAAAAGCCGTGGTGCACCGGGCCAGTGCCGTTACGCCGGT
>JAGQHJ010000041.1 GCA_020431915.1 Cyanobacteria bacterium HKST-UBA04 | reverse complement strand
GGACCAGAACGGCCGCAAGATGAGCAAATCCCTGGGCAACGTGGTAGCCCCCCAAGCGGTTATCGAGGAACTGGGGGCCGACGTGTTGCGGCTGTGGGTGGCCAGCGTGGACTACACCAACGACGTGAAAATCGGCAAGGAAACCATCAAGCAGCTGACGGAAGTCTACCGAAAGATTCGCAACACGGTCCGGTTCATCCTCTCCAACCTGTACGACTTTGATGCGACCCAGGATCTGGTTCGCAACGAAGCCGATCTGTCGCCGCTTGATCGCTACATCCTGCACCAGACTAACGAAGTCATCATTACCCTGACCCAGGCCTTCAACGACTACCAGTTCCACAAGTACTACCAGGTCATGCAGAACTTCTGCGTACAGGACTTAAGCAACCTGTACTTTGACGTCGTCAAGGACTGCCTTTACGCCGATGCTGCCAAGGGCGCCAAACGCCGGGCCGTCCAGACCGTCCTGTTCCGTCTGCTCGAAACCCTGCCGGCCATGCTTGTGCCGGTGATGCCCCACATGGCCGAGGACATCTGGCAGAATATCCCCGAACAGCACAAACCCACCTACGGCCAGGCCACCCCGCCCCAAAGCATTTGCCTGGCCCCTTGGCCGCAGCCCAACGATTGCTGGACGTTGGATCCCAGCCAGCTACGCGACATTGAACAGCTCTTGGCCTTTAAAAAGGCTACCAACAACGCTCTGGAACGCCCCAGAAGCGAAAAAATTATCGGCAGCTCGAACGAGGCCCGTGTGGTTTTAGTGGGGGGCCACAGCCCCGAAGCCGAGCAGCTTGGCGAATTTGGCTTCCTCTCGGATCTGCTGGTCGTCTCGGATGTAGGGCATGCATCCGGTGATGCCGAGGTGCAGCCAGAGGGCATCATTGGTGAGGAAATGACCCCCCATGGTAAGGTCGTGGCCTACCAGGCCAAAGGCGAAAAATGCCCGAGATGCTGGCGGTATGCCACGTCGGTAGGCCACCATGCCGATCATCCCGATCTGTGCCAACGCTGTGTCGGGGTGGTTGTCCCCTAGCTTAAAGAAACGGGGGGTTCTGACAAAAAGCCGTTTGGGGCGGTGCTGAACTTGGTTTTGTGGCACAAGAATGCTACTTTCTATACATGAAGACCGTTGCCAAGCCGATTGTTTTGTCCGATCCGCCCCGGATCTGCCTTGTGCGCCTAAGTGCGCTGGGTGATGTCATCCATACCCTGCCGCTGTTGGGCCAGCTTCGGGACGCCCTGCCTGACGCCCACCTGGGCTGGATCGTGGAACCGGCAGCAGAGCCCCTGGTCAACAATCACCCCCTGCTCGATGCCGTCCATGTAGCCGACCGGAAACGATGGTTGGCGGCACTGTACAACCCCCTGGCATGGGCCGGGGCCTGGGCTTCCCTGGCACGATTTCGGGCCGAAGTGGCCCAACAGCGCTATGACGTGGTGGTCGATGTACAGGGTTTGGCAAAAAGCGGCCTGGTTAGCTGGCTAAGCGGGGTACCGCAACGCATGGGGTTTAGCCCTTGCCGGGAAGAGGCCCACCGCTGGTATACCCACCCCGTGGCCCGTCCGTGGCCGGAGTTTGATCCGGACCACCACGTCAGCCACAGCTACGGCATGCTGGCCCAAAGTTTGACCGACCAATCGACGGACATGCCCCACCCGCTGCTCCCCCCCGTGCCCGAGGCGGCGGTGCAGGCCGCCCAGGCCATGCTGGCACCGCTTGGGGACCGGCCCATAGTGGTACTGGCCCCAGCCACACGCTGGCAGAGCAAGCATTGGCCGGTTAAACACTGGCAAAAACTGGTTGATGGCCTGATGCAGGAAAGCACCGTGGCCGTGGTCGGCGTGGGGGGTCATGGCGACCACGGCCTGGTGGCCGACGTGGTGGCACCGGCTACAGCCCAGCAGCGAAGCCTGAATTTGGCCGGGCAAACGGATCTGACGACATTGCAGGCCGTCGTCAAGCATGCCGCCGTGGTCGTGGCCCCCGACAGCATGACCGCCCACCTGGCCGGGGCCCTGAACCATCCGGCAGTGTTGGCCCTGTTTGGCCCCACCAGTACCATTCGAACCGCACCGCTGGGCAGCCGCGTCAGCACCCTGGCCTGCGACACGCCCCTGGATTGCCAGCCCTGCCATAGCCGCACCTGCCATTTGCCCCGACAAACGTGCATGGAAGATTTACGGCCCGAAGCCGTGCTAAGCCGCATTCTTGAGTCTATGAACGCCAGGAATGCCGGGCTGATTTCGGCTCGTTAACGGGCCAAACTTGAGGGGATATTGCCACATCTCCACCATCTGGTGGAGCCAAAAGGCCGGTCAACGGCAATAGTTCCACCGCCCGGACGAGGTCAGCGGGGGGGCAGACTTTGTACAGTAAGAGTAGGGTGTCCACCCGATCTGCCGTCATGACTCTGGCACAAACCAGCAGGTGGTCTCCCAGCGATGATAAACGTGTAACAACCCATACTGTTTCTCCCCTGTTACCCCCAAGAAACGGGGAGAGCGACGAGAGCAAGCCTGACGCTTATGGATATGCTGTCATCACAAACGGATCGCGTACTGGACAAGGCCCTGGACGGGACCATGATGCGCCACCGTGCCATTGCCACCAACATTGCCCATGCCGAAACCCCGCACTTTCGCGAAGTAAAAGTGGACTTCGAGGATCAGCTGCGCCACGCCATCGAGGCGGAAAACGGTGCCAGTGCCAATACGCGGTTCCTGCCGCCGGGCAGCCTGAAAACCAGCGATCCCAGACACTTCAACCCCAACCCCGTACCGGGCTCGGTACAGGACGCCCACCAGACCGTGGCCCAAACCCAGTTCGAATACCGGCAGGATGGCAACGGCGTGGATATGGAAGTCCAGATGGCCCACCTGGCCAAAAATACCAACCAGTACAACGCCATGACCCGGATGCGCAGCAAGCTGTTTGAAAACTACCGCCAGGCCATGCGCAACAGCGGCGTTTAACCCTCTTTAACCTGATCTAACCCAAGGATTGTTTAAGCCCCCATGATGGATATCTTTGACATCAGCGCCTCAGCCCTGACCGCCCAGCGGATGCGCTTGGACGTGATTGCCAGTAACCTGGCCAACGCCAACACCACGCGCCAAAAGGACGGATCCATTGGGGCCTACAAACGCCACAACGTGGTTTTTGAACCCGTGATGACCGATGCCGTCAACGCCTTAAACGGCAACAGCGACTTGGGCAACCACAGCAATTTTGCCAACCACATTGGCCTGAAAACCTCCAGCCTGATGGGCACAAATCGTTACGGGCAATCGGCACTCGGCTACAGCAGCGGTGGCGGAACGACCCTGAAGGCCTCGATCACCAAAACCAATTCGCTGGTGGGCATGGGCGTCAAGGTCGGCCAGATTGTCCAGGATCTCAAGAGCCCCGACCGGATGGAATACAACCCCGGCCACCCCGATGCCGACGAAAACGGGTTTGTGCACATGCCCAACATCAACGTCGTATCGGAGATGGTCGACATGATTGCCGCCTCCCGATCCTACGAGGCCAACGTCAATGCCATCCAAGCCGGCAAAGGCATGATACAGGCCGCCCTGAACATTTAATTGCCCTTAACCGAGACAACCCCACACCCCCTTGACCGGGTAACCGACCGATAGACAGAGAGATAAACAGACAGAGAGCCCCCTTACCGTATGTTACCGCCAAACGTTACCAACCAATCCCTGTTTGACCTGGGCCGACCCATCGGCCTTGAAAACGACTTTGGTCTGAACGGACCGGCTGCCGGTGCGTCCAAGGCTGTCCCCGACACGGGCACCCCCTTCGGCTCAATGCTGGCCGAGCAGATTGGTCAGATCAATGCCGTGCAACAGGCCGCCGAGCATGCCGTCCAATCCTACGCCATCGGCGACAACATCAACCTCCATACGGTCATGACCCAAGTGGAGAAAGCCAACCTGTCAATGGAACTGACGGCCCAGATCCGCAACAAGCTGGTCGGGGCCTACCAGGAAATTATGCGCATGCAAGTGTAGCCGGTGCCCTTCTTGGCCCTGCTCAACCCAATCCAGCGCCCAACCCCCTTTTCTTTTTTCCCTTTAACATGTAGCGAGGACTAGACCCATTAAAGAACGGTTATTAGAACTTTGGGACTTACTGACCCGACTGAGCTTCACCCAGAAAGTAGCCCTGGGCACCTTAAGCGTTGCCGTGGTATTTGCGGCGGTGTTTTTCTACTCCTATTCGCAACAGGATTACGACGTGATGTTCAGCGGCCTGGACGAGTCCGACGCCGCGGCCGTAGTGCACAACCTGCGCAAGCAGGGTATCGGGTTCAAGCTCGCCGAGGGGGGCACCACCATTCTTGTACCGCGTGCCAAAAAGGAAGAGCTTCGGCTGGACGCCTTCCAGGAAGAGCTGATTAAGAGCGACAACACCCTGGGCTTTGGCGTGCTCGATTCGCTGCCTTTCGGCATGACCGACTGGCAGGAACAGAAATACGACCAGAAGATCATCAGCGATGAGGTTACCAAAACCCTTGAGCACATTCAGGGTATTCGCAAGGCACGGGTCATGCTGGCCCAGGGCAGCAACTCGGTATTTGCCAACGACAGCACCGACACAACGGCCAGCGTGCTGCTGATTGTCGAGCCGGGGTTCCGGATTCCCAATGCCAAGGTAAAAACCATCCGCAGCATCGTAGCCCGTGCCGTACCGGGCCTTAAGGCCGAAAACGTGGCCGTGGCCGATTCGGCAGGCAACAGCCTGAGCGACGAGTTTGGTTCGGGCGACGGGGCCAGCACCAGCGAAGCCGATACCATGCGCCGCAACATCGAGAAGCAGAAAACCAAGGACATCCTTGAGATGCTTACAGCCCTTGTCGGCCCCAACAACGCCGTGGTAAAGGTCAGTGCCAAGATGAATTTTGACCAGAGCCAGTCCCACATCAAGCGTTATATTCCTTCGGGTGGCACGGCGGAAAACCCCACGGGTATTCCCGTCAGCGTGCAGGAAAACACCGAGGACTACAACGGCCAGAAAGAGTCGGCAGGTGGTGTACCCGGTACCACAACCAACGTGCCGGAGTACAAGGAAGCCGAAAGCATTTCGACGGGCAGCGACGACAGTGAAAACGACAAGCGCTACAACAACGCCCAACGCATTACCAACTACGAAATCTCGCATGAGGAACGTACCGTCGTCCATGCCCCCGGCACCGTGGAAAAACTGACCGTGGCCGTGGCCGTCAACAAGGTGTTAACCAGCAGCGAGACGCAGGAGTTGAGCACCCTTGTGTCCAATGCCGCCGGCCTGGACATCAAGCGCGGCGACACCCTCAAGGTCAGTGGCCTGCAGTTTGCCCCCGAACTGCAAGCCGAAAAAGACGAAGCCGTGGCCTTGATGGCCCAATCCAACTGGGTTGAGCTGATCAAGAAAGGTATCGAAATGGGCGTCATTGCCCTGCTGAGCCTGGCAGCCCTGTTCACGGTCTTCCGCCTGCTTAAGCGGCCCATTGACGGCGAATTATTGGCCGAAGACCTGTATGACGAGCCACCTCAACTCTTTGCCGACGAACCGCAGGAGCTTATCAGTGCCTCGGCTATCCCGGTCCTCGAGGCACGGCTGGATCCCGAGCTGGAACATATGCGCGAATCCATTGCCACCGTCGTCACCAAAGACCCGCAGGAAGCCGCGCGCTTGCTGACCACCTTTATGAACGACTAACCGGCCACAGCCCCTATACCATCGCCGAAAATCGCCGGCCCCACTTCAGTAGCCCGCGGTTTAACCGATACCCTAAGCCCAAGCCGCCCCCTTTCCCCGAAGAAACCGCCGCCTAGATTGAAACCAAACCACAGGAGCGAGAATCCAGCCAAATGAGTGATGCCTTAACCGTCCCGCTAACCCCCGTCCAGAAAGTGGCGGCATTACTGATCTCGTTGGGGGCCGAAAGCGCCTCGGAGGTGCTCAAGTCGATTGACGACGAGCAAACCGTCGAACTGCTGGCCATGGAGATTGCCTCACTGCAAAACCTGAACCAGGACACCATGTCGTCCGTGTTCGAGGAGTTTTATGCCCTCTTCCAGGCCAGCGGCTATATTGCCAGCGGCGGGGTCAACTTTGCCCGGAATATTCTTGAAAAAGCTTACGGGGACGAGCGGGCCGACGAAATTCTGGAACGCCTCGTCGCCTCGATGACGGCCCAACCCTTCGACTTCTTCAACAAGGCCGACCCGGCCCAGCTGGCCGCCAGTTTTCAAAACGAAAACCCGCAAATGGTGGCCCTGGTACTTAGCTACCTGAGCGCCGAGCAGTCGGCCGCCATTTTAAGTGCCTTGAACACCAACCTGCAAATTGAAGTGGCCAGCCGCGTGGCCAATATGGACCGTACCAACCCCGACATCCTGCGCGAGGTCGAACGTATTCTTGAAAACAAGTTCTCCAGCGTCGTGTCGACCGACTACACGAAAGCCGGTGGCGTGGAAGCCCTGGCCGAAATTTTGAACCGCAGCGACCGGGCCACGGAACGGGCCATTCTGGACGAAATGGAAATGACCGACCCGGACAACGCCCAGCGCGTGCGCGAGCTGATGTTCGTCTTCGAGGACATCGTCACCCTCGACGACCGGGCCATCCAGCGGGTGCTGCGAGAAGTGGAGACCAAGGACCTGGCCCTGGCCCTCAAGGGATCGCCCAAGATGCTTCAGGACAAGATTTTCCGCAACATGTCCGAGCGGGCCGCGGCCATGCTTCAGGAAGACATGGAATACATGGGGGCCGTGCGCTCAAAAGACGTTCAAGAAAAGCAAACCTACATCGTCAGCGCCGTTCGTGCCCTGGAAGCCGCCGGGGAAATCGTAATCTCGCGCGGTGACGAGGAGGACGACTTCATTGAGTAAGCTGCCCAAGCAGTGGACCGACTACAAGGCAAAACATGCCAGCCCCGGCGCTGGCGCCGGTGAGTCGTCCAACATCATCAAGGCGGGCAGCCATCAACCCGTTCGGTACTTCGAACTGGGGGAACAAGTCACACTGGACGAAGCCTACCTGCTGAACCACAACCAGCTGAAGCGGCTGGAACAAATTGCCGTGCAGAACCTCAAGGATTCGGAAGACGAAGCGGAAGCCATCATCGCCGAAGCCGAGGAAGAAGCCCGGCTGATTATTGCTGCTGCGCAATCACAGGCCAAAGACATCATCGAAACCGAGGTTCCGCAGCTGCTTGAGGAACAGAAACAACTGGGCTTCGAGGCAGGGCGTCAGGAAGGACGCCAGGAAGGGTTAAGGGACGTGGCGGTGCAGATCGAAACGGCCCAGAAGCTGACCCAAGCCACCTACGAAGGCCAGCGCCAGTTGCTGGTGGAACAAAAACACTACATGGCCGACGTGATGACGTTGATCCTTAAGCGTGTGGTGGGTGAATCGGTACTGAACCAGCCCGAACAGCTCTGGGGCCTGATTGAAACCGCTGCTGCACACTTCAAGACCCATGGCGAACTGAAGATTTTGATTCATCCCGACCGCTTTGCCCTGTTGCTGGAAAGCGACACGGTACAGGCGGCTCTGGCCAAAAGCGATATTATTTCACTGCTGCCGCACCCCTACTGTCCCAAAGACCGGCTGGTGCTGGAAACGGCTGAAACCGCCTTTGATCTGAGCCCGGACGTGCTGATTGACGCGTTGATCAACGACGTAAAAACCGAACTACCCGAATTGCCTGAATTATCTGAGTCGGATACGCCGACATTCAACAACCCGACACCGGACAGCGAGGCCGATCAACCAACGGAAGCCGAACCCGCCAACACCAGTACCAACACGCCGACCGACGCCCCAGAAGATCCCGGGCATAACACGATGATGATCGACGCCCCCACCTTCGTCGATGACCTGAAGGCCGAAGGCCTCTATCAGGATGCCGTCGACGACGGCCTGATTCATGCCGACGCCCCCCCCGCCGAACCGGATAGGCCTGTCCCGCCATCGGATGATACCTCGTCCGACGAGGTGCTCGACTCATGACAACCGATATCAGTCCCAAACTGGCCCAAACCATTACCCAAAGCCGTCCCTACCCGGAAATCGGCTGGGTCAACGAAGTGGTTGGGTTGATTGTGGAAACCACGGGCCCGGTGGCCAAGGTGGGCGACATTTGCCAAATCGAGCTGAATGACGGATCGAACCAGCGCATTGAGGCCGAAGTGGTCGGGTTCAAGCCCGGCAAGTTGCTGTTGATGCCCTACGGTGACATTACCGCCCTGAGCCCCGGCTGCAAAGTGATTAACACCGGTCGGCCATGCCAGGTGGGGGTGGGCCCCCATTTGCTGGGACGCATCATCGACCCCTTTGGCCGCCCCCTGGATCAACGCAGCAAGCCGCCCACCGATGCTTACGCCCCCATGGATGCCGTCGCCCCGGAGCCGATGGCCCGGCCATTAATTGAAGAGCCCCTGGCCTTGGGTATACGGGCCATTGATGGCTTGATTACCGTTGGTCGAGGCCAGCGCCTGGGTATTTTTGCAGGCTCGGGCGTGGGTAAAAGTACCCTCATGGGCATGATGTGCCGGCAAGCCACGGCCGACATCAACGTGATTGCCCTGGTGGGTGAACGGGGCCGCGAAGTGCGCGAGTTTGTGGAGCAAAACCTGGGCCCCGAAGGCCTGGCCCGAAGCGTGGTGGTGGTGGCCACCAGCGAACAGCCCCCCCTGATGAAAATCAAGGCCGCCCTGGCCGCCACGGCCATTGCCGAGTATTTTCGCGACAGCGGCCGGGATGTGCTGTTGATGATGGACTCCTTGACCCGGGTGGCCATGGCTTTGCGCGAAGTGGGGCTAAGCGTAGGCGAACCTCCTACCAGCCGAGGCTATACCCCAAGCGTATTTACCTTCCTGCCGCGCCTGCTCGAACGCAGCGGCACCACCCAGGCCGGCTCCATTACCGGCCTGTACACGGTACTGGTGGAGGGAGACGATTTCAACGAACCCATTTCCGATGCGGTGCGCGGGATCCTGGACGGCCATATTGCCCTGTCACGGGCGCTGGCCCAGCAAAACCATTTTCCTTCCATCGACGTCCTCGAGTCGATTAGCCGCTGCATGGTCAACATTACCCGACCGGAGCACCAACGGGCCGCCGGCCTGGTTCGCGATGCCCTGGCCACTTACCGGGAAAGCGAAGACTTAATCAACATCGGCGCCTATGTCAGGGGAACCAATACGGCACTGGACAAAGCCATCCAGGTTAAAAAAGCCGTCGATGCCTTCCTGAAGCAGGAACAGCAGGAATATAGCGATTTTGCAGACATTGTCGACCAACTGCTCAAATTTGGTCAACAATTACAATAGTAAACGGGTTTGTTAAGCAATAAGGTTGTAGGGGCCATGGCCTGAATGGCCGGGCCATACGGCCAAAACACCCCTTGGCTTGACGCATAAGTCTATGCGTTTTATCTATTGACCATTGGCAGTGATTCCGTTAAAACCATAAGACTATCCCCAATACCCCAGAATGAAGTAAAAGACGAGAAAATCTCCCCCCGCGCGCAACACCCTACCCCGCGCCCCATTCAAGCCTTATTTTAAGACCGTTTTAAGACCGTTTTTAAGTTCCCCCCGAATATCCGTATCCGTAAATCTCAGCAACAGAGTCTGTTAAGAGAGGGTTCGTTGATGGTACTCACCCTAATCAAACAAATGCTTTCAGTGACCGAGACAACCGAATCCAGTACACAACCGGTAAACCCCTACGACACGACCGCCCTGACCCGGGCGCACCTTAACGATCTATTGGCCAAAACCCCTAAAATCCCGGCCAACAGCCCCTTAAACCGTTAAGCATTGGGTTTATCTCCCCGCTCCCCAGCTATCTTCTCCTTTAAAACGCCAAAAGACGCGTGTGCCTACTGTGCCTACCGCCTTTTGGCGTTTTTGGTGTTTTTTGGTATTTTTTAAAGCGTTTTAACATCAGAGCCCCCTTGTTCGACTGCCCCCCGCCCGTCGCAGCTTTACGGGGCACTTTGTGTGGCCTACACTACTATTATATTAGTAACAAATGCCTTCCCTTATGATGTCGCTTTCCTTGCACCCCACCATGGGTCAACGGGGCCTTGCCGGCCCCCACCTCCTATCGCCCCAATCTGTCCGGTTTTCGGCCCGGATTCTGGAGTTTTACCCCAACCACCAGGCCGATACCGAACTGGGCCAACCGGTTGCCGATGACATTTTTGGCACCATCAGCACAGCCACCACCCTGTACGCCTACCACCACATGCCCGCCGCTGATCAACAACGGGTATTGAGCCTGGAAGTGGGTCCCAACCGGGGCGATTTGTCCCTGCTGGCCCAACGGCACCGCTACGTGTTAATGCTAACCCCCCAAGAGGCCACCGATGTCTGGCAAGCCGTCGAGACAGCCCGGCACCAGGCTGCCCAAACCGTTGCCCAGTGGCCCACCCAAACCCTGGCACAGAGGCGGCTCGATGCCATTGAAGCCACTGGCACCTTCTCGCCCCTTGTAACCAGCCCCACCTATTTGCATGCCCACGAGGCCGACGAGCCAGATGCCCCCAATGTACCTGATCCTGATCCGGCAGCCCAACGGCAGTCCCTTCTCGCGGATTACCTGGATCGGGTGACCCTGCAAACCCTGCATGATCATGTCACCCCGCTCGTGAAACGGGCCGAACAGGTCGGGGTTCTGCAAATCGACACCCACGATGAAGATCCCGGCAGCACCGCCGACCTGATATACGGGGCCGATATCGTTGCCGATCCCAACGCTGTCGAGGATGACCAACTGCAGCTGACCCAATCCGAATGGCTCGACCTGATCCGCGACTTTGTCGGCGAGTTTTCCTATCACGATACCCACAGCGGACAGTGGCGTCCCTTGTTTATGACCGACGGCACGATTAACCGAGCCCTCGACGTGAGTGCCTAGAGCCTACACAGACCGTTGAATCCTACAAATTACGGGCCGTAGATATCATGGCCCGTTTTAGCAATTCATATAATGGCGAAGAGCGTCCGGATCAGCGACACCATAATGACGGTTGCCAGTGCCGTGCGCAACCAAAGCGATGGAATAAACCGGTTGGCACGGGCGCCCACCAGGCCGCCCGAAATACTACCCAAGGTTAAGAAAATAGCTTCGGGCAAGGGAATAAGCCCCACCATGGCCTTGCCCACAACCGAGGCCACGGCCGTCAACATGACAAACCCGGCGGCATTGGCAATGGCATGCTTGGTGCGCTGGTGAAACTGCGTCATCAAAATGGGAATCACGAGTACGGATCCACCCACCCCGATATTGGCCGCCACAAAGCCGACAATAAACCCAACCAGGGCCAGAAACACCCGCTGGGTGGTATTGGGGTGCTCGTCAATCTCGTCCTTGTCAAACAAGGAAACCTGCCGAAGGCGCTTTCTGAAAACAGTCATCAGAAACGCCATAATGAGGAAACCCACAAAAACCGAATACAGCATAATCTCGGGCATGTATTTGGAGACCACCCCGCCCAGCAACCCGCCAGCGATGCTGCCGATACCAAGGGGCCAGACCCACTGCCAACGCATGCGCCGCTGGTTGATATAGACCCAAGTACTCAGAGAGCTGGAACCGAGTACATGGACGGCACTCAGTCCAGAGGCCAGGTGTATGGGGTAATGGGGCAGCCCTAACAGCGGTGCGATAAACGACAGGGCCGGAATCATCAGCAAACCGCCCCCGATACCCAAGGTACCGGCGACACAACCAATAATGAAACCGAATCCGGTCAATACAACTTCTGGTGTAATGGGTTTAGACCTCTTTGATTATTGTAATGGATTTAACACAGCCCGCCCGTTTTCTAAGGACGCATGGAAAACATAACGGGTTCCGTCTGGAGGCAAGCGCACAAACGCCTATCCAAAACAGGCCTTGATGCAACCCGTCGGCGCAAGCACCATAGGGCGCGCGCGCGAGCACGGGGATTGGGCATCGTGGCGTACACCGGTGTCTTAATTCGTGAGTCACCCTTCAACAGGTTGGTAACCTGGGGCACCCAATCTACTGTATAAAGTGAGGCGACTCAACTGGTTTTGCTAAACCAATGGCTATTACGAATCACGTAATATAAAAAAGGGTCTCAGTACATACAATAGACAACTGGTGTAGATTCTTCATTATAGCGCTGATGGTAATGGCTTGCCCCCCTCCGGCTGGGGGAAAAAAGGGGCATCCTTGATGGGCCCAATAACAAGAACCTGGGCTGTTGCTCCGTGAAGCCCCCTACCGTTGAACCAACGGAGAAGGGAAACACTGTTTGGAGCTGGCCGTCACAGTTGAAAAAAGGTGGTGGTTACTTTTTGTCTTCGAGTACCACGTTAAAGTAATCGATGGTTCTATCCTTATCGGCAACCGGCACGGATAACTTGAATGTTTGTAACGAGGAAAGGGGCGCCAGTTTAACAGAGGCCACCATCTCCGTAATCACCTTCAAGGGGTTGTCAAACGGATCCGTCTCGTCATGTTTTTCCGGTTCCCATTTCATGCCCAGCCGCGGATCGCGCTTCTCTAAGATTTTCTTTTCCACGTACTCGGCCAGCTTTTTGGTGCCCCCCAAGCGTTTGGCCAAGTATTGCTCGACCATGGGACGGGTTAATACCTTGTCATGGGCCACCACAATGCCATCTATAAGGCCTTTGGGGCCATAAAAAAGGCTTTCAATAGGATTTAACCAGACGTCGTGATCAAAGTCCTTTAAAACGGCTTCAAAGGGCCTTCCAGAACCTTCTGCAACAATGGCCACAAAATCGATGGTGGCCTGATCCAATCCGTCGTGCAACTCGTTAAAGTTGTCGGCAGGCACCTGGCTACGAATTTCGGTGGCCGCCTCGTGAAACATGATACGCGAGTTGGGGGTGGCAAACCGGTTGCCCGTGGCACTGCACAACAACCAACAGCCGCAACTGGCAGCCATGCCATAGACCAGTACGTCAACCGGGGTCAGCAGGGAACGGATAATACTGCGCAACTCCTGCCCACTCCAGACACTGCCACCCGGGCTATTTTCAATAATTTTGATATGACTGGCCCGTTTTTGGAGCACTTTTTTATGATCCAGCGCAATCAAGGCGTCACTAATCTGCTCGGCCGTCTCATCGCAGAAGTGATCGTTGAAAAAGATCACGTCGTCGTTCAGCAACCCGCTAAACTGCTTGGGAATATGGGTAATCAGGAAGCGTTTATCCGGCTTTTCCTTGCTAATGGTGTATTTGGGCGGAAAAACCCTGAATTTCTTTTCGCCCTTGTAGAACTGGGGGCCACTCTCGGTTTTCTTCTTCTTTTTCTTGCCTTTATCGCCCCCCTCCTCGTCTTTCTTGTTCAGGGGCTGGTAATAGCTTAAATCGCCCTTGGGAATGGAGTTTTTCGAAAAGGAAGCCAACGACCGGGTCGGGATCTCATACACGTTAATATAATTCTTCAAGAAGTCGTTAATCCGGTCCTGGTTCCAGCGCTTGCCCTTCAGGAACTGATCCAGGTCGGGCCGGGTGATAACCTGGTCGCGACCAAGCAAAATACCGTCAATAAGCCCCTTGGTGCCATAATACAAGGCCTGCAAAGCGCTATAGTCGCGGGCGCTAAGGAGATCCTCATGCACCTTTTTACGGTCGGTTTCACCGGTTTTTATCATCACCAGGGTCTGCAGATCGGTGACATAATCGTTAAACAGCTGCCGCCGGACCTGGTTGGCCTTGTTTTTGCCATAGGGCGCCGTGTTGGTAATGACCCCCATATTCAGGCAAGCACCGGCCAACATAAAGCGTTTACCGGTAACCGACAGGAAAGCCCGCAACATATCACAGCCCATCCCCGACTTGATGACGGCATCGACCGGGTGGGAAACGAACAAGAACGTATCAGCCAGGGCGGCTTGATCCTGCATACGGTATTTGTTGGCGGTGCTTGGCCCCACAAAGAACTTGAGGCTACTGGCCTCACCACCTTTGGCAACATCCTGCAGAATCAAGCCGCGCTGGATTTTGGCAACTGTAACCGCATTTAAATCGACCGGGCCTCGGATTTCGATGGCCCGGTCGTTTTTGATGCTTTTATCAATGACCGGGGCGGACTGATCGCCTGTTGATTTCTTTTTTGGGGAGGTCACTGACGGTTTAGAAGTCGAAGCGCTATGACGAACGCTTACTTTTTTTTTGCTTTCGAAGCGGTCGGCTTACGTTTGCTGGCAGTTTTGGTAACTGCACGGGCAGCGGTTTTTACGCCACTTTTCTTAGCCGTGGTTTTGCGAGCCACCTTTTTAGCAGCAGGTTTTTTAGCTGCCGTGGTTTTCTTAGCCGTGGTCTTCTTGGCAGTGGTTTTCTTAGCCGTGGTTTTCTTGGCTGCAGGTTTCTTAGCTGCCGTGGTTTTCTTAGCCGTAGTCTTCTTGGCAGTGGTTTTCTTAGCAGTCGTGGTTTTCTTGGCTGCAGGTTTCTTAGCTGCCGTGGTTTTCTTGGCGGTCGTGGTTTTCTTAGCCGTGGTCTTCTTGGCAGCAGGTTTCTTAGCCGTGGTTTTCTTGGCAGTCGTCGCCTTTTTTACAGGCTTTTTCTTGGCCGGTTTAGACTGAGTTGTCTTCTTAGCAGCAGTTGCCATAGTTATTGTTCCTATTTTGATACCCAACTAACGACGGGTCACTAACACCTAATGACCTTTCAACGACAAACAACTTTTTTTGGATCAGTTTACGGGTCATTATAAGACTGTGTATAACAACTTTAATGGGTTTTTCGGAAAAAAACCAGTCCAATCTTTTCAGGATACGGTTTTAAGAGTAGATACACAGTGAAAGTAGTGTAGTGCAAACACCAGTAAAAGCAAGTCAATGCCTACATTATAGCCAGCGGATGTTACAAAACGGGTTGCACCAACCGGGATAAAAATTCATTCGACAGCTAAAGTCACCCAAGCAAAACGACTTTCCGATTTCCATGATAGTGGTACTCGCCTACATCAAACGGTGTAGATCGGCCAATAATTTTAATACCCATCGACCCTGCACAGCAGACCCCTGCTTGGCCAAAGGTAGTGGTGCCTAAAAGCACCTGCCCTTGCCCTTGGTTAAAACAGAAAACACTGACAGGGAAAGGTTATTCACCTTTTTTAGCGGGTGATTAATACACGATACCTGGCGCTATTTAAGACCCGAAAATTGAATTTGACTGACCCAGTTGGCCGACTGAAGCAACGGATTGGCCAGCGGGTTGGCATTGCCATATTGAGAACGAATCCGTTGGCTGATTGCCGGAGCGTTGCTTAAAGCCATGCGGGCAAATGGGGTATCCAATTGATTCTCCCGATCGTAATCAACAATGGCTTTTAAATCGGCCTGTTCGCTTCCCTGGGGCTGCAAGCTACGGGCTTTTAATTCCTGGGCGTACGGGGAAATAATCTGACGTGCCCCCACCCGGTTTGCCCCAAGAGGCCGAGTCGCACGCCGGGAACGATCCGATCTCACCTGCTGGGAGTCAGAGGCGTCGTTGGGTTGAGACCCGGTATTGGTGTTGGCAGACAAACGCGAATACAAATAGGATTGAGCACTATTATTAAAGGCATTGATCACGGTGCTTTCTAAACCTCTTTTTAAAACTGCTTTTTCAAATCCTGTACATCAAGCACAAAGGGATAGGGCCATGCTGGATTTCCTCGAACGAAAGGAAGGGGGCTAGGGGTTCAACATCGGGCACAGCAACAGCTGGAAGGTCGAACGAGGAAAAAGGGTCAAACATCTTTTGGTCTGTATAAATAAAAAATCAGTCATTAATAAAATTGCCCCCTTCTACTAGGTCTTAAGAACTATTTAAGGATCGCCCTGACGAACCAGACCAAAATAAGACCAGGGCACCTTATGAAGGTACCCGGCCAAACCGTATCATATAACCAGTGATTCACCTCAAAGGCCTCGCCTGGGGAATGCTTCTTTTCCCCCTCCTTTACCCCGACATTAGGCCAAGCCGAATCACCCCCCTTTACCTTTATATGTGGTTTAACAAGATGAAGGACACGGCACCTCCCATGAAACACCATTCAGCCCCCCCGACAAAGGATACTAACCGCTTTCTAGCCATCCAGCACCTTAAACCGGCCAGTTTGGCCCTGAGTTTAGCCTTGATTGTGGCAACGGCCACCTATAGCCCCCAAGCCCATGCCTTTGACTTGTCCGGGCCGCGTCCGTCGGCTCGGCAAAACCTGGCGACCCATGCCAAGCCCCCCCATCAGTCCCTGCAGGCCGCTGCAAAAAATCGGGACGCAACCCCCCAAAACCTGAAACCCACCAAACGCTCATGGCGCAACCAGGCCCCTCACCACGGCAGCCGGCCCTTGTTGGCCCAGGCAGGCCCGCAACAAGGTGGCGGCCGGTTTGGCGGCGGTAACTTTGGAGGTGGCCCCGGCAGCTTTGGCGGTGGCCAGTTCGGTGGCAGACCGGGCGGGCCCGGTGGTCAAGGCGGTCCCGGTAGACCTGGCTTTGGCGGGCCCGGTGGTCAAGGCGGTCAAGGCGGACCCGGTAGACCTGGCTTTGGCGGACCGGGTGGTCAAGGTGGCCCCGGCGGTCAAGGCGGACCTGGCTTTGGTGGACCTGGAGGACCTGGTGGGCCTGGCCGCGGCTTTGGCTTTGGCGGTAGTGGCTATAACCCAGGTGCCGGTGAGCACATTGGTGAGCACATTGGCCACCACGACGATCACTATGGCAACCCGCAAGGTCGAGGACCCGACGGCAACTTTGGTAACCATGGTGGCCCGCAAGGTCGGGGACCCGACGGCAACTTTGGTGACTTCGGTGGCCCGCAAGGTCGGGGACCCAACGGCAACTTTGGTAACTTTGGCAACCCCGGTGGCAACTTCGGTGGTAACCATGACGACGGCCCGAGTAACCATACCGGCCGGGGACCCGATGGCAACTTTGGTAACCATAATGGCCCGCAAGGTCGAGGACCGGACGGCAACTTCGGCAACCATAATGGCCCCGACCACGCCCCAGAAAACGGGCCTGATCCTTCCTAGGATCCGCCCAAAAAACGGTTTTTTCTTTACCTCTCTCGCTCTCTCTCAACCTTCACACACGCCAAACACAGTTGATGCTGTGTACAGTCTAACTCCATTAACAACGGTTCTTCCCCCTGTTCATCAAGCAACCACCCCTCCGGTTGTTTGGGCAGGGGGTTCTTTTATGGTGAGGAACCATCAAAAAAAGAGTCCGAACGGGGCGTTGGCTGTCTCAAACAAGTCCCAACCGCTTCTTGTCGCTGCTTCATCGGCAGCATGCCCACAACCCAGTTACCCCCCTTTATGAAGCAGGGACTTCGGCGCCAATCGGCTGTAAAACACCCGCCCACTGGACGACCCCAGTATCAATACACAGGGCCGGGTTAAACGGCAGTTGGCCATAATGGGCCTGCTCAAAACGGGGTTGGTTGTCTACCATTAATAAGGTGTCCAATCCGATACGCACCAAAAAATCGAGACACAGCAGCACCGTGTGCTCAAAATGACGGGCCTCGAACGTCGCAAAGGATTCACCCGGTTCTCTGGCCAGCACCACCTGCCCCACAATGGGGCCTTCGTCCATGGCCTGATTAACAACATGGATCGTCGACCCATAGAACAACGTGCTGTGACCATAGGTGCGCCGGGGAGCCCCCAAGCCTTTAAACGCCGGCAACAACGCCATATGGTGGTTAAATACCCGACCTTCATAAGCCGCCAGCAGCTCAGCCCCCACCAGGCGATCGTAATTCAGCAACACGACGTCCACTTGGTGGGCGGCCAGGGCGGCCATAATCCGCGCGTCATTTTCTGCCCGGCCCTGTGCATCATAATCCAGCAGCACTGTGGGGATATCCGTTTCCGCCTCAAAATACCGAAACCCCTCGCAAGGCTTGTCGGCCAATACCACCACCAAGTGAGTTTTATTGGTCAGCCGGGGCAAATTCGTATGAACGGCCTTTGCAAACGGTCGTTGTCCACTGGTTAGCAAGGCAACACGGGGCATAGCGGCAAACAGTTTCCCTAAAAACGGACTTGGCTTTAATTATATCCCACATAACCACCCCGAACCATTTCCGAACTGGAACAAAATGCCATGATACACCTGTTATTCCTTGCCTAAAGACTATCTGCCCTAGACCAAACAAGCCTTACAGCCTTGCTTGGCCTTGTTTTAGGCATGCCAACAACCGTTAAAACAAGTACGGCCCGACTGATGACCTTGATCCCCTTGGCCGGCCGGCCCGCTCACACCTCCTGGTCAATGTTTCTAAGAGTCTTGTCCTCCAGGCCATAGGTGCGTTCGAGCACACTAAACGTGCGCTTGAGCATCTCGAGGGCCATGGTATTGAGCTGCTCCATTTGGACCATGCGTTCCGGCGCCATAACGTTGGCCCGCACCAGCTTGGGGCCGGCTTCCAAAAGCCGACACACACTGCGACTCACCCATTCAAAGGGGGCCTCATAGGCGCGATCCCGCGGCTTATGGGTCAACACCCTCATCACCGCCGTCAGGCTGGGGGTATCCAGTTCATCAAGCGACTCATAGGGGCGTTGCCCCCCAATCAACGACTCAACGAAGGAGGGCACCTCATGGGGTTCAAGTCGGGTTTTGGGTGGTTGTTGAGGCGCTTTCCTAGAGGCCAGCCAGTCGAAAGGCCAAACGCCAAACGTCGGGGCCACCGCTGGGCTTTTCTGGACCGTCCGGCTTGGTGGCAAGGAGGGGACGGCCCCATAAACGGGTCGAAG
>JAGQHJ010000040.1 GCA_020431915.1 Cyanobacteria bacterium HKST-UBA04 | reverse complement strand
AAAAATGTCCACTCTTGTTTTTACTCATGAGGACAAAAGTTAGGCATGGCATGGGTTTGGGCATGATGTAAAGTTTTTATTCATACCCGGCATGGGGGTTGCCTCGCCGGGTCAAGTAACAGTTTTTACCCCTTACGATTCCCATAGTGATAACCAAGATCCGCCCCATCAAGACCCCCTTAACCACGCAAACGGCCCCCTGGCACTAATCTTCGTCGTAGCAGCGTTTGATGGCCTGAATATCCTGCCACGTCAGCCATTTCGGGGTTCCCTCATTAGGTGACGGATTTCGCAGCAGGTACGACGGGTGAAAAATGGCCATGGCCTTTGCGGTTCCGCCATTGGGTGCCGGAAAAGGGGTCTCAAGCCACTGACCCCGAACCTTGCTAATGGGCGAACGGTTGCCCAACACGCCCCGCAAGGCGGTGGCACCCACCAACACAATAATGCGCGGTTTCAGGACATGGATTTGGGCATGCAGGTAGGGATAGCACTGCTGCATTTCCACATCGGTGGGCACGCGGTTGCCTGGCGGACGGCATTTGACGACATTGCAGATGTAGGTGTCCTGTTGCCGCCGCAAACCAACCGACTCAATGATCTTGGTCAGCAACTGCCCGGCCCGGCCCACGAAGGGAATACCGGTCTCATCTTCCTGTGCCCCAGGGCCCTCACCAATAAACATCAACCCAGCCTGAGGATTACCATCGCTAAAGACGACATGCTGCCGGGTTTCATTGAGCTTGCAGGCCACACAGCCCAAAGCCACGGATTTAACCGCCTCGATGTTGCCGCAATCGGGCAATACAACAGAAGACCCAGCAAACGCCGTGGCGGCTGGGGGCACGGAAGGGGGCATGGTCAACGACATCTTCTCAAGGCACCTCGCTCAACTCAAACCGGCCCGGAAAACGACCCAGGGCACCCTACCGTTATGTCATAAACCCAAAGGCCGTAACCAGCCCTTATTACGACTTTGTTGCAGGGTCCGCCCCCACCCTCCTTCGAATAGCCGACCCGCCCCGGCCCGTACTGAATCCGGCCAGCCGATTGACCGATACCAGAACTGGTGTAAACCCTTCTTTTTGTACTGCCTTTACCGAAACACCCCGTCAACCCCACCTCCCCCCTTCCCATGACCAACGATACCGACAACACCCACAACACGCCCCATGCCACCGCGCCAGCCCCCAACCGACTTGAACCGGATGACGCTGCGGCTGGGCCAGCCAAGGCCGTTTTAACCCAGCCCGGCGACGGCCTGGTGTTTACCGATTCGGAGGCGGCCGTCCTGCGCGAAGTCGAGCAGGTGGTTCAAGACGAAGTAAACGCCATTCTGCACCAGTTCATGATGTCGCTGACCGAGCACCTGCCCGTCAACGCATCCGATCAGGCCGACCGGCTTCAGAAATTCGGCAAGATGCACAAGAAACATTGGCTGAGTCTGTTCGACGGCACCTCGGGCCTCGATTTCAGCCAACAGGCATGGTCGCTGTGCCAGTACTACAAATCCATGGGCCTTAGCCCGGAATGGTACAGCCGGGGCTTTGCCTTCCTGTTGTGCCGACTCATCGAGCACCCCGCCACACGCAAGATCGACCGGCTGGCGTTGAGCAGCGCCGTGATGAAAGCCCAGGGATATGCCTTGGTACTGGTCAACAAGAAAACCGAATTGAAGCTGGCCGCCACCCAAGCTGCCAATGACACGGCCTTGCCCAACGAGCTGGATACGAGCACCCTGAGCGAACTGTTTTCACCCGAACCAAGCGACCCGGAAACCGCCGACCTGGACAGCGCCACACCCATGGAAGATGCCAGCGACACCCCTTGGGAATTCCGGCCACACCCCAGCCTGGACAACCCCGATGCCAGCTTTGCCGATCGCTTCATGGACCAGGTCGTCAGCATCGAGCAACGCAACGTAGCCGTTCGCCACGAGCTAGAGCAAATCAGCGAGGCGCTGCAGCGGCTGCTCAACGCCAGCCTAGACGTGTTTGAAGTGGCCGACGAGGTGGATCATGACGTGGGGCAAATTGCCATGGCCTCGGCCAAACTGGCTCATACCATTGAGACCGTAGCCACCAACGTCAGCCTGCTGGCCCAGGCCAGCAGCGAAACCCGGCGCATGTTCAACGCACTGGCCACCACCGCCCTGCATTCGGTTCGCCTTAGCGAGGACGTAATGCGGGCGTTTGGTTCGTTGCAAGCCAACATGAACTGCCTGATGCAGCAGGCCAACCCGGTACTGGACAAGGAACGCCCCACCGAAGCCCAGTTGCGCGAATTGCAAAACGCCCTTGAACGGCACCTCCGGCCCATGGTCGAAGCCGTCAACATTCTTGGCCTGGTGCTGGATGACGTGACCGAAAGCAACCAGACCATGGCAGCCGTCGTGGATCGACACCGCCACACCAACGACAAGCTGGTGCTGAACATGAACGATGCCGCCCAGGTTTCCCAACAGGTTGCCGAACGCCTGACCCGGTTTGCCATGGGCGTGACCAGCCAGGCCCACCGAATCCGGCTGATGGCCGACACAGCCAAAACCGTGGCTGAACACCTCGAATCGCACTATTTCGAATCAAAGGCCATGTTCCGCTTCTCCTCGGAAACCGTTCTGCAAAGCACCGAAATGACCCTGACATTAGCCGGCCTGATGGGCCCCAAAGCGCCTAGAAACCCTGAAGACCACGAACACCACAACGAACACCACAAACACCACGAAGTTTTTGACACCGACATGGAGAGTGCCCACTCAGAGCAGCGAACTTCATAACAAGCTGGGGGCGCTAAAAGGACTGAGCCAGGGTACACTGAACAGCGGGATCTAAATCCAAAGCCTCTCGCCTGCCTCAACATCGCTGGTTGACAGGCGCCCCGCCCCCTCTTCATGATGGGGCACATATGGCCCTTCCTGCTTTACCCACGCCGTCGACAACGGCTTCATCCGCCCCCACCGCCACAGCCCCCACTACCACTTTAGGGCCGGCGATGGCCTACATCCATTGCCCGTTTTGCCTGTCGCAGTGTATTTATTGCGATTTTGCCGTCGACACGCGCCATGGCCATTCTGCTTTGCTCGACGCCACCGTCGAGGCCCTGTGCCAGGAAATGACCCACTGCCTGACCCACCAGCCCGCCTCACCATTACCCCCGTTACCCCCATTGTCCAGCGTGTTTTTGGGCGGTGGCACCCCCTCGCGTTTTTCGGCCCGACAGCTCCAGCGCCTACTGGACACCCTGACACGCCATCAACCTTTGGCCCCCGACGCCGAGATTACCATGGAGCTGAACCCGGAACGACCCGCCAGCCCCCTGGCCGACTACCGGGCCATCGGCATCAACCGGCTCAGTATTGGGGTGCAAAGCATGCAACCGAACGAGCTGAAGCGCCTCAGCCGCCTCCATGGCCCCGACGACGTTCGGCAAACCGTAGCCGAAGCGCGCGCCAGCGGCTTTGACAATCTTGCACTGGATGTCATGGTGGGGCTGCCAGATCAAACCCCCGCCTCGTGGCAGGCCACCCTCGAAGCCCTGGTAGCTTTGGCCCCTGATCATGTGTCCATGTACGGCCTTCAGGTTGAGCCGGGTACCAAATTGGCCAGCCTGGTGGATACCGGACGGTTCACCCTGCCCGACGAGGACACAGCCGTGTCGATGTACTGGCAAGGTATCGATTTTCTGGAAGCTTCGGGGTTGGTGCAATACGAAATCAGCAACCTGGCCCGGCCTGGTTTTGCCAGCCGACACAATACAGGCTACTGGCAAAACCAGCCTTTCTGGGGCTTTGGCCCCGGCGCGCACAGCTCGGCCTACCAAATGCGCCGGGCCAACCCGAAATCGCTCGATACGTACCTGGCCAACCCCACGCAACCCGAAACCGTGCATCATATCAGTCCCGTCGAGGATTTGGAAAACGCCTTGATATTTGGCCTGCGCCAGCGAGCCGGCGTGAACCTCGATACCCTTGCGCAGATACACGGCCCCGATGTTATCGATCGGCTCCAGCCGCTCATCGAAGGCCATTTGTCAACCGGCGCCCTGGAACAGGACGGCACGCAGCTTCGACTGGGTCGGGCTTACATCCCCGTCAGCAACAGTATCCTGGACACGTTTATCGGCCTAGGCCCCGTCATCCGGCCTTAGCTTCGGCGCGAAGCGATATTTCGATGTGATTTTCCATGAACGCCTCCAGCCAACCGTCCACGTATGCTTCATGCTGCTCGACCAGAGTAGGCGGCGTGGCATGCGCTGCCATGTCGGTATCGGCACAGTTGGCCAGGTCGGTAAGATCGGTCAGTGGAGGATCCGCCGACTCGGGAGACAAAAAGAGCAGGGCCTGCCCCTCGGCGGCTCGTTCTATCTGGTGGATTAAAAAATGGGCAGCCTGCTGGCGAATGGGCTTGGGCGCCAGCCGAAGGTTTTCAAGGGCACCGGCCAGCGGACGGTGCCGGTCATACCAGCGGTTCATGCCGTCAATGTAGCGGTGGCCCCCCTGGCCGGGCTCGAAACGTTTGGGCAACCGGGCAGCCAAAAAGTGGTTAAAGGATTTTGAGATGGCCTGCTGGTAGTCATCCGGCATCAGTTGCAGCAATTCCACCCAGAACGTCAACTGCGGGTACTGGTCATGCCAGCGGCAGGGACGCAAAGCCTGAAGCATCCAGCCTGTCGGCTTTTGGATACCGGCACGCCGGGCAGCCGTCGTGCCGGGCGTGCGATGATGTATACCCGCATCGATCGTCATCATATGAACTCTATCCATTGTTGCGCTTTAAAACAGCGTGACATTTATTGTACACAGCCCCTCAAAAAGAGGGAAGGCCGAACACCCCCATGCCGTTATTTTTCTTCATGCGCCTAATGGCCGGTAGCCGGCGTCGAGGTCGGCTGGGGCATGCATGCCCCCTGGGGCTTGGGCAGCTCAAACAGACCCAGGCGCAAAGCCGTCTGCATCGGCGACGTCAGGTGTGCCGTGTCAAAAAGAATAATGCCATCGGCGCCTTCCGCTTTGGCTTCGCCCACCTGCTCAACGACATGGGTGGCGGTGTTCGAATTGAAGGGGCCAAAAATACCGGAGTAAACCGGCACACCAGCCACCTGGTGAAACCGGCGGGTTACCTCGCCAACGGTCTTGATGGAACTGGTCAGCGTCATGGGGGCCAGGGCGTCCACCCAGCCAGACTGCGCCCATGTTTGCCAATCCTGGTGCTTGAGCAGGCGGGCCTGCTCGGGGTCGGTAAACACGGCAGCCGTCAGCGGCAAGGCATGCGGCGGGGCCGTGTAATCGCGGGCATGGTGGCGCAACCGCCGCTGGCCATATACCAGCTCATGCACACGCTTCACAAACCGGGTAACCTGATCGGTTTTAAACTGGGACCACTGCTGCCACTGCGCCGCATCGCGATCAGGATCAAGCGAGAGCGGGTCAACCCCGTTAAGCGTCTCAAAGGCCGTACGGGCCACCGGGGTATACCCCCAGGTGGTGGCCAGGTAACCGGGATGATCCGTCGGCAGACTGGCAGGGTAGCGGATGTAGTCAAGCTGGAAGCCGTCCACGTCGTAGCGCGTCAGCAGTTCGTCGATAAACGCCAGCAGAAACTGCTGCACTTCCTCGTTGGCCGGATCGAGGAAAAAGTGCCCCGATTCGACCGCACTGGGCGAAGGCGTGGTCGTGGCGGCATCGGCATAGGCGCGGTTGGCCCACTGCGGATACCGGCTTAAAATAGCCCCTTCCCCATACGTGCCCTGCTTAAAAACACGGTTGCCCGCATAAAAGGTTTGGAACCACACATGCACCTTCAACCCCCGCTGGTGGGCTTCATCCAGCCACACCTGCAACAGGTCGGCCTCGGGATCGTCCTTCAGGGCAAACGGCGGGGTTTGCTGAATCCCGTAGGCAGCAAACGTGGACGATTGAAACAAGGGGGCCCCATGCAAGTAGGTTTCCAGAAACACCGTATTAATACCGGTGGCCTTAAGCTGATCGAGGGTCTTGGCAATATCGGCATGAGTGGCTTGCTGGGGGCGGTGCCATATACCCCGAACCGCCTGCGATGAAAACGGTGAGTAGCTGGCCCACAACCGGGGCTCGAGCTTGGCGGCCAACCGCCCCGCAACCAGTTTGGCTTCGTCAAGCGAAACCGATCGATAGGTGGCCAGAAAATGATCCACTTGGGCCTTCAACGTCCCATCGAGAGCCGGGGCATGTTGGGCGTGCAGCTTATCAATCAACTGCCGGACCTGAAACGCATAGGTATCCTGATCAATGGTGCTGGTTACCACCTTTGACGCGGCATCCATGGTAATCCGGGCCCCAACCGGAGCATAGGCAATTAAAAAGGTTTTCGCCCGACCATGGCCACTAAGCACATACCCCTGGCCCGAGGCCGGTATACGGCTGTCGGCCCCTTCAGCCCGGACCACACGGCCCTGCTCGACCGTCACTTCGTAGCCGTACTCGTTGGTGCCGGTGGACGGTTGTCCATACCCGGCATCGTACCGAATCAACTGATCACCGCCGCGCAAGCCCGGAAAGCTTGCCCCAACCGGGTTGTTCAGCACGGTGGGGTTTGTCACATCCAACGTAAACTGGGGCACCTCAAGGCCGTCCACCACCAACTGCTCGCCGGCCCAGACCGCCGGGGCCCATGGCAGCAGCCCCTGCCACAACACGGAAGCCACTAGGGCCAGCCCCATGGCACTGGCCACCCGAAAGCACCCGCACCAGCCCCATTGCCGAATGGCCCGACGCAAGGCATGAGGGGTCAGCAGAAACCGGGACTGTTGTGTCAACAAGCGGGGTGCAAACAACATCATCAATAACCGCCTCCTAAAGGACGAGAGGGAACCCTCAAGGGACGAGGGGGAAGAGGTCCCCTATTCTATCGGGATCCGTGTCTTGATACTACTTGGACGGGTGGGCCGAATCAATCAAAAACTGGAGCAGGCCCTTGGCGGCAATACCCGTAGCATTACCGTCCTTGGCATCGCCGCCGGCAATATCCATGTGAGCCATCGGCACACCGTCGCCAAAACTAATGACGAACGCCCCGGCCGTCATGTGCCCGCGTTCGCGTTGATCTAAGCTGTTGCTTAAATCGGCGGCATCGCGCTTGCTTTTGATGGCCTCAAAATCCTCCTCGAACAAGTCGAGGGGCTGGATCCGCTCGCCCACCCGCTTGCCGGATTGATCAATCCGACCGACAAGCTTGTCGTCGGTTCCCATCAGGGCCGTGCAATGCCCCACCGCCATCATGGCCGCACCGGTCAACGTGGCAATGGTAATCATCTCATCGGGTTTCTGCTGGGCGGCAGTATACACGGCATCGGCCAGGGTCAGACGGCCTTCGGCATCGGTGTGGCGCACCTCGATTTTTTTGCCACTGGCCGAATCAATGATGCTGTCGGGGGTATAGGCAAATTCGCCAACCGCGTTCTTGGTCGCCGCCACAAAACAAGACACCTTGATATTGGGCAACTGGAGCTGGACGAGCCCCTTGAATACCGACAACACCGTGGCCGCGCCGGTCATATCAAACTTCATGTCGTTCATAAAGTTGCCCGGCTTAACCTGCACCCCGCCGGTGTCAAAAATAACACCTTTGCCCACCAGGGCAATATGGCGCTTGGGTTTGACAGCGGTTTTTCCACTGCCTTTGGCCGGGGGGGTATAGGTCAGGTGGATAAACCGTGGGGGATCTTCGCGAACCGACCCCTGGGCCACGGCATAAAACGCCGGAAATTTACGCTGGATTTGCTGGACATTGCTGATGATGTTGCATGTCACCCCACGGCCCTTGATGGCTCGGGCAAAGGTCGCCAGGGTTTCGGCCCGCTTGAGGTTAGCCGGCATGTTGGCCAGATCCTTGGTGTTGGCTTCGACGGTCGCCATAATTTGGGCCACCTGCAACGTTTTGGCACCCAGCTTGTGGGCCGCCGGGGTCCACAACGCCACGGTTTTTATTTTGGGCGGGTTGTCCGGCTTGGCCTGCTGCGTTTTATAGCTGGCCCGGCTGGCTGCAAACACAGCCGCCGCAGACAGGTCTGCCAAGTCGAGCTTGCCCAGGGTCGTGGGTAACAGCACCGTGTGCTGAGGAGCCGACTTGTATTTTAACCCCTGCTTGAACCCGGCCACCAGACAGTCGGTGGCCTGTTTCATATCTGCCTTGTCAGCCTGGCCCAGCCCAACCAACAGTACCCATCGGGCCTTCAATGCATCGCCCTTTCGAACCGGCATCGCCCAGACGGCCTTAGCCTTGCCTGTAAATTCCTCGGCAGCCAGCAAGGGTTTAAGCTGTCCACCCAGCGCCTTATCAAGCTCGGACAATACCTTGCTCCAGACCAGTGTCGCAGCGTCACCCTTGCCCTGCTTCTTGCCCTTGCCAGAGGATTCCTTGCCCTTGCCTTTGGCCTGCTGCTCGACAGGCACCACCAGCACGTCGGTTACCAGGCCACCAATGGCAGGCCCATTACCGGTGGTGTTGACCCACTTGAAACTGATATTGGCATTGCCCATCGCTTAATGCATCCTTTTTTGACAAACACAACGCAATACTACGGATAAAGCCGGGCGCATCAATCGAATAATGGAGACGCACCCCCTATTGTATGATCTTTTTGCCTATTCGACACGGCTTTGTCCTTCACTTGCCCTAAATCGAGGGGCAGATCACCCGGGGTCGACCAAAATTTTCTATAATGTGGATACATTGCCTTCTCGGCCAGTCCCCAGTCCCTAGTTTTATGGCCATCAGACAACGTCAAGGAGTGACCGCCAGTGGTTGAGTCCATGGTGCCGGTGTGCCCGCTTTTGAGCACCCGGAGCGAAGTAACCGAATTGTGCCTGGGTGAACAGTGTGCCTTTTACGTGGCCCCCGTGCGCAAATGCGCCTTATACGTAATTGGCCATAAAAGTGCCGTAGACCTGCAGGGGATGCAGCAAGAACTGGCCGCCAAGGCCAAGCAGGGCCAATAGCTTTAACAACCGTGCCTGCGCACGCAGTACGCCCACGCGCCCCGTTCAAACCCGCTTAATCGACGCGCAGCACCACATCGCCATGAATCCGGCACTGACACGAGAGCCGGTCGTCCTTGTCCATGTAGAACACCGCTTCCTCGACAATCGTCTTTTCGCAGATGTTAGGGGCCCCTTCAAGCACCGTTACCACACAGTTGCAGCACGACCCATTGCCCCCGCAACGGTCATGCACGTCCACGCCGGCCCGATGGGCCGCCTCGCGCAGGGTGGTTTCGCCATCAATGTCGATGGTCTTGCCGCTGGGCTGAAAGGTCACCTGGTACATAGGCAGGGGAAGAGGCTCAATGTTGTGGTTAAACGGGCAGGCTACCCTATCAGTATCCCTTCAGAGCCCGAATTGGGTCAACCGCTCAACCGGTTGTGTGCAAAAAAATACCCCAAAAAAGAGAAAACCGGCAAAGGATGCCGGTTAAAGTGTGTGGGTAGCCAGAATAAAATGGGGTTAATGGATTGAAGGGAAATTGCTCATCGAACGGTGCTTGTGCCGTGTTCTGTGTGTGGGGGGTGCCCTCACTGTGTCAGAAGGCGGATTCGAGATACTCGATTTGGTGTGTGTGTTGCGCGTCGAGTTGAATACTGATGATGTCAAAGGAGACATCGCGATATTGGGGGAGGATGCCCTGGCGTTGGGTTATGTAGGCCTGGGCCAGGTGACGTATGGTGTCCTGCTTGCTGGTGTTGACCGCTTCTGCAGGGTGCCCGAATTGAGTGGTCCGGCGTGTTTTTACCTCGATAAACCGTAGCCGGAGGCGGTTATCGTCGAATGCTACAATATCCAGCTCACCACGGCGGCCATCGCGCCAGTTGGTGTCTAAAATGGTGAACCCACGTTCAGATTGAACATACCTTAATGCCACGGTTTCGCCATAACGGCCTAACCATTGCCTGTTGCGCGTCATAAGCGTACTCAAATCAAGTCGGCAAACAATACGTGTAAAAGCGCTTGTCTAAACTATGTATGTCCCTGTTGTGCGCTGATTAATCCCGTATGTCCACTGTAGAGTATGCCTTGCGATTAAGCAAAGGTCTTGAATGACATTTCGATGTTTTTCTGGATAACTTTGTTTACGGCGGCGATTTCGGTAACAATCGCTTCGCGTTGAGTCTCGATTCGTTTCATGTTCAACTCTAACGCTTTGTCGATTGTTTGAATCGCAGCGATTCGAGCTTGGAGGGCCAATGCGGCAGGTGATTCTGGCTCGAGGTTAGCACTGATGGTGAACAATGCACCGACAATGTTTGCTAATGCCAGACGTGCCTGGTTAATGAATTGTCCCTGCAGCTCCAAGTCGCTCTTACGAGCCGTAAGCATTATGTATCTGGCTTGACTTGCTGCAAAACCCACGTCTCTTTTCTCCTTGGTTGGTAGAAGGTTTTATTATCTATAGGGTAATAAAAACAAAGTAGATACGGAAATTGCCTAAAAGCGATAAAACCGATATATACTGTTTACATAACTTTATAAAAACAGCCGACATGCAGCATACACGGGGGTCTACGTCTGGCTGGAAAAGTTCCGGTAATACTAGTATAGGCCAGTTATAGCTTAACTTTAGGGCGTCTTTCTTTTTCTTCTTCTAGGTCAGCGCCGAGGCCGTGGGGAGGACAACAACGCTTATGGGTCACATGCATAAAAGCATTACTTGTTTATTTATTAATACTATATGTAGACTTCTTTACAGAGCCCCCACCGCAATCTGGCAGGAATTGGGCAAAAGACTCCTCTTTAACCCTGTTTCCCCCTATTCATGAGGGTTTCACCCCTATTTAACCCTGATTTTCCGCTACTGTTGGGCCTGCTTGCCACAGCTCAACACGAGCTCAACGCGAACCGCCGGTATAAAGCTGCTGGTACACCCAATAATGGTTAAACACCTGTTGAATGTACTCTCTCGACTGAGCATAGGGAATGGCCTCGACAAACATGTCGGGATCCTCGTCAAAAGAGGGTTTAACGGTACTCACCCACCCGCTCATCGCCCCCGGCCCACCATTGTAGGACCCTACAGCCAGCGGGGCAACCTGCTCAAAACGCTGGAAAAGGTGAGCCAGATACCGGGTTCCCAAACGAATATTGACACCGGGTTCAAACAACTCGCTGGTGGTAAAGTCGCTAAGGGCTTCCCAACCAGCAACCTCGCGGGCCGTGGAGGGCAGTAGCTGCATCAAGCCCCGTGCATCGGAGACACTGACAGCCGTGGGATTAAAAAAGCTTTCCTGGCGCATCAAAGCCATTACCAGAAGCGGATCAAGCCCGTAGCGCTTGGCATAGGTTGATACCTCCTCCTGGTACACCAATGGGTAAAACAACCGGTACAACGCCTTTTTATGGGTCGCCCGCCCCTGTTCACGCAGTTCGTCGAGGTAAGCCTCTATCAGACGCATCGACTTGGGCCGGCTGTGATGAGCCATTACCCAGCTTTGCAGCGGGGCATACCGGGTATCGTTGCTGTCCGAGGCATATAAAAACTGCTGCACGTCGTCCAGGGCATCAATGTCTATTAACTCGGCAACAACCGGCGCCAAGCCCTTTTCATAGGTATAAAAAGACAGCGCCTGGCCGTCATTGGGCAGCGCAACCGGGAACTGCTGGCCCAACGTCAAGGTCATCCACAGCTTTGGCCGGTCAGAAGAGGGCCGAAGCAAGGTTTCAGCCCGGTATGCATAATATTGGTAGGGATACTGCTTCATGAGGGCTTCAAATGCCGCCTTCGCCTCAGACTCGCGATCAAGCTTGCGAAGGAGTTTGGCCTTCCAGAACAGTACCCTGGGGGCCGAGCGGCTATTGGGATAATGCTTCAAATGGGTTTCGGCCGCTTCCAGAAAAGCCTCGTCCTGGCCTTTTAGCAGGTCGTTGCGAAGAAAAACCCAGGAAGTTTCCGGTGCCCAGCGGCCTTCGCCATACCAGTCAAGCAGATCTTTTGCATATTGCTGACTTTCTGCCCCTGAAGCACTGTGAAACAAGGTCCACAGTACAAAATCGCCACCCGATTTCAACGGTTTGGATTTAAGTTGTTCCAGGTACGCGATTTGTTGGCTTTTTGGGGTCAGGCGAAGCAGGCTTTCAACCGCGTCCTGGGCAGCCTTGGGATCGTTGGACTCAAGCAGGCCGGTTTCCAAGACCAGTTTGGCCTGCTCACTGTCGCCCTGGTTGGCATACAGCTTGGCCAGCTCGATCCATACATCAGCCAAAGGCGCTTGTTTCATGTGGGTCAGGGCATCAGACGGGTTGTCCTGGGCCCACAGGGATTTACCAATCAGCCCATGCTCGACCGGATCAAGATCAATATTGGCCGCCAGTAACTGGGTCGTCACGCTGGCACTAAACGTCCCGTTGGCCGACCCCTGAAGGTAATCGCGCCAGTGCCGACGAGCCTGCTGCACCTGCCCGGCCTTCATGGCCATCTCGCCCAGGTAATAATGACTCCCCAACCCCAGACTCGACTTCGGGTTAAGCAGCAACACCCGCTCAAACGCTTCGGCAGCACGCCGTTCGTCTTGTTGGCGAGTCAGGGACTGTCCCAGGCGGTACTGGGCCATGGTTTCCAAAAAGGTGTTGGGATAGGCCCGTATTACTTCATTCAGGCGATTTTGTACCGCTTTTTCGTTGCCCAGCAAGGCCTGGGCCTCGGCAATATGAAAGAGGACAAACGGCTTGATTCGCAAATAGTGCTTTTCGATGGGCAGCAGCAAATCCAGGGCCTCACGGCCATTCTTCTCGTCCAGGGCCGCCAGGGCCTTTTTATAGCGACCCTTGGCCATTGCATAGGTGAGATCGCCCCCCTCCTTATAAACAGGCGTGGCGGCAAAATCGACAGAAGACCCGGTCGCAGCCGTCCAGCGGGGCAAAATCCATTGATCAACGGCATAAACCACCCCGCCCAGTGCCAACACGCCCAACAAAGCCAGGGCGGCCCAAATTTTCAGGGACTGTTTCATACCGCTGTCGGCGGGTTCGGCAGCCACGGGCAGGGGCACGGGCTGGCGCAGCGACGCCATGCCCGGCGAGGCCTCGGACCCGGTTGGGGCCGCCTGACCGGACTGACCGGAGGCAGGCACCGTCGCTTCATTGGTTGGTGCTTCTGAAAGCGGGGCCTTGAGTTCCGGCTTGGCTGGCGGCATTTCGGCCGGTGTTTCGGTCGGCGCTTCAACCGATGTTTCAGTCGATGCTTCAACCAGTGTTTCAGCCGGGGCCTCGGTCGGTGGGTCAAGGCCCGGGTCGGTGGGTGAAGCAGCCTGTTGCCGCAGCCGGTCCAGTGTGGCCTGTTGCTGGTGATGACTCAGCAGCGGGTTGACCACCGGGGTTTTCTTTTCCGGTGGCGTCCCTTCGGCAGGATCGTTTTGGGGGTCGTTTGGGGGGGCGTTCATAGGCTTATACTAGCTTAAATGGGGGCTAAAGGTGAATCGGGCCATGGGGGTGGCCAAGGGTGTAAATACAGGGATTCAAATTTGAATCCAGACTGGTCACGCCGCTATAATAAGGTCATGAGTCGATCACATTTACGGCCGGCTGGCCGACAACCGGAACTTTGGGAAAAAGCCGTTGTGGCTATCGGGTATTTGTTGCTGGGGTTTATTGTATCGCGGGCCCATCCTGGCGAATTCGGCAGCCTGATTACGATTTTTATGGTGCTGGGGTTCCTATACTGGTTGCTGATTGCACGCAACCGCTATAAAACCAGCGAATACCTGCGTTACCATATTCTGCAGGCCCTCATGCTCAATATTGCCCTGGCCGCAGCACTCTGGCTGCTGGTGTCCTTTCTGGGCATGCTCGAGGTGCTGCCCCTGCTGACCGCCCCGATAGACATGGTGTTGGTACTGCTGTTTGCCCCGATTGGGGTGGCCGGGTTCAGCGGTTTGTCGGTCAAAAGCTTTGCCGTAATGGTTATTGCCGTCATCCTCATCGCTGACGCCCTGCGGGGCAACCTATCACGTATCCCCTATGTCTCGGACGGGGTGCGTCATTGGGTGTAGCACGAACCACCGCCGCACCACCGCACGGGGTGTTCGTGCCCTTTGCCACCGATACGCCCTTGTGCCCGGCCGTGTTCTTGGAACGGCCCAACCGCTTTGTGGCCTTCGTGGAGCTGGATGGTGAGCGCCAGCGGGTGCATGTCCCCGACCCAGGGCGCCTGCCGGAGTTGATGATTCCCGGCACGGCCTGCATGCTGACCGACTACGGCCTGCGCCCCAACCGAAAAACCCGATACGCCCTGACGTTGATTCGGAACCCCAAAGACACTCATTGGGTGTGCATTAATACCCAGCAGCCCAACCAGCTGGTTAAGCGGTTGCTGCTTGAGGGCACCCTGCCGGGCCACGAGACAGACACCCTCATCAAGGCCGAAAGCAAATGGGGGCAAAGCCGCTTTGACTTCCTGGTGGACAGCAACGGCCAGCAGCACTTCATCGAGGTCAAGGCCGTGTCACTCGTCGACGACACCCATGCCCCCAACGGACGGGGCCTGTTTCCAGACGCCCCGACCGTGCGCGGCACCAAGCATTTAAAGGAATTAATCGAAGCCCACACCCACCATGGCTACCGGGCCACGGTACTGTTTGTCATCCAGCGCGACGACGCCGTGAGCGTGGAAGCCAATGTGTCTACCGATCCCACGTTTGCCGCAACCCTAACCGAAGCGTGCCAGGCCGGGGTTGTGCTGGAAGCAATTCGGGTCCACTACACCCCCGAGGGCATGACCGTTCACCCCGAGCTGCTGCCGGTATACCCGTAAAAACACCGTACCAGACGATCAATCCAGCACGGTGTTTTTCATTTAGTTGGTCTGGCGGCTGCCGTGGCGACCTAGTGCATGCGCATGTAGGTTTCCAGCTCCCAGGGCGACACGTTCACGCTGAAGCTCTTCCACTCGCGTTCCTTGGTGGCAATGAACTCGTTGTAAATGTGGTCACCCAAGGCCTTTTTGGCAATGGGGCTTGTTTTCAATTCGGCCAACGCCTCGTACAGCGAACCGGGCAAGGGCTCAATCTTCCGGGCAGCACGCTCTTCCTCGCTAAGGTTATAAATATTGACCTCGGCAGGCTTCGGCGGCTCGATTTTGTTCTCGATACCATCGATACCCGCTTGCAGCAAGGTGGCAAAAGCCAGGTAAGGGTTGGTCGACGGGTCGGGCGAACGAAGCTCGATACGGGTGGACTTGCCGCGCTTGGCCGGTACACGCAGCAGGGCGCTGCGGTTGGCCGGCGACCAGGCCGTATACACCGGGGCTTCGTAGCCAGGCACCAGGCGTTTGTAGCTGTTGACCAGCGGGTTGGTAATGGCCGTTACGCCACGGATATGCTTGAGGATACCGCCAATAAAGTGGTGGGCCTCGGTCGACAGCTGGTACTCGCCATTTTCGTCAAAAAAGACGTTGTTACCCGCCTTGTCACCCAGCGACATGTTGCAGTGCATGCCGCTGCCGTTTACCCCGTAAATGGGCTTGGGCATAAAGGTGCAGTGTAGGCCGTGGCGGGCGGCAATAATACGGCTGATGATTTTGACCGTCAACACGTTGTCGGCCGTCATCAGGGCATCAGCATACTTGAAATCAATTTCATGCTGACCCTGGGCTACCTCGTGGTGGTCGGCTTCCATGTCAAAGCCCAGGTTTTCCAGGGTTTCAACAATTTCGGAACGCACGACCTCGCCCATGTCATCCGGGCCCAAATCGTAATAGCCGGCACTGTCATGGGTGTCCATGGTAATGGTGCCGTCGTGGTTTTTCTTAAAGAGGAAAAACTCCAGTTCGGGTCCCACATTATAGGTATAGCCCAGTTTGCTCTCTACTTCGGCCAGGACGCGCTTGAGGTTGTTGCGCGGGCAGCCTTCAAAGGGGGTTTGATCGGCGTTGTACATGTCGCACACGATACGGGCCACCCGGCGGCTGCCTTCGACCCAGGGCAGTACCTTGAAGGTACGGCGGTCGGGGAAAAAGTACATGTCCGAGGTTTCAATGGTTCGGAAGCCGGCAATGGAGGAACCATCGAGCATAATCTCGTTGTTCAGGGCCTTGTCAAGCTGGGCCACGTGAATGGACATGTTCTTGGGCCGCCCATGAATGTCGACAAACTGAAGGCGAATCAGCTTGACGTCATGCTCCTTGGCCATCTTCATGATGTCATCCACACCGGGCACGGGGGTCGAGGACGTTAAACTCTTGGGGTACATGTCGGTCATTATCACAGCTAGCTCCTCACGATTGATTCGGGAAACCCCGTCTCCAAGGACACTCGGAGGCGGTACTTAAGTAATAGACATTCTCTCGAAAAAACGAGTTGCACCAATAACACGCTAGAAACTGACGCGGTCGGGTATGGAAAAAACATCCCGTCTCTAACCCCCTTATTCTGATGGAAGTGGCGGCAATTGTAAACAATTTTAGACTTGGACCGACTGCCCCCTAGGCGTGTGGGATCGGCAGGAGTAAACTAGGGCTGGTAGAACATCAACAAATACCAATATGCAACACTTACCTGAATAACCGCTTGAACGACCGACTGAAAAGCACCCTGAAAAGCCACGTTCAGAGTTTGATGATGTGCTTGAACCCCCGGCCCAACCACTGTTGGGGGTGTCAGAGTTAGAGAAGGCATCAAAGGATAGGGATGGTTCTCCACTTGGTGCACGGCTTTTTGCCGGTGTACGTTAACCGTGTTGATGCCGTTATGCCGACCTGGATTGGGCCGGTGTGTGGTGCTGAGCAGGAACCCAAACGGCAGCAATGATCTGGACGGTACTTAAACAATTCAGCCCCCTCGGCCGTCCCCATGGCTCTGGCGACGCCGGACCGTCGCCATTGTCGGTACTGGTGGCCAACCACCCCCATCCCTGCCCGGACACGGCCCTGGACTCGCAGAATTTCAAGCAGGGCTTAAAAGCCCTGGGCCGGGCCCTGCTCAAGGCCGAAGCGCCCCAGCACACCGAAGCCCTGTTCGACGAATTGGCCGCCGCCTACGAACAGGCCGACGGCACCACCACCCAGTATATGCTGCTGTGGCAATTAAATACCTATTACAACCAGCCCTTTGGCCACCCTGATATTAAAAACCGGTTTTGGCAAACCTTCTGGGAAACCCTCGACAGCCAAAGCGATACCACCCTGAAGGCCGCCATGGCCAGCCACCTGATTTACGGCCTTAAACGCCAGCTGCTGCCCAATGCCGTGCCCGCCCTGCACTTTGTGTCACAAGGGGTCTACAGCACCGGGCAACTGGAGCTGTTGGTCGAGGAGTTGTTCTGGCTATACCTTAACCATCAAGCCAGTCCCCTGCTTCGGGGGCACCTGATGAGTACCCTCAAGGCCCTGGACAAGCCCAGCGGCGATGTCGTCAATTACGCCCTGCAACGTTTTCCCTTGCAAAACCCGTCGTACAACCATGCCATCATCCGGTTGCTAGGGGCCACGAGGCGATACAGGATCATAAAACCCCTGATTGCCTATTGCCGTGAATACCCCGATTACGCCCGAACCATCATCCGTGCCCTGGGCGGCCAACGGTTTAGCGACGTCGACGACTTCCTGCTCGAATGCCTGTCGAGCCAGTGCTACCATGGCGACCCGCTGGTGATCCTCGAGCTGGTTCGGCAGGTTCGGCGGCGCAAGCTTCGACGGGCCGCCGTTCATCTTCAGGCCCTGTTTCCTTTTCGCGAATACGACCTGGGGATTGTCGCCCAATCCATTAACCACGAAGTGGCCTTGACCATGGCCGATTTCGGCGAACGGTCCTGGGCCGTTCAGGCTCTGCTGCCAGAGCTGATGATGCAGGGCATGACGCGCCAGTACCTCAAAGCCATCAAGACCTTCCACCTTATCGAAGCCGTGCCACTGCTTAAGGCCCTGTTGCTGATGCCCGACACCCCCGACCTGAGCGTCTTGCAGCAAGAGGCGTTTACCATTTGCCAGAGCCTGCTCCGCGAGGCCCAAAAATCCGGGACAAGCGGCTAGTAGCGCGGGTCGATAGGTAGGGGAATGCTTTCGTACTGATGCGCCGGGTCGGTGTAGACAAACATCAGGTAGTTCTGGTCTTCGCTAATCGACACCCGGATGATGGGCGGCTGGTGGGTCGAGGCTTTACGCGATTCGCTGGGCTTGGAGGCCTTCTGGTGCTCGTTGATGGTTTCCTGTTGCTGCTCGTCCGGCTTGAAGTAGGACGGGTCGGTATCGCTGCCCACCTGCTGCGAACGGGTATCGGCAGGATGATACACAAAGGCATTAATGGGACGGGCCGGTATTTTGACCACCGGTTCGTCCTGCTGCAACAAGACCAGATCGGCACGATCCGAGCTGACGGCTTCAACTGTCAGGAGATAAAAACCGGGGTACACCGTCCGGCCCTTGAACACAAAGGGATACTGCAATCGAAGTAGTGGGTTGGCACTGGCCGGCGGGTCTTTTTTGGGCCCTTCCGGGTATTTGGGCGTCAGGTTCATGGGCAGGCTGGCCTGCTTTTTGCCTTTGTCAAAGATCCGCTGGTACCACTTGCGCTTTGCGGGCTTGGCCGCCTGGGTCGCTGATTCGGCAGAGGGCTGGGGGTTAAACTGCTGCTGATCCGGGCTTCGGCCATAGCGTTGTTGATCGGCCAACCGGGAAGGCAGCTCCAGATCGACATCCCCATCGTACAAAGAACCCCAATCTCCACTATCCTCGCCATCTTCGGCCATGGCGACTGGTACAGGCACCCGAACCAAGCAGTGCAGCACCAGCGTCGGCCATGCCCCCATCAGGGTCAGGGTAATGCTCAGCCCCAGCAAGAGGTGGAGCACCCGTTTGGTCGTTTCGGAGG
>JAGQHJ010000039.1 GCA_020431915.1 Cyanobacteria bacterium HKST-UBA04 | reverse complement strand
CAAACGGGGTGGCTGGCTGGTGTCGAAACATGCCCGATGGCCGTGTAGAAGCCTTCTTGGCCGGACCCGCCGGGGCGCTCGAGGCGGTGTTGGCCTGGTGCCGTACCGGCCCGGAACATGCCCGTGTGGCGGGCGTCGAAGTGACAGCCGCCACGGATGCATGGCAGCTGCACGATGCCCCTGAACCCTTTGAAATTCGCCGATGACAAGATTTTTGTATGTCCGCTTGATTCCGGCCCCTCTACGGGCTGCCTTGCTGATGGCCTGTCTGTTGGGTATAGGTAGTTTTGCGGTTGCCCAAACCCAGCCAACAGGGGCCCCCTCGACGTCGTCGGTTTTCTCCGGTGATATTTCGCCCACCCTCATGACGCCCCCGATGGACCCTATGAGCCCTATGAACCCTATGAACCCGGCACAACCTGCTTCAGGGGCGCCGCTTGCCCCTATGGCTCCTGTGCTTGATGAACTGCCTACTGCTTCAGGGCCTTCAGGGAGCCAAGCTGGCCAAGACGGCCCTTCGATGGCCCCACCCCTACCGGGTTCAGGTGGGATGGAGGCCCCCGCATTCAAGATTCGGGTAACGGAAAACCTGTATTTGCCGCCGGCGATGTACGGGGTGTGGAGCATCCATGCGTCCGTAACCGAAACCAACGCTCAGCCGTGGCAATTTATGCCCAATACCACGTACATCTGGAGCCTGGGCCGGTATGGCGAAGTGGTTAAGCTAATGAACCTGGAAAACCGGGCGCAAACGTCCATTCAGGTAGACAAGGTCCAGGGCAACACGGCGACGTTTCATTATCGCAACCGCATGCCGTTGTACGACGGCCAGCGTGATGTCATTGAGATACCCACACTGACGGTCCATGAGGATACCCTTGAAGGGATGGTTGACAAGTACGAACGCTACTTCGACCGGAACCAGCGGCTGGCCGTTAATAACCACTACCTTATCCGGGTAACGGGTACCCGAATTAGCGGGGGACGCGTGCAATTTGGCCAATCGGCCTCGCCCAGCCTGGAAGTGGAGCCTCTAAAGACCGAATAATCGGGTTTTACCGGTTATGCGGGTTATTCCGTATAGTTGGCCAGGGCCATCAAAGCTTCGAGCACTTCGGGGTTAAAGCTGGCCGGCCCTTCAAGCAGCATAATTTTAATGGCCTTGCGCGAGCAGATGGCGTCTTTATACGGGCGCCGTGATGTCAGGGCGTCGTATACGTCGGCCACCTTGACGATTTGGGAAAACTCGTGAATCTGGTCACCCTGCAGGCTTTGGGGATAACCGCCCCCGGCCCATAGTTCCTGGTGCTCCAGTGCGGGACGGGCAATATCGTCGTCCAGGCCCAGCTCGTCGCGAATAACCCGATAACCCAGTTCGGGATGCAGCTGCATGACGTCAAATTCGTCATTATTCAGTCGCTTTTCCTTGAACATAATGGGCTTCGGGATGAATCGCTTACCGAGATCGTGCAGCAGTGCCCCAAGCGCCAGTCGCTTGACGGCTTCGTTGCTCAGGCCCAGCTTGACGCCAATGGCAATACTGACGGAGGTGACGTCAAGGGTGTGCGAATAGGTAATACCGTCGCGGATACGCAACTGGTTGAGGTATTCCAGTTGGTCAATCTTGCTGACCACGGCGCTAACCAGCTCATGCTCAAGGATTTCGAGCATGGCGATGTCGGCCTCTTCTTTTTCCTCAAGCTTCTTCCAGAAGCCGAACATGCAGGCCAGGTAGGGCACGGCCTCGTTACGATCCAGCAGGTAGGGCAGGTTCAGCTCCTCGCGAACCTCTGTCTCGGTTTGGCTGTCGGCAATCTGCCGGACGGCCGCCGTGTCAATGTCGGGCATTTCATGCCGACTGATCCACTCCAGGGGTAACTTGTCCTGGGGACGGAACAACCCATGGTGGCTGGCGCTGGCCAGTTTGTTCATAACAACCGGGTCACCGGCCTTCAGTAGCAGCGTGCCTTGGCTGTCGTAAATATCGTAGGCTGAGGCGTCTTGGCCAACAATTTCGTCAAATTGCAGTTTGATTAACACGTAAAGCTCCTGTTGGTGCTCAGACCCTTGGTTGCAAGGTTAAAAGGAAATACCTGTGGGTTTCGATTGGGGTTTGGGGCCATTGACGGGGGAGGGGGCTCCGTCAAAAAGGGCGTCGGGTCCGAGAATGCTTCTTCTTCTTCTTCTTCTCTCTCTGTGTGTGGTAGGGGTCCAATCTGTTGAATAAGCGTCAACATCGTGGTTTACCATGGCCTGTGGGCCATTGCCTTCTATGTGTCGACGAAAGCCGCCGGATTTTTTAAGTTGTTTATTAATCTTTACATATTGTTTGAGCCCCGAATGGCACCGGTCATCGTGCCGAATATCCCCGTAAATCCAACCGTGTCGAAACCGGTTTGGAAGCGCCGGGCCGTGCCGTTAAGCAGGGCTCAAGGAAGCTACTTGCCCAGCGTAGCAATCGACTACTGAAATGGGGTCAGCTGTCTGGTGTATTTGCACTCGAATCGGCCAAACAACGTAGAAAACCACGTTTAAAATCTTTAAAGCCCCACTAGGCTTGTGGGTTCAGTGTGTGATCCAGGGCCTCGCCCATCAGGTTAAGGGCCACCATGGTTAAAAACAGCATGATGCTGGGTATCAGAACCAAATGCGGGGCCATGCGGATCATTTGCCAGCCGTCGTTAATCATGGTCCCCCAACTGCTTAAGGGGGGAGCCACCCCCAGCCCCACAAAACTCAGGGTGCTTTCTGTCAAAATGGCCCGTGGTACGGTAATGGTGGTGCTTAAGATCATCAGCGAAAGCAGGTTGGGAATAAAATGCCGCCAGACCAAGCGAAACGGGTGGCCCCCCAGACTGGTAAAGGCCTCGACGAAGGCTTCCTGCTTCAAGGCCAATACCTGCCCCCGGATTAGCCGGGCCGTATCGGGCCAACTGAAAAAGGCCAGGGCAAGCACGATGCTCAGCAGCGATCGGCCCAGGAAGATGGAAAAGAGGATCACCACCATCAACCCCGGCAGGCTGTACATGATGTCGATAAACCGCATCATGGCCATGTCCACATTTTCCAACCGGCTGTTGTGGCACAGCGCGGCCAGTGTGCCATAGGCCGTACCGATGCCCATGGCCACCAGAGCCGTACTCAGGCCAATGAACAACGAGATGATGGCCCCTACCGACAGCCGGGCAAACAGATCCCGTCCCATTTCGTCCGTCCCGAGCCAGTGGAGGGGGGAGGGGGGCTGGGTAACGGCATCCGGGTCAATACGGGCGGCAGCATCCCCCATCAGTAAGCCTGCCAGTGCCATGGTTAAAACCACGGCCAGGACGGCAGCTGCCCACCAGAAGGAAGCTGGTAGCCGGGCCAGGCCTTGCTGGGCAATGGCAGATGGGGAGGAGTTGGTAGTGGGAGCGGTCATCGACATGGGGCAACAGGCAACAGGTAAGGGGTTGGGGTACCGGGTTAGGTGGAACGCAGTTTGGGGTTGACGACCCCGTACAGCAGTTCGGTGGCCATGTTTAGCAGAATGAGTACAACGCTGTAGACCAGGGTGATACCGATGACCAGGGTATAGTCACGGTTGGAAACAGCGTAAATGAAATGCTTGCCCAGGCCCGGTACGGCAAAAATAAGTTCCACGGCAAAGGATCCGGTAACGAGTGCAGCAGTCAACGGGGCCATGATGGACAGCAGGGGTATCAAGGCGTTTTTGAGGGCATGTTTGGCCAGAACACGCCATGGGTTAAGGCCATAGGCATGCTTTATCTGGATAAACGTGGCGTGGCTAATGGTGTTCAGGGCATTGCGAACCAACAGAAAGCTGTAGGCGAAAGGCACCATGCTCAAGGTTAGCACCGGCAAGATGGCATGGGCAGGGGTTTCTAGCCGTGCAGCCGGCAGCCAATTGAGCCACGTGGCAAATAGCAGCACCATAAAGGCGCCAAAAATAAACGAGGGCATCGACAGCGCACTGACCCCCAGCAGTGAAAAGAGGCCATCGAGCAGTAAGCCGCCTCGGGTCCCGGCACCGGTTGCCCATGCGGCCAGCAAGGCCATTGCAATGCCGGCCAGCGTCCCCATAAGCACGGCTGCAGCCCCCAGCTCAAAAGATACCAGCGCCCCCTGGGCAACAATGTCGTTGACGGACCGGGTCATGTACTTGTATGACGGCCCCAGATCCCCCCGGACGACATGGGCCAGATAGCTGAAATACTGTTCGTGCAAAGGTTTGTCTAGACCGAAACGGGCGTTCATGTTGGCCATGATGGCCGGAGGTAGTTGTCTTTCCTGGTCAAACGGGCCGCCGGGCATTATGCGCAGCAAGAAAAACGTCAGCGAGACAATCAGGAACAGGGTAATAAGGCCGTTTAGAAGGTGTCGGGTAATGAGCGAAGTCATAGGCGGCAAGTAGACCGGGGAGGGGGCAAGTACCAAGCCAAGCAGCAAAAACGCTTGGGTCGTGTGTAGGCATTGTGTCACAAACACCCAAGGGCCAGCATCCCGCCGCACAGCCAGCAGGTTCTCTTTGCCGCCGCCTTCGGCGAATTGACATTTACCGGAGGCTATGGTCTTTTAGGGATATGGCATTTGGCGTTTGGCGCTTTTTTGTACCGGGGATGACCCATTCTTGCTGTACATGCCACCAAATCGTGATAGTTAGAGCTTTGCCGTGCATGAACCCGTGACGCAACCCGCTGCTCAAAACATTGAGGTCAATATTCGCCCCTACCGGTCTGAAGACTGGGATTCAGTCAAGCTGGTCATCCTGTCCGTTTTGCAGGAATGGGGATTTTTGCCGACGAAGAAAGACCATGAGGAGTTGAGCGCCCTGAAAGACAACGCGTCATTTTTTGATGGGTTTTTTGTGGCCGAAGATCCGCAGGTGTTTGGCGTCATTGGCTGTGCCGGCGTGCTGCACCGTGACGCAGACCAGTGCGAACTGCGCAAGATTTACCTGTTGTCCAAGTTCCGTGGACAAAAAATTGGCAAGACCCTGCTTAACGAGGTTCTGAACTTTGCCCGGCAGCATGCTTATAAGCGTATGCGCTTTGAAGTGCACCCGGAGATGGTAAAACACTCGCAGGCCTTTTATGAACGCCACGGGTTCGTTCTAAGCCAGGAAGCGCCTACGTATCACCACGAGAACGTGGTGTATTACGCTCAACTGTAGGGGCTAGAAAATAGCTAAATGGCGTCGAGCCCTGCTTCCATGGCCGTTGCAGAAGGCTTGTGCTGCATGGTGTCGAGGATTTTAAGGACATTTTTCTTGACCACCGGGTCATGATCCTCGGCATAGCCGGAAAGTTCCTTAAGCATCAGGGTCGAAACCTGCTGACTGCGGTACTGGTCGATAATCTGGCGGGCCAGGGCATGGGCAGCCTTGCGGCGGGTCAGTTGGTGGGGCGAATCCAGGGCATCAAGCAGGCCCTTTAGCCCAACGGCATCCGGCCGGTTTTGGATATGCTGGACCGTTTTGACCTGATCCACGATGGTCGTGTTTTGGGCATCCGGCAGATCGGGGTTACCTTGAGCGTCTTGCCAGCGAATCTCCGGCAAGTCGAGACCGCTAGCAGCCTGGCCGGGTACAGCCAGCGAAGGCGACTTTGAGAATTGGGCCCCGGCTGTGGCCGTAAATATAAGCGAGGTGGCCACCATGACCATCACGCCCGTGGCCAGGGCCATCAAGCTGGTTAGGCCCAATGACTGCAGTTGGTGCCGGTTTACAATTTTTGAAATGCGGTGACTCAGTCGCTGCGGTTGTCTGGCTTTGCTCATCGGTAGGTAGTTACCCCTCAATATTGGTCAAGAACATCATTTCAGCAATGGATGCCTGCATAATCGTCTCTGGAATCTCTCTATCGCGCTAACTCAGGGTGTATTCTTGGAATGGTTTTATGGAATGGGTATTGAAATTAGAAAAGGGGCTATTACCCCATGCTGGTACCAGTGTAATCGGGTTTTGTAAAAAGGGCCATCATTAAATGGAGGATTTTTTAGGCCTAAAAAAAGAAAAGCCTCCTTGTTACAGGAGGCAAGTCACATTGGAGAGAGAAGAGAGAAGAAAAGAGAGACATTTAGGTTATTCGGTTTTTAGAGAAAACTGTTCAAGCATGGTGGCAAAGGCCGTTGAGCATTGGTGACCGATAAACAGCGTCAATACAAGCACCTGGTTAAGGCGGCATTGCAGACCTGTTGTGCTGTTATCCTGCGGGGTCACGTCGTATCCTTGCTACGGCGCTTGGCGCTTGGTACTGGGCGTACCGGGCCAAACGGTATGAAACGAACCTTTTGTTTGAGGTGCCGTGCCCTGTTAGGCGTAAAGGCGCGGGCAAAGAACAAACTGATTTCAAACCAGGGGGCTTGTTTTGTTAACCAGTAAAACCCTGATGCGGGCACACAGTAGAGAAAAGAGAATAAGAACGAACCTGATTTGCGTTTATTTTTGGGTGTATCAGCTTATCTGTCTATATAAAAACAAAGATTAATGTTTTGTTTATAGTTTGTTAAGAAATACTATAAAAAATCGCTGAAATCTTCTCTGTGACTGACTATTGGCGAAACAATCGAAATCCTGTTTATATCCTTTGTTTGTTTTAAAGCCGCCGTATACGCTAGACTGAAGCATTGTCTGGCAGCTGTCGGCCAAAACCAGCGTACTTATCGGGAACCGTTTTTTGATACCCATGGTTTGGCACAGACTGCGGTAGAATGGTCCATAGCGGTCTTTAAGGGCACTCTCTTTCAAGCCGACTGGTTTCTGTTGCCAGTGTCGTCCGTTTTCAAGGATTCTCAATCTATGCTAATCAACCGTTGGTTATGGCGCGTTAGGCAGTGGCCGACTGTGCGCATGGCATCGGGTTTCCTGTCTCGGTTGGTGGTGTTGAACCCGCAGCAGCAATACCTGCTGGTGCTGAGCAGTGCCGTGGTACTGGCCATGTGCGTGGCTAGCGGGGCCCTGCTCTTCCATTTCTCCGATCCCAAGGATCTGATGGAACGGGGGCAGTGGTTGATGAAGCAGGGCCAAGCGGCCCTGGCCGTCGATGCCTTTGAGAAACTGGTTCGCCGTGATCCGGGCAACTACGATGCCCGTTTGGCCCTGGCCAATGCCTACCTGGAAATCGAGGAAACGGACAAGGCGGATTTCGAGTTCAAGGAAGCCAGTGCCCTGCGCGCCAAAAACCCGTCGGGCGGGGGGGCCTATGTGGCCATCGTCAACATGATGATTGGCAACGAGCAGTATGCCAAGGCCGAGGAGCAGTTGATGGCGGTGTTGGCCAAAAACAAGCAGGTAGCCAAAAGCACGACATGGCAGTCGACGGTTAAAAACCTGTATAGTGCCTGGGCCGACAGTTATATGGGCGAGAGCCCACCCAACTACGAGCAGGCCTACAAGAAATACCGCAAGGCCCTGGGTATGATTGAAAACCATACCATCCAGCAGGAACTGGCCCCTCAATTTGCCCGTATCAGCGAACGCTATGCCAACTACCTGAACCTCAACAAGCAGTACAACGAAGCCATTGATGCCATGAAGGAAGGCTTCCGGTATTACCCGAGCACGGACAAACTGATGACCATTGGGGCCTTGTACGAACAAAAGCAGGATATTGATTCGGCCATTGTCTGGTACAGCAAGCTCCATGAAATTGATCCGCAAAGCATTCGCGACAAGCTGGTGGCGCTGCTTTTGCAAAAGGGTGAGGAATTGAACCGGTATCACCAGACCATGCAGGCCAAGCGCTATTACGACGACGCCAAAAACCTGAACGAGGACGTGAACACCCCGCTTAACGTGGTGTTTCCGCTCGAAGTGGACCACCTGGACATGGACTATAAGTTGTCGGGGAATTTTCTTCAGGTCACCCCGTCCTTGACCTTCCGGGTCAAGAACGTGGGGGCAAACCCCATCAAGTTTCTGGAGACCAAAACGGTGTTCCTGGCTGGTGAAACCCCTGTGGGCGAAATAACGCAGGTCACGGTTCGGAAAAAAGATCCGCCACTGAGCGGCTTTGGTCAGGAAGGTTATAGCAAGGCGGTTACCGTCAAGCTGGACAAACCCATCGATATTACGGCCATGACCTCCCCGCGTCTTGAGGCGCAGGTGATGGTCAACTACAGCACCGGCAAGAAAAAGCAATGGTTCCGAAGCAAGTCTGAAGCCGTTGCCGTGCTGGAGTACTACAAGATTAAGCAGCGGCTGGCGGCCAAAAAGGCGGCTGAGCAAAAAGCGGCCGAGGATGCGGCCGGATCAGGCGCCGGAGGGACTGGCGCTACTGGGGGCGATGATGCCAGCGGAGCCAATCGACCGGAAGAAAACTAGCGCTTAGCTGCCCGTACCGGGCTGCTGTTCAAGGGTTTCTTCGTAGTCGGCCAGGTGTTTGACCACCTTGCTCGACATGCCCGAAACAATGCGCTTCTTGCCGCCCGCCTTCAGTGGATCAAGGGGCAATGACGAAGCCGGGGTAAGCTGGGGCACGTCCTCATCCATATCCAGATCGTCGAGGTACTTCTGGTACAAGGTTTCGTCGAGCTGGCCGGACATAATCGTACCTGGCTTGCTGCTGCCCTTGCTTTTGGCCATACCCGAAGGCTTAACGCCAACAGAGGCGCGTGGCGGGGTTAAATCTTGCTTGGTGGTTGGTGTCGTTGGGGGTATCAACCGCTTCTCCAACGGCTCGGCGAGTTCGGCAATTGGCCGGGTCGGCTCAGTGGGTTTTGCGGCAGGAGCTGGGGTGGGGGTTGGTTCAAGATGACCCGTTTGCCGGGCCGCCAGGACAGATTCGTAGAATTGAACCTCCTGGGCCTCAACCGGAGTACCGTCGCCCACCGTGCCATCCGGCTGCTTGTTTTGGGCCAGCGCCTTTAGTGCCGTGATTTGCTTGAGCGGGGTAATGGTCTGCGGGGTAACCCCAAGCAACATCCGCTCACCAGCGACCTCTACCACCACAATTTGGTGCGTGTCGCTTAAGGCATAGCGCTTGATGACAGACATGGGCACGTCAACAGCTTCTGGGCCAGGCATTTGGGGCACCTGAGGGAGTTGGGCCGATAGCCCGATACCACGGGTTCTCTGGCCGGTGGGGTGGGGGAAGATCGAGCCAAGCAACTTGAAACACCGTACCAGCAGATTGGGACGCTGGCGTGTGGGTGGCCCGTCCTTGCCTTCGTCGGGATGAATAATCCGGTCGGGACCAAAGCGAGCCAGGCTGCCCATCCATGCCGGGTGCAGGGTGTTGCCGGGCATGGCGGCCAAATCCGGGAAATGGGGGGAAGCTGGTGTGTCTGACGTGGCTTGCGGTATGGATGCGGTACCACCTTGCTGCTGTCGACGCTTAATCACCATGCTCGCTACCAGGTATAGCCCGCCGAGCAGGACGAGCAGTACCACGACTACCTTCAGCAGGTAGCCATACAGATCAAAGGGCTTGTTCTGCGCAGACTGTTGCTGCTGCTCGGTTTCGTCGTCCAGGTACAGCTTGGTCTGGGCTTCCAGGGCATTGGGTGACAAGTCCGGTGCCGTTTCGGTCGAGGTTTCGTCAATAAAGGCAATGGGCTGTTCGTCTTGTGGGCCTTGTAGCCCTTGAGGTGCGGCCGATGGTGTGCCTCGTTTTGTCGGGGCCAGCCGTTTTTGGGGCATGGGCTTTGCGGGCTTTGGTACAACAGCAGCAGAAGTGGACGGAAGTGTGGATTGCCCCACCATGATCGTGGCCGTGGTGGAGTTCATGGCATTTTGAACCAGCTGGACCTTGGACGAGGCCGTTGAGGGAGCGGTTACGGGGGACGGGGAGGTTGCCGTCGTACTAACAGAGGTCACAACCGGGTGACGCGCGATGGGTTGTTTGGGAATCGGCAGGACGGTTCGGCCGGTAGAACCGGTTAAGCCAGTGGAACTGGTAGCTTGGGGCACAGAGCCTGAACCGGGCGCCGTAGGCAGCGGGGCTTGCTGTTGGGCCACGGCGGTCGGAGCGGCAGGGCCGATACATGCAAGAAAAACAGTCAACCCAAAGATCCCAACGGCAAGGTGTTGGGTAAAAGCCCGCACAGCGTGCTTGGGCGTGGAATGGACACGTACCTGAACCAGCACCGGTATCTTCCAGGGCTCCCTACGAGATTGGCATACTAAACAAAACAAAGGTGCGTAGGCCCTATTGTATCGTATCGCTGAGTGGAATCAACCGTATATTAAGGGTCGGGCTGGTGATACGTAAAGGTTTGATGGTTGTAGTTGCGCAAGACCCACTTGTCCGTATCCTGTTCAACCACATAGGACGGCGATAGGGGGATTTTGCCGCCGCCGCCCGGCCCGTCGATAACATAGGACGGAATGCCGTAGCCGGTGGTATGGCCGCGCAGGTTCTCGATAATCTGCAGGCCGCTTTCCACACGGGTCCTGAAATGGCCGGTGCCCTCGACAGGGTCGCACTGGTAAAGGTAATAGGGCTTTACCCGGCAACGCAGTAAGGCATGCACCAGGGTTTTGATGGTTTGCGGGTCGTCGTTGATATCCTTGAGCAGCACCGTTTGGCTAAAGGTGGGAATCCCGGCATCGGCCAGCCGGTTCAGTGCAGTGGTCACCTCCGGGGTAATTTCGTTGGGGTGAATGATGTGGATGCTCATATAGAACGGGTGGTACTGCTTGAGCATCGATACAAACGAATCGGTGATGCGCTGGGGCATGACAATCGGAATCTTGGTGCCAACGCGGATGATGTCGATGTGCTTGATTTGGCGCAGGCGGGCAATAATCGGCTCGAGCTTTTCCTCGGAAAAAATCAGCGGATCGCCACCGGACAATAGCACGTCACGAATTTCCGTATGGGCTTCGAGGTAGGCATAGATCTCTTCGAGGTTGGGGCGCAGGGTGTGTGACCCCACCACGCGGCTGCGGGTGCAGTAGCGGCAGTACACCGCGCAGGTATCCGTCAGCAAGAACAAAACACGGTCCGGGTAGCGGTGCACCAGCCCGTCGACCGGCATGTGGGCATCTTCGCCACAGGGGTCGGCCAGTTCGTGGGGACTTTTGACCAGTTCGTCGCTGCTGGGGATCATCGTCAACCGCACCGGGTCGTTGGGATCACAGGGATCGAGCAGGGTCAGGTAGTAGGGGGTAATGGCAAACGGCAGATTGGCGTCGGTTAAAGAGCGCATGGCAAGCTCTTTTTCAAGCAAGTCGGGAACAATGGCGCTTAACTCGCCATAGGACTGCACCCGGTTGCGAAACTGCCAGCGCCAGTCATGCCATTGACCCGACAACTGCGCTTCAAGCCAGTGTTTGGGAATGGCTAGGCTTTTGTCACAATCACCGGCTATGGGCAATGCGGAGGGGGTCATTAAGGTGTTCATAGTCTGGTTGTGATGATTAGGCGCCCTTGCGGTCGCACAAAAAGCAATAAACCTAGGTAAACGGGTGTCGGCGTGTATTTGTAGTGTAGTTTAAATTTCAGATTAAAGCAAAGTGGGCGCTTCGGCCTTTATAACGGCGGTTTTAGGCGTGCTTACTGAATTGTAACCACCTGCCGGTGTCATGCCCAGCGGGCCCAAGGCCGTCATCACCCACCCCAGGACAGATCAATGTCATAATAGACAGTGGGGATACCTGTTGTTGAAACAACCGGATCCTGCGCATGCCATATTGATCCGACATAAAGGGTGTCAGCCGATGCTGAAACAGCGCGAATTACAGCGCAGTTTACTGTCCGGTTTTAGCCGCTTATCGCGGTTTCTTATACGCTTTTCCCTGGCTGCCGTTGTTCTGGGCGCGGTTCTGCTGACCAGCTACGGGGTGCGCCACTGGGTGAGCACGGCCAAGCAAAGCAAACCCGCCAACGTGCTGCATGTGGGACTGCTCGACGACACGCCACCCTACTGCTTCTACAGCGAAAACAACCAGTTGGTGGGCATCAACATTGACATTGCCACGGAGCTGGCCCATCGCATGGGGATGACGCCGAAAATCGAGGCCGTTTCCTTTAACCGGCTGACTTCGGGCCTGATTACCGGCCAGTACGATTTGGTTCGCATTGGTTCGGTTACCCCCAGCCGGGGCAAGGTGGTGCGCTACATTTATCCTGATTTGATTAGTAGTGACGTGTTGGTCGTGCACAACAACCTTAAGCACCTGCAGTCGATGGAAGGTTTCAGGAACCAGCCGTACAAGATTGGGGTATACAATGGAACCAGCTATATCAGCCTGTTGCGAAACCGTGGATTTGAACCGAACATGGTGATTTACCCCAACCAGCGCGACGTGTTCCTGGCCTTCTACAAGCACCGGGTCGATGCCATCATCATGGCCGAAAGCGTGGCCTACTACATTAAACAGGTACGCGATCCGTCCATCGTGATTTTACCGGACAAAGTTCGAACCGAGCGCAAGTACGGGTTTGCCCTTCAAAAATCCGACCTAGCCCTCTGGAAGTCGGCCAACACCGCCATCGAGACAATGGTGGCCGACGGTACCATTGCCGATATCCACAAGCGCTGGCATATTCCGGCCTTTGTGAACACCACCGACTTGCCTCTGATCCTGAAGCGACGCTACGAAGCGGAGGCCGCCCATGCTCCTGGTTAAGGACGTCATCAAGCAGTACGGGCGCTTGCGAGTGCTCAACGGCCTGACGGCCGAGTTCAGGACTGGGGCCATTAACGTGGTGCTGGGACCCTCGGGGTGTGGCAAAACCACCTTGTTCAACATCATCAGTGGCCTTGAACCCATGGACTACGGCGCCCTCTTCTGGGATGACAAGCTGGTTTTGGAAGCTGGTCAACCGAGCCGTCTTGAGACCGGCGACATTGGCTACGTGCTGCAGGGCTACAGCATGTTTACCCACCTTACTGTTCTTGAGAACCTGATGCTGGCTCCCCGGCTGGTGCGCAACATCAGCAAGGCCGAAGCCGAAGCGTATGCCCTGAGTATCCTGGACCGCTTCAACCTAGTGGACAAACGCAACGCCTACCCCACCACCCTTTCTGGGGGGCAGCAGCAGCGGGCCGTCATTGCCCGGGCCATTATGATGAACCCCAAGCTGCTAATTCTTGACGAACCCACCAACGCCCTGGACCCGAAGCTTATCTCCACCCTGGAGCAAACCCTGCTGCAGCTGGTTGCCGACGGCCTGACGTTGATTGTCAGTACGCACCATCTGGGTTTTGCCATGCGCCTGGCCGACTACAGCTATTTTCTGTACCGGGGCGAACTGCTGGAATGGTCGCGCAAGGCCGACCTGTTGCTCAACCCGACAAACCCCATCGTCCAGGACTATATTCAGCAGGATGCGCACCTGCATGAAATCCCCAGACCCCCGCGTGCGCATCACAACGACAGCGACGAGGGCCCCAGGCCATGATCATCGAGGGGCTGCTGCCTTGGCTGGGTTGGGCTGACCCACAACTGTTGGACATGGTCCATGAAAGCATTCCCGTTTTCTTGGAGGGGGCCACCACCACCCTGACCCTGTTTGCCCAGGCCGGCATTATTGGGTTTGTACTGGGTTGCTTCATCGCCCTGTGCAAGGCGCGGTGCATCCCAAAACTCTATTGGCTGGGGTGGTTGTACGTGGAGCTGTTTCGAAACGTGCCGCTGCTCATCGTCCTGTTCTTTTTCTACTATGGCTTGCAGCTCCGATCGGATTTGGCCGGCCTGCTGTCGTTGTCTGGGTGGGCATCGGCATTTCTGGCCGAGGTGATTCGGGGCGGCATTGAAAGCGTGGAAGACGGCCAGCTGCAGGCAGCCCGCGTGCTGGGCCTGAACAACCTGCAACGCATCACGGCCATCCTGATGCCCCAGGGGCTGCTCCGGGTACTGCCCATCCTGGCCAATACGTTTATGAACCTGGCCAAGAACACCTCGATTATTTATTTTGTCGGGGTGCTCGACATGACCTATGCCTTTGAGCAGTTGTCGGCACGGTACTTTCTGTTTTTCCAGTTCTTTGCCGTGGCCCTGCTGTTTTATATGGGCCTGTGCCTGGCCATTACCTATGCCTTTAAGGGGCTCGACTTGTGGTTGAACCGGGCCCGGCAGCCCATGCTCAACCCCGACGACTGGGACGACTTTGATATTCCCTGGCAGCCGCCGGCCGGACCGATCGAGCCCATGCAGCGGGGGTGGGCATGATGATCGACCACAGCGTCTTCTTGCTGGCCCCGGCCGACTGGACCCTGCTGGCCAAGGGCCTGAGTATGACCCTATGGCTGACGCTCGTCGGGTCGGTGTTTACCATGCTCATTGGGGTGCTGCTGGCCATGGTGCGTTTCCTGATGCCTCCGCCATTCAACTGGTTCGGGACATTCTATGTCGACAGTATTCGCAGCATGCCGCTGGTGTTGTACCTGGTTCTGATCTTCGTGCTGTTGCCGGTGCCCCCCTTCGAGCGGGCCGTGTTTGCCATGGCCACCTTTAACGGGGCCTTTGTGGCCGAGATTATCCGGGCAGCCGTTGAATCCCTGGATGAAACCCAGTTTAACGCCGCCCTGGTTCTGGGCCTCAATCCGGTACAGGTCTTTCTGCGCGTGGCCATGCCCCAGGCTATGGCTCGGATGGTTCCGGCCCTCATTAACCAGTTCAATACCCTGCTCAAGGACACCTCCCTGGTTTCGATGGGCATGCTCGAGCTGGCCAAGGCCAGCAACATCCTCATTGAGCGGAGCTGGGACGAGGCCTTCAAGGTCATCCTCATCGTCAGCGCCATGTATTTTGTGCTGTGCCTCTTGCTGTCGTTGTTTGGCCAGGTGGTTGAGCACCATCTGAAACCCTGGACGCGGCAGCCGGCCTAGGTCAGGCTAAACTGAGCCAAACAGCTCGCCGAGGGTGGTGATGGCAACCTGCCCCCCTGGTTGCCCCGTGACAAGCATGGTGTCGTTGGAGGCAAAGCCCTGGAAATGCCGGTTCTTGATGAGGGTTTGCAGGCCCGTGACCATGTTGGCCGGGTCCGGCTGGCCAGCCAGCACCAAGGCATCGACGTGGGTGTGGCAGTGGTTGGAGTTGGGGCCGCATAGCCGAGCCAAGGGCTCAATGGATCGTTGGGCGGCTTCGACGACGGTAGGCAGTGCCCGGTACAGCCCGCCCCATGGCGTCCATTCCATGTGGCTGGCAACGGCTTGTTTACGCGATAACACCCCGTTGCGCGTGTATACGGACGATAGGGAACCGACGACAAACCCATGGCGAGACAACCCGGACTGGGCCGACTGGTTAAGCTGCTGCTGGGTGTCCATGGCCAGGTTAATGAGGGTTTGAACCGGTAACTGGCGGTTATAGGTCACAGCCGATGCCCGTGGACTAATGGTAATCTCGGGCAGTGTCCCGTTTAACAGCTCGGCAAAACCGGAGGCTTGGCGAAAAACGGGAATAGGTAGAAACTGAGCCAAGGGTTTGGAAATCACGGATCGGGTGCCATTGGGGTGCCATTGCAGGGTAAAGTACAGGGTGTCTGGTTGGTAAACCGACTGGGGCATGGGGGTTCTGAACCACTCGGCCATGTCTTGCTCACTGGGCTGAATGGTCTTGGTGGGATCGCTGTGGGCGATGTAGATGGCCTTGATGGGGTTGGCCGAACTGACCAACCCGGCATTGTTTAACTGGGTAATGGCCGCTTGTTCGGCCGTATAGCCCGGCCGACTCACGCCGATGGCCGAGGCCCCGTTGTTTAGTTCCACCTGGGCCACAAAGGCATGGCGAAACTTGGCCAGCTGATGCAGTGCCAAGAGCTTGTCGTAGGCAGACGGTACCACGGTACTTCGGCCCGCTACGGCTGAAGGAGTGCTTGCAGCGGGCATGAATGGCTTAAACAAGCGATTAGCGCCGGTGGTTTGGTAGTAAAGGGGGGTAATCATGGGGCGGGTAGGGGGTACTTTTATCGGGTCAAGCAAATCGGGTCTATTTGGAAGATACTGCACGGGCGGCCACGGATGAACACCAAGCCGGTCCATCCGGTCGATATTGTGTGGAATTGTAACAACATCCACCTTTGAATAAACAACGCGCAAAGTCCCGATTTGCCTAGGCAGGGACGGCTTTTTATTCAACCTTAACCCGGATTCAATGCCTCGCATCTGTTATTGTGCGCTTTACAACATCTTGCCGCGATGTTTTTATAAGAGTAAGATACATTCTACTATTCTAATAATACTTGCCCGACGGCACCGTTAGGCAAGGGGTCACTAGGGGACAACCCTGCTGGCGCCTTTGGTTTCCATAATCTAATCTCTCAACAACTCTCAACAATAAGGACACCGGCCTTTGTGCCAAACAGTTAGGGTCTCGTTTTCATCCGTCTCTTTCTGTCACTCTCTGCCTTTAGCCTCCCTCATCCAGTTTTACCTGGGCCATGGCCGACCAGGGCCGTTGACGACAACTTCACCCGACCTGTTTCCTTATTAAGCACCGGCGCCCGGCGCCCTGTGCGTAGACCACCACAACCAATTTGGTCTCCCCACGTTGCCTGGTTTTCCGGTTTTTTACTCGCTCTGACTGTGCCGGTTTAATTTCCCCCTATATAACGATCGAATATTAATACAATCTTAGATGGCTGCTTTTTTAAACAATTCCATAGCACGTTTACAGATCGGGTTGTTTTAATATAAACATCAGGGTTAATTAAGGGCATCATTATAGGGTTAATCAGGTTATCTGTTTACGCTCTCTTTTCAAATTTTCGATGCCACGACAAGGCTTTTTTCAGTATTACGGTAAGTGTTACGCGGAGGACGTGGGCTTATGGCTAAATCTAGCAAACAAACAGCTAAAACGTCTAAAAAAGAACCAACGGTTCAAAAGGGCGGTGGGCTTATTAAGCCGTATCTGGATCAAGCATCCAGTAGCGCGTCTCCTGCCAACGACTACGCTGTTTTGAAGAAAACCGACCTCGATCGAATTGATCTGTCGGCATTTCCAAAAGCAAAACCAGATTTTGATTTGCCCGGTGCCACCAAGGACGGGTTGATAGCCCAGTGGTTGATGGATTGGATCGACGACGGGCTGAAGAAAAAGAAACTGAACGAATCGATGTTGATGCCCAAGAAGGCCGACTTGGCCAAGTACCTTGGCGTCAGTGTCGGGACCGTTCAAAACGCCATCCGCTTTATTGAGGACAAAGGGTATGTCGAATCCAAGCAGCGCATCGGTACGGTCATTCGTAACCCGAAAGCGGACAACCAGAAGATTCGCAAACTAACCTCCAAGCGCGATCAGGCTGTGATTGCCATCAAGCAGTTTATCCTCAAGCGTGAGCTGGAAGTGGGCGAAGCCCTGCCGTCGGCCAGAGAACTGGCCCGCATTATTGGCAGTGCTCCCAACACCACCCGCCTGGCGCTGGAGTACTTGTCCGGCATCGGTATCATTGAAAACCGGGGTGCCCGTGGCAACAAGGCCAACTGGTTCCTTGACGCCGTTCCTGAGCTGGCTGAAAACGAAGTAGCTGGCGCCATCGAGTCGGAAACCCTGATTGATCAGGTCGAGCGCGACTTGAAACAGTTGATTGAAGACAACTATGACATTGGCGACAAGCTTCCCAGCCACCTGGATCTGGCCAAGGTGCTGAAGGTTAGTATCAAGACCGTGCATGACGCCATGTGCCGGGTCAACGAGCAAGGCATCATCCAGTCCAAGCGCGGACGCTATGGATCCTATGTGCTGCGCAAACCGAGTGCAGACCAGCTTATCAGCACCGAAGAAGCTGCTTCGCTTTTTGTACCGGCCAAGGACGCCGCTTTTTACAACTACGAGAAGGTCGAGCGCCATCTCAAGGGTTACATTGCCCAGAACACCAAGGTGGGCGACAAGCTGCCGTCAATGAGCAAATTGGCGGACGATCTCGGCGTGAGCAGCAACACCATTCGCAAGGCGTTGCAGCAGCTGGGTGAACAAGGGTACGTGCGCTTCGAGCGGGGCCGTTACGGCGGTACCTTCGTGGCCAAGGTGCCCAAGGTCAAGGAAGACGCTTCCTATGCGTGGGTTTCGATTAATCCTGAATCGATTAAATCCTACCGCAAGGCCAAGAGCAAAAAATAAACCCTTTGCTCTTAAGAGCGTACAACCGCATAAACCAAACGCAACCAAAGCTTTTATCTAAGGGACGAGGCAGGACGCATTGGGTACGATGAGCCTTTCAATTTTTTGATTGGGTAGGCAAGTCATAAATTTGGTGATTGACGATTAAGAGACGTCAATCACCTTTTTCTTTTGCGCGACCACACGGCACGCACTGGCCGGGCACGCAACGTGTGGAGGCGTTTTATATCGGTGGGGTTTCGGCTACAATGCGTATAAATGCGTATATAGAAATGAGACAGGACCTCCCAGAGACCTTCGGCCATGAACAAACCTTTTAAACCCTCCAATAGACGTGGTGGTGGCGGCGGCCCGAACCGTGGCAACCGTGGCGGCGCTGCCGTTATCAAGGGCCCCAAGGCCTCGCCTGCCCCAAAGGATGTCACCCGTCACCTGGACCTAAACACCAACTTCGGTCTGACGATGGAACGCCACTACTTTGAAGGGCGCAATATCGAGCTGCTCGAATCGGTCAGTTCGGTTAACATACCGGCCTGTGTGCACGATGGCCACCCGATTGACGTGTTCAAGGACATCCAGCGTGCCCGCAGCTACGACTGCTCTGTGGGGGGGCTTATTGGCTACCCCGACCCGAAAAACTACGGGCACCACACCATGGCCCTGAGCGAGGAAGAGCTCACGGCCTGGATTCAGGTTCAGGTGGGGACCTTTCGGGCCCTGTGCCAGGGCAACCTCATCGAAGTGGGGCATATTCGGCCCTACGGCGCCCTGTACCTGGATTTTGTCTCCAAGCCGGAGGTGGCCATGACCGTGGCCAAAGCCATCAAGGCCGTTGATCCGTGGCTGATTTTGCTGTGTCCCATTGGGGCCCCCATCGATCAAATCGAGTCGGAA
>JAGQHJ010000003.1 GCA_020431915.1 Cyanobacteria bacterium HKST-UBA04 | reverse complement strand
CCACCGCCGGTTGAAGAAACCACCAGCGGTATGGATGACGAAGATTATTACATGCCCCCACCACCGCCGGTTGAAGAGAGCTGCTGAAAATTCGGTTAATTGCCGTTTCTAAGCTTTTCTGCTTCCGTCAACAATTTTTCAAAATCCAACAACCCTGCACCCACTTGCCGACGGGTCAGGTTGCTGTGTGGGTAGGCAGTGCGCTGGATTAATTGTACCGTCTCACGGGCTGTTAAGCGGTTGTCACTAGCCCGTCGAGCCATCGCCACCGCACCCACGCCCAGCGCCGTGGATACAGAAGTACCTGTTCGTACCAAGCTCCTCGGACGGCCGCCCTCTTGTCTGGGAGGCATTGTCACGACAACCCGGTGACCGGGTGCCGCTATGGTCGGTAGTATTGTCTCTGTACCAGGCATGGACGACGTACTGATGGTGTCATCACTTAAGTCCATCACCGTGTTATTGACATTACTTCCTGCCACTCGAATCACAGCATCATTCAATTCTTCACCGGTTCTCGTAAACAAACTCACAAAATCATCCGTGCCATACCCAGCTTCACGGTACGTTTCCAATTCATCTTGATCGTTGCCAAAGGGAAGAACCAAAACCGCATCCGCATCATCCACTACTTTTTTTAGGGCATCACGATACGCGCCAAGCATTGTAGCCAGCCGACCTTCATCGGGCTTTAAAATCAAATGGGCATCAAAATACTGCTTAAGCAATCGCATTTTCGTCAAGCGGTCTTCGGGATTATTGGTTAAAGCCAGACGGTTACCTGCACGATCATCATCGGGGTTATACACCAACTGACGAATGTTGGGGAACTGATCACTATGACGTTCCAGCAAACTATACACCCGATCCATGGCAATAAAATTTGACATACCCACAGCCAAATGTATCACTTGATACTTGCCTTTTTCTTCAGAAGCGATGGTATTTAGCATGCGTGTCACTGTTTTCAGCTCGGTTGTCAATATACCTTCCATCATTTCCGATATACCCTGGGCATTATCAGCTATAGTGCCTGGTAAACCACGCTTATAAACCACCAGATCCCCCCTACCGCTATCGCCAATGTCCCAGTAGTCGGCCTGGTTCAAATCTTTCAGGGGAAAATCAATCAACTCGGCATTCGGTATTAAGCCGCCTAACCCGGTTAGCATGGCCCGTTGCTTTCGTGCATGATCCAAATCCGTAACAACGTCCTCGCCTCGTAATCGATTTGATAAACAAATAAATGCTATTCGACTGCCCCGGCCACTGAGATCCAGATCATGCTCGCGGCCAAAATTATCGGCAAAGCGCCGCCACTCGGCAATCACGTCGTTGGGGGGTGTGCGCTGCTCGCCCTCCTGGGCCCGGGCCACGGTCGGGGCAAACACATCACCCAGCGGCCCCAAGGTCGCCGCCGCCGCAGCGCCACCGACTGCCTGTGCCGAGCGCCCCAAAAACCAGCGGCGGTTGCCCACCCCAAACCGGGGGGCAGACGAGGCGGGTAAAAGCGACGACAGCGGGGAAACAGGCATCAGGCGGGGTCCTACGATTACGTACCGAATTGGGGGGAGGCGCGTTTTGCTCTGCGACAACACGAGCATACCGTAGCAATAAAACCGGTACAAGCCGCGCTATTGCCTGCCACCCCCGCCTCATCCTCTGTAACAGATTGTAAGGCCCCTTGGGCCAACCCCTAGACAAAGTCCAAGCTAAGATATATATTATTGATATATCGGTTTACGTTGGTGTTCCCCCTAATCGTCATGAAGGGTTATAACGCGTCATGGTGTCTGTCGTGGTAACCAGACCCATGCCGACCTGCGCCGACATTAGCGCATCCGCTCATCGTGGCGTATTCATCCCGGCATAGTCATTCCGGCGTAACCGTACACGGTACCCCCCATTAATTAAGGTTGAGGAGTTCGCGATAAACCACTGGGCGCAAGCCGCCCGCCCCCACCCCTGCCACTGCCACTGTCACTGTTCAGGGCACCCTCAAAAGCAACGATCGTAGGGTAGACGGCTCCGGTATTCCCTCACGTTGCCTGAACCGCCTGGTACGGTCACCATGCCTTTGAGGCCCGTTGCCAAACGCTGGTAGAACCGGCAGAACTGGTAAAACTGGCAGAACCGGTGGATCCGGCGGATTCGGTACGCCGCCCAAAAAAAGACAAACGAAATAACTGCTGCGCGCATTCTGCAACAGTCTATAAAGCCCTGTAATGCCCTGTCGTCTCCTGTAGTTTCCTGTAGTTTCCTGTCATCGCCTGGTTTCTCCACGTGCCCAGGCTGATCGAATAACGGGAATTATCAGGTTGTATCAGGTTGTATCAGGGTATATCAGGTTCTCTGGTGGTGTGCCTGGTTCGGGTTTTTATTGCGAGGGGCGGCCACCCCCCCTTGGAGGGCCCTTTTAAGGTCCTTGGAAGGCCCTTGGCCGCACCCTCGCAAAGCCGGTTTTTTGTTAGGAAACACGCGGTTGTATTGAGTTTGGACGACAAACGCCGTACACTGGTTTGGAACGGTCTGAAACGGCTTAGGACAGTCTGGGACAGCCTGCCCCGCCCTCAAACAGGGTTTTACCGTACCCCCTTAACGCCGTTACTCCCATTGACCCGATTAACCCCATTTATCCTGTTGACCCAACCCCGGTTTGACCTGCCAGGACCAACCCCATGACCAGCTCCATGACCAACCCGCCCCGAACCAGCCCACCTGCACGCCTCTGTGACGAGCAAACCCAGCCGCTCGATCACTTGTCGCTGTACCAGCGCATCAAGGCCACGCTGCCCAAGGTCAGCACCGACGGCGAGGAAGGCGACGGCAGCAAACCCGGCCGCGATCGTCAAACCGCCGCCACCACCACCGCCACTGCCCCCAATATGCTGAACACCGACGTGCGGCTGCTCGGGGCCCTGCTGGGCAAAATACTGGTGGAGCATCAGGGCGAAGGGTTTTACATTTTTATTGAGCGCATGCGCCAGGCGGCCAAGCGTAGCCGGGCCGACTCCAAGCAGGCCAGCTTCGAAGCTTTCCAAAACCTGATTGCCGAGCAACTGTCGGGCCATACCGAACTGGAAACCATCCAGCTGCTGGAACGGGCCGCCTCCGCCTTTCGGCTGTTCCTGACCCTAACCGGCATTGTGGAAGGCTACCACCAGGCCACCGAGTTCCAGACCCACGAACAGGGGTTGGTTGAGGCCTTTGACGAACTGATTGGCCAGGGCGCCTCGTACACCGACGTGATGTCGGGGCTGGAAAAAGCACAAGTACGCCTGGTGGCCACGGCCCACCCCACACAAATCGTTCGGCGCACCATTCTGAACCACCAGCGGGCCATCTTCGATTTAATCCGGCAACTGCATTCGTCCAAACTAACCCGCGTGCACCAAGAGATTCTGCTGGACCGGCTGGCCGAACGTATTGAGGTGTTGTGGGCCACGCAGTTCAGTCGCTGGAGCAAGCCCCGGCCCATTGACGAAGTAAACCAGATTCTGGCCTACTTTACCCAAACCCTGTACGACACGCTGTTTCGCTTTCACCGAAAAATGGTGCACGTTACCCGCCTGTGCTTTCCCGACCAAACCGATCTGCCCCTGCCCCCCAAGCAAATTACGCTGGGCAGTTGGGTGGGGGGTGACATGGATGGCAACCCCTACGTGACCCCCAGCGTGTTTGCCGAGGCCCTGCATGCCCAGCACGAGGGCATCATCCTGCGCTACATTCAGGAATTGCATACCATTGGCGAGCAGCTTAGCCATGCCGGCTACCAGCTTCCTCTTAACGACGCCCTGGCCAATTCCATTGACGGCGACCTGGAAGCCATGCGCCAAAGCAGCCTGGACACGCGCAACTACGAGATTCTGCTGAAGCGCGAGCCCTACCGGTTAAAGCTGACGCTGATTCGCCAACGCCTGACCCACTCGCTGCAAAAACAACTGATGATTGGCCTGCAGTCCATGCCCGCCTTCAGCTACCAGAACCCGGCACAGATGCTGGCCGATCTCGATCTGATTGCCGACGGCCTGGCCGAGCACGGGTACCTGCGGTCGGCCCGCAACCAGCTGCAGCAGCTTCGACAAAAGGTGCAATTGTACGGCTTCCACTTTGCCAGTATCGATTTGCGCGAAGACACGCAAAACCTGAACCTGGCCGCCCGGGTTATTTTGGCCGCCTCGTCGAACCAGCCGGCCAGCAGCCAAACCAATGACCCATGCACCCAGGCCACCGAGACACTGCTGACCCAGGAAATTTTATCGGCCAAGGTCGCCCAGCCCCACCAGCTGGATACCATACCGGCCGAATGGTTCGGCGTAAGCGCCGACCAGCTGGCCAACGCATGCCGCATTTACGGCATGCTCGACATGGCCGACAAGGCCCAGCAAAACATTGGCCCGGACAGCTGCAAGTACCTAATTTTGTCGATGACGCACTGCCCCACCGACGTGCTGAGCGCCCTGCTGATTGTGAAAAACATGGGGCTGTTCTACCAGGATTGGCATCAGCACTACCACAGCCGCCTGCAGATTGTGCCCCTGTTTGAAACCGTGGCCGACCTGCGCAACGCAGCCGATATTATGCAGGCCCTTTACGAAAACGAGGCCTACCGCATTCAGCTGGCATGCCACGACCACGAGCAACTGATTATGCTGGGCTACTCGGACAGCAACAAGGACGGCGGCTACTTTAACAGCAACTGGGAACTGTACAAGGCCCAGAAAGCTCTGGTGGCGGTGGCAAAACAATACGACATCAAGGTTCGCTTCTTCCATGGCCGGGGTGGCAACATTGGCCGGGGCGGTGGCCCGTCACACCGGGCCATTCGAGCCCTGCCTGCCCATGCCGTCGAATACGGCCAGGACCAAACCGAGCAGGGCGAGGTGCTGTCGAGCTACTACAACGTTTCCGACATTGCCCTGACCCACCTGGAAAACCTGTACAGTGCCGTGCTGAAAAAACATGTGGACCAGGACGCCGACCCCCTGGCCGAATGGGAAACTGCTGCCGAAGCCATTGGCGACTTTGCCCTAAGCCACTACCAGAATTTGGTACACCACAACGAAGGCTTTTTAACCTACTTTGACCAGGCCACCCCCAAGGAGGTAGAGCTGGTTAAAATCGGTTCGCGGCCCAGCAAGCGCCGGGCCATGAAAAGCGTGGCCGATCTGCGGGCCATCCCCTGGGTGTTTCGATGGTTTCAATCCCGCCAAATTTTGCCGGGTTGGTACGGGTTGGGCTACGCGCTGGATCAGTACGTGCAACAGGATGCCGGCCACCTGGACACGCTAAAGACGATGTACCAACGTTGGCCCTTCTTTGCCAGCCTGCTTGAAAACAGCGAACTGGCCCTGCGCCAAACCGACATCAGCATTGCCCGCTACTACGGGTCGCTGGTGGAAGATCAGGCCGTCAGCCAAGCCATTTTATCGCTGATTGAAACCGAGTACCGCCGAACCATTGCACGCGTGACCGAAATTACCGGCAGCGACCTGCTGTGCCGCACCGAAGATGCCGCCATCAAGCAATCCATTGAGCTGAAGGAGCCCTACCTCGACCCGCTCAACTATATTCAGGTGGCCCTGCTCGAACGCCACCGCCACTACGACCCCAACAGCCCGACGGCCCACCCCGACGTTCGCGACAACCTGGATCGTGCCATTGTCTCAAGCATTGAAGGGATTGCCGCCGGCCTCGGCACCGTTGGCTAAACGCACCGTTGGCTAAACGCACCGTTGGCTAAGGTACTCCCTACCCCCCCACGCTTTATCTCGACGCCTATGTCTCTACCCACCACCGCCACACACCCGCTCGTTGCCCCGACGGCCTGCTCGCCAGAGCAGGCTGTAGACGCCCTGCAGCAAGGGTTGTTGGTGGTGCTACCCACTGAAACCGTGTACGGCCTGGCGGCCAATGCCTGCAACGAAGCGGCCCTGGCCCACCTGTTTGCCGTTAAGGGACGCCCCGAAACCCATCCGGTCATTGTGCACATTGCCAGTGCCGAGGCCTTGGACGACTGGGCCGTGGACATTCCCGACGAAGCCCGACAACTGGCCGCCGCGTTTTGGCCCGGCCCGTTGACACTGATACTGAAAAAGGCCGGGCACGTGCCGTCTCTGGTTACCGGCGGACAAGACACGGTTGGGCTACGCTGCCCCAGCCATCCGGTGTTTCAGCAAATACTGGCCCAAAGCGGCCTGGGGCTGGCGGCCCCATCGGCCAACCCTTTTCAGGGACTAAGCCCCACGTTGCCGACCCATGTACGACTGCCCAACCATCCGGCTCTGGCGGGCATGGTAGACGGTGGTCCCTGCCCTGTGGGCATCGAATCGACCATTGTCGATTGCAGCGGCCTGCCGAATCGCCGCCCCACCCTGCTGCGGCCGGGCCACATTACACCTGGGCAACTGCAAGCCGTATTGGGCTATGCCGTTTCAGCCCCAATCGCGGAGCACCCGACGATGACACAAGCCGAGCAACCCGAACAAACCGTACGCGCCCCTGGCAGCCATGCACGGCACTATGCCCCCCAAACCGCCTGCTCGCTGGTAACCCCCGAACGGCTCGACGAGACCCTGCATCGTGTGGGCCAGGCCCTGGAAAAAATTGCCGTCGTCAGCCGTGGGGATCGGCCCGCCTCGCTGGCCACCCCCGCAATCCTGGCATGGGAAACCATGCCCGCCTCCCCCGCCGAGTACGCCCGGCACCTGTTCGACACCCTGCATCGGCTCGATCAGGCTGGCCACGATATAATACTGATTGAGGCCGTCCCGGACGACGACGCCTGGCAGGCAGTAGATGACCGTCTGCAACGGGCATGCAGCCCTGGCAGCACAGGTAGCCCAAGCGGCACCAAGTAACCTAGCCCCTAACAATTTTTTGAGAGGAAAAAGAGACCCCTACCCATGGCCGACCATTCAGACGAAAAACATACCGACAAGAAAACCGACAAGCACGCCACCGACGAGTCACCCGGCCCCAGCTCCGACAGCAACCCGCTTGTCTCGGTGGTAATGGGCAGCCGCTCGGACTGGGAGACGATGAAATACACCCACAGCATGCTCACCGAGTTTGGTATCCCCCACGAGACCATGGTTGTCTCGGCCCACCGCACCCCACAGTGGATGACCGCCTTTGCTCACGAAGCAGCCCAGCGTGGCGTAGAGGTTATTATTGCCGGGGCCGGCGGTGCCGCCCACCTGCCCGGCATGATTGCCGCCCAAACCAGCCTGCCGGTACTTGGTGTGCCGGTGCAAAGCAAAGCGTTGCGCGGCATCGATTCGCTGCTGTCCATTGTACAAATGCCGTCGGGGGTGGCCGTGGGTACCCTGGCCATTGGCAAGGCCGGTGCCTACAACGCAGCCGTGCTGGCCACGTCCATTCTGGGTAACAAGTACCCGGAATACCGCGCCCGGCTCGACGCGTTTCGTCAACAACAAACCGACAAGGTTTTCAGTGAACGCTTCTTCCACTAATCCCAGCCAAACACCCGTTCAAACCCTTGGTATTCTGGGTTGCGGCCAGTTGGGGCGCATGAGTACCGAAGCCGCCCATGCCCTGGGGTTGAAGGTCATTGTGTTCGGCCCCGACACCAACGACGGCATGGCCCCACCGGCCGCCCAGGTTGCCGACGGGTTTATACAGGCCGACTATACCGACACCGATGCCTTGGCCGACTTTGCACGGCAGACGGATCTGGTGACCCTGGAGTTCGAGAACGTGTCCCCCATCGCTCTGGACACCCTGAGCAGGCTGGGCGTACCGGTTTACCCCAACAAACAGGCCCTCGAAACGTTTTCCAACCGCCTGCAGGAAAAAACGTTTTTCAGCACCCACGGCCTGCCAACCGTCCCCTTTGAGGCGCTGGCCAACCTGAGTGACCGCGCGGCCGTCGAAGCGGCCGTGGCCCGTATTGGCACCCCATGCGTGCTGAAAACCGCCGGCTTCGGCTACGACGGCAAGGGCCAGTACCGGCTCGACCACCCAACAGATCTGGCCGGCGTATTGGAAAAAGCGGCTCTGGACCAACCCTACATTGTGGAAAGTTGGGTAGCGCTGGCCTTTGAGATTTCCGTCATTGGTGCCCGTACCACCCTGACCCAAGGCGGCGAAACCCAAACAGCCTTTTACTGGCCTTTCCTGAACCACCACCGCCACCACATCCTTGATACCACCCAGTGGCCAGCCCCCGTCGATGCCACGATGGCCGAGGCGGCACAGCACCTGACCAACCGTATACTGACCCTGTTGGATTACCGGGGGTTGCTGTGCGTGGAGTTTTTTGTCACGGCCGACGGTCAACTGCTGATTAACGAATGCGCCCCCAGGCCACACAACTCCGGCCACGTCACACAGCATGCGGCGGTCTGCTCGCAATTTGAACAGCATGTGCGCGCCGTCTGCGGCCTGCCTCTGTCAGAACCCAGCCTCAAACCAGGCATTGGCGGGGCAGCCATGGTCAACCTGCTTGGTGACCACTTGCCCCGCAACCCGGACCTAAACCCGGACCTAAACATGAACCTAACCGTAGATCCTGTGGCCTGGGCGGCCAGCTTGCCGGCCAACAGCCATGGGGTTTGGTACGGTAAGGCCAGCGCCCGGCCAGGCCGCAAAATGGGCCACATTAACGTACTCGCCGCCAGCCCCGACGAAGCCGTGGAGCAGGCCCTGGCCCACCGAGCCGCCCTGAACACCGCTACACCCCCCACCGGCACAAAACCGGGTTCTCAAGCCGGGTCTCAACCAATCGGTTGATTTGCACCCGACCCCCATCAAGCCCCAGCTGAACTGTGGTTTAATGGGAGCATCAGGCCCGTTTGACGGATTTCCCCCTTAAACACCCCACAAGCAGGCTTGGCCCATAGTCCCCCAATACGTTTGAGCTGGATTGATGAAACACCCCTGGGGCATTCCCCTGAGCTTGACCTTCGCGCTACTTTTGGCTGTACCAGCCCCCCATGTCGCTTATGCCGACAGCATGAGCGTGCCGCAGCGCAAAGCCATAGAGCAGGCGCTGCAGCCCGAGGAGTTCAAGCTGGAAGTGGACGATGACAAGCCCTTTTCCTCGGACAAGGTGGTCAAGAACCGCTACGTTACCATCGAGGACGTGCACCGGATTTACGTGGAGCCCCTGCACGGCCAGCTGCGGGACAACAAGGCCTTTGCCCAGAAGTTTAACCTGTACGTAGAGCAGACCCTCATCAAGGAAGGCTTTGATTTGATGTCGAGCCCGGATGAAGCCGATGCCGTGCTTGTCTCCACGTTGATTCGTCCGCCCAAGTACAACACCTCCCGTTTCAAAACCAGCCAAAGCCCGTTGCAGGTAACCGAGCCCCCCCTGGGTGGTCGCTACAGCGTGGTGCAAATGAAACTGGTGGCCCCCGACAACTTTGCCTTATGGACCTATCAAAGCGAGATCGACGAGTTCCCGCAGTTTATGGGCCGCCGTGCCGTTAAGCGCATGACCGCCGCCACCCAAGGCAACAAACAGTTTTCGTTTTTACCCGGCTTGCTGCGCTTCTTTTAACGTCGTACCGCACCAAATGCCGGTACACCCCGGTTAAGGTCAGTTCCGTGGTTTAACACCGCCTTTCTTTTCGCCTATGCCCACACCCGACGAGCCTTCCGTAACCACCGTACTGGTATTAGGGGCAACCGGCTACGTCGGTGGCCGATTGGTGCCCCTGCTGCTGGAAGCCGGGGTACGTGTCCGGGCAGTCAGCCGGAGCATTTCCAAGCTGCGCAACCGCCCTTGGGCCAACCACCCCAATGTGGAATTGATGGCCGCCGATGCCCTGGATGCCGATGCCGTGGACCGCGCGGTTTCGGGTTGCTCGCATGTGTACTACCTGGTGCATTCAATGAATGCCACCCACCACGATCACTTTGAGCAGGTCGACCGAACCGCCGCCTGCCTGTTGCGCGACACGGCCGCCCGCCACAACGTGCAGCAGATTATTTACCTGAGCGGCCTGGGCGTTAACGACCCCAAGCGGACCCTGAGCCCGCACCTGCGCTCGCGAACGGAAGTGGCCCTGATCATGAGCGAGGGCCCCACCCCACTAACCGTGCTGCGGGCTGCCATGATCATCGGTTCCGGCAGCGCCTCCTTCGAAATTTTGCGCTACATCGTCGAACGCCTGCCGGCCATGATTACCCCCAAATGGGTAGACACCCCCTGCCAGCCCATTGCCATCCGCAACGTGCTGCAATACCTGATGGGCTGCCTGAACAACCCGGCCACCTTCAACGACATGTTTGACATCGGCGGCGACGACATCCTGACCTATGCCGAACTGATGAACACCTACGCCCGTTGTGCCGGGCTTCGGCCGCGATGGATTGTGTCCATTCCGTTCTTCACCACCACCATCAGCTCGTGGTGGATAGGACTGGTGACACCCGTCCCCAACTACATTGCCCGCCCGCTGGCCGAAGGGTTGCGCAACCCGGTGGTCTGCCAGGAAAATCGCATTCGCGATCTCATTGTGCAAAAGGTGTTTACGGCCGAGGAAGCCATTAACCTCGCCCTGCTTCGGGTCAAGGACAACCAGGTCACCAGCCACTGGACGGACGCCGGTGAAATGCCGGATGCCGCCTTGCCCTACCCCGGTGATCCCGACTGGTCGGGCGGTACCTACTACCAGGACAACCGCGAGATTATTATCGAAGGCCGACTGGAAGATGTGTGGCAACCGGTGGTGGAAATCGGCGGGGCCAGTGGCTATTATTCCAGCCGCCTGCTCTGGCAAATCCGGGGCGCCATGGATTTGTTGTTTGGCGGGGTGGGCTACGGCCGGGGGCGCAAGGATCAACACACCGTCAGCGTAGGCGATGCGCTGGACTGCTGGCGGGTGATCCGTGTCGAACCCCCGGAACGACTGCACCTGAAAGCCGAGATGAAAGTACCCGGCGAAGCCTACCTGCAATACCGCCTCAGGCAGGTGTCTCCCAACCGGGTGGCCTTAATCCAGTCGGCCATGTTCATTCCCAAAGGCCTGCTGGGGCTGCTGTACTGGTGGGCCGTCAGCCCGGTTCACAACGTGGTCTTCGACGGCATGCTCGGCGGCATTGCTAAAGCCGCCCCGGGCCGTGCCTTGTCACAACCCGAAACGATTGACGCCTGCTGGATTGACGATTAGCGATCCCACTCGGCTTCCTTGGCCCACTTGCACGCCAATTGGTACAGCGGCGACATAATCTCCAACAGCTCGCGGGCCCGCTGCGTCAAGGTATAGGTAACCTCGGGCGGCCGGGTCGGTTTCACGTCACGCTGTACCAGATCGTACTCCTCGAGCATGCGCAGCCGCTCGGTAAGCACCTTGGCCGAAATCCCCCCCAGATCACGCTTGAGTTGACCAAAGCGCTTGGGGCCTTCATGGTGCAGGCGCCACATCAAATACAGCGTCCACTGGCCGGTAATCAGCCGCAACAGCGAATCAACCGGACACCCAATAGGGCTTTCTGGTAAAGGTATTGGTTTACTGGCCACGACACCCATCGGCACCCTCCCGATTGTAGTTACTCATTTATACATACTTTTTTTTTGAAACCTGGTAGGCCGATACTACCATGGGGCACCCCCACCACTCAACATGCGCCACCTCTGAATAAAAGGGGCTGTTCACGAAACCCGACAAACCCAGAGCTATTTTTTACAGGGTGTTAAAAATCCAATCGCCGCGCAGGTTCTTTGTGAACACCAGTATGGCGGCCGGACAAGCCATGTTAAAATAAAGACTTACTATCTATGTATAGCGTAATCGTGCAGGGGTTGCTTTTGTTTCTAGAATCCTTTCAGCAAGCTGTTGCTGGCCCAATCCAATTGTTGCTGCCCTCCCCCTTGCACAGTGTGGGGTTTATTATTTGTCTGGGTATTTTTGCCGAATGGCTAGCCTGGCGCATGAGCCTGCCGTCCATTCTGCCGCTGCTGGTCTGCGGCCTGTTGGCAGGTACCGTGTTTGGGGCCATCCACCCCGATGCCCTGTTTGGCGATCTGCTCAAACCCATCGTGTCGCTTTCGGCCGCCATCATCCTGTACGAAGGCGGCCTGAGCCTGAATTTTAAGGAGCTCTCGCTCCATGGGCCGATTATCAAGAACCTGTTGTCGGTAGCCACCCTTATTAACTGGCTGATTGTAGCCATCGCCGGCGTCTACCTGCTGGACATGAACATCATGCTCGCCATTTTGCTGGGCGCCGTGATGATTATTACCGGCCCAACAGCCATGGGGCCGATTCTGCGCCATGCCAAACTAACGAGCAAACTCAACAGCATTCTGAAATGGGAAGGCATCTTCAATGGCCCCATCGGCGGGATGCTCGTCATCATCGTTTTTGACGCCATCCAGCATGGCGAGCTGCAGCACACCGCTGTGCTGAATTTTTACACAATGGGGTTCTTCATCATTGGCGTACTCAAGTTTATTGCCCTGGGACTGCTGGTCGGGGCCATCGGGGCCATCATCCTGATCCAGATGTTCCGCTTCCGCTTCATCCCCGACTTTTTGCACAGCACCACCTCGCTGGCTTTCCTCTTTGCCTTTTTCCTGGCGGCCAACGCCCTGCAAAAAGACAGCGGCCTGTTGGCTGCCACGGTGATGGGCTTGCTGATTGCCAACCAGAAAATCATCACCGTCAAGCATGTCATCGAGTTCAAGGAAAACCTGAGGCTGCTGCTCATCTCCGTTCTTTTCATCATCCTCTCGTCGCGCCTCAACCTCAACGACCTGGCCCTGATCAACTTCAAAAGCCTCTTGTACGTGCTCGTGGTGATGTTCGTGGCCCGCCCCATTGGCGTATTGATTGGGACACGCAACAGCAGCCTGAACTTTCGCGAACGGCTCTTTATCAGTCTGTTGAACCCCAAGGGGATTGTGGCAGCCTCCATCGGGGCCATCGTGGCCTTGAGCCTGGTGGAATCGGGGTACCCCAAAGCCGAGATGATCATCCCGATGACCTTCTTTACCATTCTCATTACCATTACCGTCTACAGCCTGACGATCAGCCCGGTCGCCAAAATGCTGGGCCTGTCGGCCACCAGCCCACAGGGGGTTTTGATTGTAGGCTGCCACACCTGGGCCCGTGAACTGGCCCGACGCCTGACGGAAACCAAGCACCCCGTCGTGCTGGTTGACACCAGTGCCCAGAACGTTGACACCGCTATCAGCAGTGGCCTAAATGCCTTACACGCCAACATTCTCTCAAGCTCCATCACGCAAGATGGCCAGCTTGACCTGACGGATTTGGGCTACATGCTGGCCATCACGCCCAACGACGAAGTCAACTCGCTGGCCTCGGTCAGAATGGCCGAGTATTTCGACTCGGATCACATTTACCAGCTGCAGCCCAGCAAAAAATACGGCGAAAACATCCGCGAATCACTGGCCGATGAGGTACGGGGCCACATCCTTTTTGACACCGACCTGACCTTCCAGGTCATGACCCAACTGGCCAACCACGGGGCCACCATCCAATCGACGGTTATCCGAAAGGACAACACCTTCGAAACCATCATCAACAGCTTCGGGGATCGGGCCTATCCTCTATTTTTAATCGACACACAAAACGTACTGCACTTTTACCACATTGACGAATACCCCAAGGCCGAGGATGGTTCCGAACTGTTTATTATGGTAACCCCCGAACCCGCCTAATTGGCTGGCCCAAGGCCTGAGGCCAGCAACCTTGAGAAAACCCGTATATGCCAGCCTGACATAGGCCTATGATAGTAAGGCTGTTTTCGTAAGCAACGGAGCCGGGTCCCCCCTTCGCATTTTATGATTGCCCATCCCTCAACCGTACCGGTCGCCCCACGCCCCTGCGGCCCCTTTAAAACCCACCGGCAAGACGCCTGGTGGGGCGAAAACGTTTTTTCCCTGGTCACCTTTGCCTTGTTCACGGTGTATACCATCTGGGCGGTGCTTCAAAACACCCATTACGAATGGGGCCCCTACCTCTCGCCATTTTACTCGCCCCACCTCACGGCGATGTTCCCAGAGACCTTCAACTGGGTCAAATTCTCCCCGGCCTTTCTGGTTATCTGGATGCCCCTGGGTTTTCGGGCCACATGTTATTTTTGCCGCCGCGTATACCACCGGGCCGTGTTTAACGACCCGGCAAGCTGTGCCGTCGAACTGCCCAAGCCCATTAACTATACCGGTGAAAAGGCGTTTCCGTTTGTACTGCTGAACATGCACCGCTACTTTTTATACCTGGCCCTGGTACTGGTCGTGTTTCACTGGAGCCACGTCTGGCAGGCCACCCAGTTCGAGGACGGCTTCCATGTCGGCCTGGGCACCCTGGTCATTACCCTGGATGCCTTGTTCCTGACCCTGTACGTGTTTTCGTGCCACAGCCTGCGGCATTTGATTGGCGGACGCCTCAACCACTTCTCCAAATCCGGCTGCTCCCAGGCCAAGCACACCCTCTGGTCAGTGGTCAGCAAGCTCAACGAGCATCACGGCAAGTATTTCTGGATTTCGCTTTTTGCCGTTTGGGCCGCCGATGCCTACGTGCGACTGGTGGCCATGGGGTGCCTCAGCGACTTTCGCCTGTTCTAGCCAAACGCCTCTGGCGGCAAACCGGCCCAAATAACGCGATACTGCCTACGAGACGGCCGTAGTAGTCTAGACACGCCTACAGAAATGCAGTACACTTAGAAAAAGGCCTGCCAAGCTCTGTAAGACCTTTACTCAAAGGGTTTCAACCCTGTTCAACCCTAAAAAGAGGCGGGCAATTTTTTCCAGGTTATTTCAACATCCATATGTCGCCATTAGCAACACCGTGTTGAAAGTGAGGGTGCGACCTTCTCCGACCGTTATTACCCCTTTGGCATAACGCGATTTGGCCAGTTTCATATGGTTTGTTTTTCATTGCACAGACAATGCGTCTGGTCGTTGCCCCATGCGCGAATCAACCGGGATAGAGGGCTAAACACCAGGGCGAATTCGTACACGTGAGGAACCCCGATGAAAAAAGTACTCCTGTTAAACGCGTCCTATGAACCACTGAACATCTGCTCCTGGAAACGGGCAGTCGTACTGCTACTAAAAGGCAAGGCCACCAGTGTCGAGCACCAGGGGGCAACCGTCAACAACGACATGGCGCTACCGTCCGTCATTCGGCTGCTGTACTACATCAAAACCCCCTATAAAAGCATTCCGCTAACCCGAAAGAACCTAATGCACCGCGACAAATACACCTGCCAGTACTGCAGCCGGCGAGGCCACAACCTGACGATTGACCACGTGCTGCCCCGTTCGCGTGGCGGCCGGGACGAGTGGGAAAACTGCGTGGTGGCGTGCCATCACTGCAATACCAAGAAAGGCAACCGAACACCGGAGGAGGCGGCCATGCCCATCAAAAAACGACCGGTCCGGCCCGTCAACTTCATGAACTTTGAAATCAGCAAGCAGTCGCGCGATCTGACCCATTACCAGGACTGGATCAAGTACTTCTATACCATCTAATCCAGCTAATCCAGTCGACTACAGTGCCTGGGGTTCGGGAGTCAGTGGTTCCAGGCCCAGCTTGGCCATCAGTTGCTGGTCATGGTTCGTGCCTGGGTTGTCGGTGGTCAGCAGCTTGTCGCCGGTAAAAATCGAATTGGCCCCGGCCATAAAACACAGGGTTTGGGCCTCGTCGCTCATGTGGGTACGGCCGGCCGACAAACGAATATTGGCCGTTGGCACGGTAATGCGCACTGCGGCAATGGTTCGTACCATGTCGAGGGGATCAACGATGGCCTGCTCACCCAGCGGTGTACCTGTAACGGGCACCAGGGCGTTAATGGGTATGGACGTGGGGGCCGGATCAATCCGGGTCAGGGCTTCGACAAACCCAATGCGATCGGCTTCGGTTTCGCCCATCCCCAGGATACCGCCGCAGCAAACTTCCATGCCCGCAGCCTGCACATGGGCAATGGTCTGCAGCCGATCCTCGAAGCGCCGGGTTGAAATAATGCGCTCGTAATACTCCGGCGACGTATCAATATTGTGGTTGTAGGCCTTCACACCAGCCGCCTTCAGGCGCTGGGCCTGTTCCTGGTTAAGCAGTCCCAACGTCACGCAGACTTCCATGTCCAGGGCTTTGACGGCCTTGACCATATCAATAACGCGATCAAACTCGGCCCCGTCACGAACCTCGCGCCAGGCGGCGCCCATGCAGAAACGGGAAGAACCGGCCGCCTTGGCCGCTTGGGCCTGGGCAGCAATCTCGCTAACCTCGGGCAGCGACCACGTATCGACACCCGTGTCATAGCGAGCGCTTTGAGGGCAGTAGGCGCAGTCTTCGGGACAACGGCCCGACTTGATGTTGCTCAGGGTACACAACTGCAGCTTGCCCGGATCGTGAAAACGCCGGTGCACCTGCTGCGCCTCAAACACCAGGTCGAGCAAGGGCCGGGTATACAAGGCCTCAATGGCCGATCTGTCCCAGCTTCCGGGAGCGGGCTTGGCTTGGGTTGACGGGTTGGGGGCGGTGGTAGACATCATCGATTGGCCTGGAACTTTAGAGTTTGGACGGATAAACCGGTGGGGGAATGGCGGAAGAGACAGGATTCGAACCTGCAACCCCAAAGGGGCGACCGCTTTCAAGGCGGCTTCCTCACCACCCGGACCTCTTCCATCCATTCGAACATACTCTGGGGAAACGCCTTGCAAAACCGGTGGCGGGTTGTCGGCGCTTAAAGGGTTATAGCACTTGCATCTGACCGGGTCAATGAACCCCTACCCGGTCAGCAGGGCAACGGCGGGCGGGCAAGGCTCAACCCAGGCCCCAACCACCCTCGGCACGGTCTGTTGAGGCCGATCGGGCTGCTTTTCCAGCAGGGCAAACTGGGCCTGGAAATAATCCGGTGCCTCAAGCCGAACCTTCTGGACATGATGGGTGCCGCAGTGCCGGCAGCAGCGATCCTCGGTTACCACCGATTCATGGCTGTAGCAGGCCGGCCGTATCCGTCGGCAATGGCTGCAGCGAAGCATGACCCAAGCAAACACCACCCCTTCGCCGCAATCTGGGCAATAGGTTTTGCCTTCAACCATAACCGTGCGGGTATGACGGCACCGAACGGCATCAGCCCAGGCGGCCTGGGCAAATCGCCAGGACGCGGCCAGGACATAAAGGGTTACGGTAGCCATGGTCGTCAAAATACGGGCAGCCCCTACAAAAAGTGTGTCGGACAAATCACATACCGCATCGGCTGGTTGGCACAACGGGGTACAGCACGCTTGGGCAGTGGTCATGGGCAGTATTTCCCCCTTTGCTGGGTGGGTTTTTCCGCCAATAGGCCCGTGCAAGGCTTAACAGGCCGGCGTTAACCATCAACATCATCACGATAAACCCACTGTAATCAGCTTCCAGGCCGTGTCAAACTGGCCCCGTTCCATCTTAATTTTTATTAAGCAAGCACCAATCTCCTCCGTGACGTGCACTGCCCCTTCCCTTATGATGAAGGCACCCTTGAAAGGCGTGTCTGTTGAATCACCGCCCCCATTGCGGTGGCATAACCAGTGGCCCGCTTTTGGGTAATCGAAGTGGGAATACCCCAGCCGCAACTACCCCTATCGCCCAGCGGCGCCCTGTTCCTCAACCCGATTGATCCCCAGGGGTTTTTGCCCGTATTTTTCCAACCCGTATTTTTCTAAATAGGTGTTCTGTTTTCGGTATGGCCATCGCCCTGTTTGACAAAGCGTGGGACCGGCTCAAGCTGACCCTGAAACCGGATTTATGCCGGTGCTGCCACCAGGCAGATGTTAAGGAGCCCTACGAGTGGCTCTGCGTCGCTTGCCAGGACAAGCTGCAACTGCGCGAAGAAGCCCCCCTCTTCCGGCGGGGCGGCAGCCCTGTTTTGGCGGGGTATACCCTCTCGCCCCTGCTCAAATACCAGCTGTACCAGCTTAAGTTTCATAACAAGCCCCAGTTTGGCCAAACCCTGGCCGAATACCTGTTGCACTTCTGGACAACCCAGTGCATGGCCCGCTACGAGGCCCGGTTCAAGCAACCACCCATCGTCACGGTTATCCCGCCCCGCCGGCTGGACCAAACCCATTCGCACCTCATTCGAATTGCCCGTCCGTTCGCCAGCCAGCTTGGGTACCGGTTTGAACCCTGTGCCTTGACCTGGTGCAAATCCACCACCCCGCAACACCATTTAAACCAACGCCACAGCCGGTGGCTGAACATGAACGGGGCCTTGCGCCTGCACACCCGGTTTGAGGAAGTCCTGGCCGAAAGCCACGCCCCGGTCATTGTTTTGGACGACCTGGTTACCACCGGCGCTACCATGTGCGCCGCCATCGACGCCATTAGCCGAGTCGACCAACCCGGCCCCCTGTCACCGGCAACCCCCATCACCTCGATTCACCACCCTGCTGCTGCAGTGTTACCAAACGCCGTCGACCACAACGAGACAATTGTTGCTCAACCGCTTGCCAGCCAGATTTTAGGCCTTGGCTTGGGATACCTGCCTCTGGCCGGTCGCCATACCCACGGGGGGCCTGGCAGCAACCCGGCCAGCAACCAAAAACGGCAGCGCCGTCACGACAACAACCGGCCCCACCGTAACCGAAGCTCTTTCCATCCTGTCGAGCCCGTTTAACGGGCTTTCGTGTCGGTATCAAGGTGTTTGCGGCCCGTTTTTGCTACAATCGGGCTTTACAGCTTATACCGCTTCAAGCCACAAGCCGTTAGGCTGTGCAGAAAACACCCGACAGCAAACAACCTAGGAAAATCGGCCCCGATGAATCAGCCCGGCACCCCCACCATGACCACTCAAACCCAAACCTGCAGCTCAGAGGAAAAAGCCACCATTGGTATCGGCCTGCTCGGGCTGGGTACGGTCGGAACCGGGGTGTACAAGCTGGTAAACCGCACGCCCGGCCTGGACGTGATTAAAATAGCCGTGCGCGATCCGGGCAAGGAACGCCCCGGCCTGCTGGCACCAGACCAGGCAAAATTGACCACCCACGTCGACGAGGTGCTTGAGCACCCCGACGTAGCGATTGTCGTGGAACTGATGGGGGGCATGGACGAAGCCTACCGGGTCATTAAACAAGCCTTGTCGGCAGGCAAGCATGTGGTAACGGCCAATAAAATGGTCATTGCCCACCATGGGCCGGAGTTGTTTGCCCTGGCCAACGCGCACCAGGTAAACCTGTTGTTTGAGGGGGCCGTAGCCGGCGGGATTCCCATTGTCCTGCCCCTCAAGGTGTCACTGGCCGCCAACCGCATCGAGCAGATTGCCGGTATCCTGAATGGCACCACCAATTACATCCTGACACGCATGGAACAGGACCATGGCCTCGCGTTTGAAACCGCCCTGGCCGATGCCCAGCACCTGGGGTTTGCCGAAGCAGACCCGACCGCCGATGTGGAAGGCCACGATGCCGCATGCAAAGTTGCCATCCTCGGCAGTCTGGCTTTTGGCAAACCTTTTTCGCCAAAGGACGTGTACACCGAAGGCATTGCCCGCCTGACCCCGGCCGACATGGCCATGGCCGACGAGCTCGGTTACCGCATTCGCCTGCTGGCACTAGCCAAGCCCTGGCCCAGTAGCGACAATACCCAAGGGTACGACATCCGGGTGCACCCCATGCTCGTTCCTGCCGACCACCCCCTGGCCAAGGTAACCTTTGAAAACAACGCCATTTGGGTACAGGGCGATGCGGTAGGTGAAACCATGTTTTACGGCAAAGGGGCCGGCGAGCTGCCGACTGCCAGTGCCGTCAGCGGCGACATTAATCTGGTGGCTGCCTCACTGGCAAGCCACCAATCCGACTCCCCATGCGGAGGACACCCAACCCAGCATCCGGGTATGCGCGTCAGCTTCGCCTCGAGCACCCCCCACCCCATCGTCCCTATTGCCGAGACAACCAACGCCTATTACATCCGCCTGACGGCCAACGACGTGCCGGGCGTAATGGGAGCCCTGGGCATGGCCTGCGGTGATTGTGACGTCAGCCTGCATGCCGTCCTGCAGAAAGGGACGGACGAGGCAACCAATTCGGCCAGCATTGTGTTGTTGACCCACTGCGTGCAGGAAGGGAAGCTGCAGGCCGCGCTCGATCGCATCCGGGCCCTGCCGCAAACCCGTGATGTGCAAACCGTGTTACGGGTTTTCGATTCCATATAAGGACCGTGACTTGCCGATGACCACCACCACCCGACCCGCTTCCCTTGGTATTCTTGAACGCTTCCGCACGCTGTATGAGCTGCCGGTCGACTACCCCATTGTTTCGCTCAACGAAGGCAACACCCCGCTCATTCCTGCCCCCAAGCTGGCCGAATGGGCCGCCCCTGGACTGGACCTGAACCTGTTTGTCAAATTCGAGGGGGCCAACCCCACCGGCTCTTTCAAGGATCGGGGCATGACCTTTGCCGTCAGCCAAGCCGTAAAGGATGGTAAAACCCATATTGTTTGCGCCAGCACCGGCAACACCAGTGCCTCGGCAGCCGCCTACGGGGCCCGCGCCGGGCTGCAAACCATTATTGTGCTGCCCAAAGGCAAGGTGGCGTTAGGCAAATTGTCGCAGGCCATTATGTACGGGGCCCACATCATCGAAATCGAGGGCAACTTCGACGAAGCCCTCGACATCGTGCGCGAGTTTGCCGCCCTGCCCCAGGTGGCCATCGTCAACAGCATCAACCCCTACCGCATCCGGGGTCAGCAAAGCGGGGCCTTCGAGATTTGCCAGCAGCTGGGCAGCTATCTTGGCGTACCGCAACCCCCCGATTACCATTTCATCCCGGTGGGCAATGCAGGCAACATTACCGCCTACTGGGCGGGCTACCAACGCTTCATGGAAGCCGGGCACATCAGTACCCTACCCAAAATGTGCGGCTACGAGGCCGAAGGGGCTGCCGCCATTGTGCAGGGCAAGAAATTCGATCATCCCGAAACCCTGGCCACCGCCATCCGCATTGGCAACCCGGCCAGCTGGGAGGCAGCCGAAGCGGCCCGCGACGAATCAGGCGGCTGGATTGACAGCGTTAATGACGACGAGATTGTGGCCGGCTGGAAGGCGGCGGCCGAACTGGAAGGCGTGTTTGCCGAACCGGCCTGCGGTGCCAGTGTGGGCGGCCTAAAGAAAGCCGCTGCCCAAGGCAAGGTTGAAGCCAACAGTACCGTCGTCTGTATCCTAACCGGCCAAGGCCTGAAGGATCCCGACAACGCCGTTGCCTATGGCAAGGCCAAAAAAGCCACCCTGCCGGCAGACTTCAAAACCATTTGCACCCATCTCAACCTATAGGTGTAACGGCAAAATAGGTGTAACGGCAAAATAGGTGTAACGGCAAAAGAGGCATTACCCCTGGCCGGCAAACTGCCCCAGTGCGGCAAGAATTTGCTTTATGCCGGCCCCTTCGGGCAATTTCAGCTGTTGGGCTAACTCAGCCAGCCGACCTTTGGTTAACGGCCCAACCCGCTCGGCTAAGCGATCGGACAAACTGGCAAACGGCACCGTACCACCGTTGGCATCGGCTACCGGCTGCTCGGCCAGGGTACCCAACACCAGCCCGTCAGAAGCGTTAACGCCAGGCAGGCCCAGTTGTTGGCGGGGTGCTGCCAGCAACTGTTGATTCACAAAGGTATCGACAGGACCATGACCCAAGTCGGCAGGCAGCCCCATCTGTTGGTTGGCAGCCCCAACGGGATCGGCCAACATCTGATCGACCACATGCTGAGGTGCATCCGGCGGCAACCCCAATTGCTCGCGAATATACGCGTCAAAACTTACCGCGTTGGGTTCATTGGGGTCACTGGCTGACGACGGATTGCCTGGCGCAATGCCAAAAGCAGGTCGGGCGGTATTAAACGGTGGAATACGGTTCAGCATACAGACACAAACAACTAAGGTTACGGCTAATCAATACCCACTAAACGCGTCTCAAGACCCTTTTTTGACAACCGACCCAGGGTAATCCAACAAATTTGTTACAAACGCGCCGTTGCGCGATACCCCTCATTCCGCCTTAAAAAAGCGGCCGTAGGACAAGGGCACCCGCTCCCCGGCATGGATGAGGCTAATTTGGTTTTGGCCGTAACGCACATGGGTATAGTACTCCCAAACAATCTCCCCACTTGGCGTCACTTCAAAAATACGACCGGCATTGGATTCAAAAATAAGGGTGTTGCCATGGGCCAGGCGTTGCTGGTACCCATGGGTAGGCGAGAAAAACGGGTGCGCCGCATCGCCCTGATACAACCAAACAATCTGGCGGGTTATCGGATCGTACTCCTTGATGACGGACGTCTTCCACTTGTAGGAGGCCATGTGGGTGGCATTCTCGAAGGATAAAATATGCCCGTTGGGCAACAGCTGTGGGTGGTGCATCTGCGAGAAGTGATCCGGCAGCACCGCCACCATTTTTTTCTGGGCCATGTCCAGGATTCCCACCGCGTGCAGGTTCCGAAGGCACACCAGCACCTGACCCGCCTGGGCCGGCTTAAACCACTGGGCCTCGGCTGCCGTAATACGATGCACCGTATTAACGTGCAGCAGATCCCCGCGCTGGGTAAACACATCGTCCGACTTGGCCAGCCGGTCAAACAACAAGGTTTTGTAGGGAGAGGCCAACAGCGCGTCAATAATGGACACCGACTCCTTGTGCCGACCCGATGCATCGAGCACCGTCACGCGCGAATCAATATAGTAGCGATCCAGCACCGGGTTGCTCGGATGCCTGGGCGCAAAGCCCTGGGTCAAGGTCAACACGGAACCATCGGCCTCAATCTCGAAATCGTGATGAAACCCAAGCGATCCGTTATGCCAGATCAAACGGCCCTGGGCATCGTATTTCAGCATGCCGTTGTACGGGCCATGGTAGCCCTTTGAGTCGTACAGTCCCATAAACGACCCATCGTCAAGCAACTTGACGCGACGGAATATTAAATGGGTCCCCGCTTTGACGGGGTGCTTCGTCAGCGTGTTGGGATCAATATGCCACTGGTGCACCGGCTGGCCAGCCATGTCCACGAGGTAGGCACTCAAATCCTCGGCCGTGGCATACAGCGTTAACCCCGGCTCTGCCTTGTCGGGCTGCACAGCCAAGACCCCGCTGGCCGGGGTTCGGGCCGGATAAAACCGCTGCTTGATGAAGTCCCGATCAAACGCCGTCTTTTGGCGCTCGGCACTCAGGTACGCCACCGTGTCGCGAATCAAAGCGCTGCCGGGGCCCTCGAACCGCCCGGAGGCCATGCCCAGCACATAGGCCAGAAAGGCCAAGGCACCGGCATAAAGCACAAGTGCAGCGGGCTTAAACCAAAACGGTTTTTGCATCATCGGGTTTCACCTTCCACACAGCCGCTACGGACACAGTCGATCCACACAACCGAATCACGAGGCCGGGTCATGAGGCCGAGTGGTCTTGCCAATAGTGTACCGGGTAACGGTCGCCCCGGTGCACGGTACTAATCCCCCCGTTCTTGCGAACCGGTGTATAGTACTCCCAAACAATGGCATGGGCGGGGGTCACCTCGAAAATACGCCCGCTTTTGCTTTCAAAAATCAACGTGTTGCCGTTGGGCAAACGCTGCTGCCCGCCACGCGGCCCGGTAAAAAACGGCTTCTCGGCAGACCCATGGTAAGACCACACCACCTGGCGGTTGGGCACGTCCAGTTCCTTGACCAGGGACCCCACACGCCCGTTGGGCAGCACCACCCCCCTGTTTTCGAAAACCAGAATATGGCCGTTGTCCAACAACCGCGCATCGTGAATTTGGGAATAGAACTCGGAGAACAGACGGGTTACTTTTCGGCTGGCCAAGTTCAGCACCGACACCGTATGGCGATTTCGGTGGGTCAACAACACATCGCCCACCTGCCCGTAGGGAAAATGCTTGGCCTGTTCGGCCGTAATGGCATGGACCGTATTGGTGTGAAGGTAATCGCCCTGCGCGTTATGGCGCAGCAGGATGTCGCGTTCATACGGCGTTGCCAAAAACGCATCGACAATGGACATGGTTTCAAGCCAACGTCCTTGGGCATCGAGCAGCACCACCTCGTCATCAACATAGGGCGAAGACAGCCGTTTGTCCGTCGGGTGCTGTTGCTTAAACGTCTGGGCCAACAAGACAATCCGGCCATCGGGCAGCAGGTCGAAATCATGATGGGCCCGAAACATGGTGTTGTGCCACAACACCTGACCCGACCGGGAAGCGCGGAAAATACCGGCCGGACGCTCGTGGAACCCCACCGAATTGTACAGGCCTATCAGATCGCCATTGGGCAGCAACCGCACCCGACGCAGGTATACCGGTTTGGCCGGTTGACGGCCAAACATGGCGGTTAAATCAAACGACCAACGGTGCAAGACCTGGCCGTCCATGGCCACGAGGTAGGCATTTAAATTGGGTTCGGCAGACGCGTACAACGTCACGCCCGGCCAGGCATGCTGTTGGTCGTAAACCTGCAGGCCGACACGCTGGTGGTTAACCCCGTTAAATTGATCCCCAATGACCTGCTTTTCGGATTCGGGAATCTGGGACCAGAGTTTGACGTACGTGGCCATATCCAAGGCCTTGCGATAGGGCCAGGCATCGAGCACCGCCGTAAACAAACCGGCAGCGTATACCAGCAAGACCAACGCCACGCCATAGCATGCAACGGCTGTCCACCGAACGGGTTTTTTCATGGGGCACCATCCGTACACCGGTTTGCCTATAACGGGAGAAAGGGAACCATGCCCCCATTATCGTTGAAGCCCACCCGTGGTTCAAAGCACCTGTACGTCCATGGCGCCCATGGCACCCGTGGCATCCGTGGTACCGGTGGTATTCAAAGCACCGAGACGTTCGACGACAGCCGACGTTTGCTGACGAATACATGCCAGGGCCGCCTCATTAAAATCGGGACGGTAATAGGTGGGGGCCGCCATCGAAGCCGCCATGGCCTCAAGCGGGTACGATGCCAGCGGCAGGCGGCAAAACGCCAGCATGGCTTCAAGCGTCTGCTGGGGCTGGTTGCAAAGCGTTTCGTACCAAACCACCATGCACCGCGCCTGCAACCAGTCGTCGGTGGCCAGCAGATGGGCCAAATACCCGTACACCATGGCCCAGTACTGGGCCCAGCCAAGCACCTCGTCCCCACTGGCCCAGGCCGCCTCGATACGGGCCACGGCCTCGGCGTCTGTCAAATGAATGGCTTGCCGGAGCGGACCGAACTCATAATGCCCCACCCGCCTCAGGTACCTAATTCCGGCCGGATTGTGCCGAAGGCCTTGGGTAAACAGACGCTGCTGCTTGATCATCGAAGCCACATGGGCCACCGGGTCTCGAACCATCACAATCACGCGCGCCTGGTCAAACCGCCGCACCAGGTAGGCCAATCGAGAAACAAGGTAGTTGTTCTTGGCCAAATACCGGCTCGCCCCAACACGTTTAGGCCATTGGTGCATGTGGGCCCGGTAAAAAGCCTCGAAGGCCGGGTAGCAATCATCGGCCCCGAGCACCACCGATTGGCTAGTTTGGTGCAGGTGGCCAAAAAACTGCATCCAAATCATCTCCTCGAAGGCCTCCGGGCTGTCGGGCGATACCATCAAACCATCGAGGTGGCTACGGGGTTGCTTGGCGGCAGACCGCCGACCAAGCAACGGCGTGGTGGCCCGGAAGACTTGGTTTAACAGCGGGACAAAAAAAAAGGGTAGTCGCCATACCGATGGCTGGCCAGGTGGGGGTGCGCAGCCAGCGCCTCCAGGGTAATGGTGGTACCGGCCCGGGCCAGGCCCGTTACGTAAACGGGCGCCACCGATTGTGACTCGTCAGGCAACTGGTTGTCGGTATTATCGGCATTACCGGTATTTTCAAACAACGGCAAAAGCAGGCGCACCAGCCCGTCATAAAATCCCCCGTACACATCCGTCAGCCAATCCACCCCAAAGGCCGCTTCGATGGCTTTTGGCGTGACATGCGTCAAATCGGTCAACGTCCTACTCCTTAACCGGTTTGGAAAAAAACCGGTTACGCACGGCTTTAAACAACACCACGGCCGGCCAACTCACCACAATCAGGGCACTGGTGGCCAGCAACACAAAAAAACCGATGACCGACCCAAACAACGACAACCCCGCACCGGGGCCAATATAGGCCAGCAACTGATGTACCGAACAGACGGGGTACGCCATAGGGGGAGAGGCCTCCTCAGTTCAAGGTAACGGGTGTTTCCAAACGGGTAGGGTACCGGCCACCGCCGAATACCACGCCAATCATATCCTGAATACGGTCGGGGTTATAGTACTGCCAGACCAACTCACCGGCCGGGGTCACCTCGATGATACAACCGGCGTTGGACTCGTAGGCCAGAATATTGCCGTTGGGCAGCAGCACCACCATGCCCCGTTGATCCGTAAAGAAGGGCCGGTCCTTGGTCCCGATATAAAACCGATCGGCCTGGCCGGTGGCAGGGTTGTACCGGGTCAGGGCGGAGCGGTAGTCGGGGTGGGCACCGCCACCAAAATTCTCCAAGAACACAATCGACCCGTCGGACTGGATCACCGGGCCGTGTATTCCGTTAAAGTCTTTCTGAAACACCCCGGCAATGCGTTGCGAAGCCATATCCAGCAGCACCATGCCGTTCAGGTTAAGCGACCCCAGCAGGGCATCGCCCGCCTTGGCCTTGGGGATTTGGGCCGCCTCGGCAGCACTGAGCATATGAACCGAATTGATATGCAGCAAGTCACCGTCGGCTCGGTGCCCCTCCTTAAGCTTGAGCAAGCGATCCTTGAAGGGGCTGTGCAGGAAGGCATCAATGATAGAAACGGTTTTGACAAGCTGACCCGCCTCATCCACCAGGGTCAATTCCTCGATGATGAGGGGCCCATCCAGTTCGGGTGCCGTCGGGTGCTGCGGGGCAAACTGCTGGGTTAGCACGGCCACCTGGCCGTTGGAGAGCACGTCAAAATCGTGGTGGGCCGGATGCCCCTTGAACACCCACTGTACCTTGCCCGTGGCATCGGCCCGCATCATCCCCGACGGTTGTCGGCCCGCCAACATGGGCCGAAACAGCGCCACCAGATCGCCGTTTTGCATCAGCCTGACACGTCTCAGAAACAAGGGGTTGGGGGTTTGCGATTCACCCAGGTCCCACATCGTAAAGCGCCAACGCCGAACCAGCTTTCCCTGCCCGTCCACCAGCCGGGCTTCCATGCGATCGGCCACCGCATACAGGGTGAGACCCTCATAGCGCTGGGCAGGTTTATTCACCGTCACCCCTTTTTCCAGTGTCCGGGCCGGGTAATACCGGAAGGCCAGGTAATCGTGGTCCAGGGCATCCCGCTCCAAAACCGCCCGGATATAGGTCACCAAGGCCTCGGCTTTTTTATAGGGCCAGCCGTCAAACACGGCCGTAAACAGCCCACCACTGTACACCACCAACAACAAGGCCACGACCCAGAGGCCTTTTGCACCGGTTGTCCAGTTAAAGCGTTTACCCATGGCCTTGAGAGAGACTCTGCTTACACAAACCAACACGTCCACACCCACACGCCCAGCCTTATGCCCAGCCTTGTGCGTGGCAGGCACCACACCTTACCGGTACGACGCCTACGAGGAGGTGAGCCCCGACAACTGGTTCTGCGACCCGATGGCCGGCACGGCACAAATGGTGGCCCGGCGATCCTGACCCACGCTGATGATGCCCACGGGCACCCCGCAGTGTTGCGACAAGGCCGAGACAAAGCGTCGGGCCGCTTCAGGCAGCTCGTCAACGGATCGACAGCCGCTGATATCCTCCGGCCAACCTTCAAACCATTCCAGCACGGGTTCAAGGACATCGAGCATGCCGATCTGCGCCGGGAACTGTACCACGCGTTCCCCACTGGTTTTATGACGGTATGCCGTGCAAAGGGCGACCTTCTGCAGACCACTGAGCACGTCAAGCTTGGTCAGGGCCAGTTCGGTAAACCCATTCACCTGGGCTGCGTAACGCAAGGCCACGGCATCAAACCAGCCACACCGCCGTGCCCGGCCCGTGGTGGTTCCAAACTCATGGCCTACGTCGGCCAGGTGCCGGCCCGCCTCGTCAAACAGCTCCGTCGGATAGGGCCCCCCGCCTACGCGGGTGGTATACGCTTTGGTCACCCCGATAATGCGGGCAAGCGCGGTGGGAGGCACACCACCCCCTGCACAAGCACCTCCGCTAACCGGGTTGGAGCTGGTCACGTAGGGATAGGTACCGTGATCCAAATCGAGCATGCTCCCTTGGGCTCCTTCCATCAGCAGGTGTTGTCCTTGCCGCAAGGCCTCGGCCAGCAGGGCTTCCGTATCGCACACGTAGGGCTGAAACAACCGGCGGTAGTCCAGGCAGGTTTCAAACAAGGCTTCGGGCTCAATGGCCGGCAGATTATAGACCTTCGTCAGCACCGGGTTTTTCATGTCGGCCAGGTGGGCCACGCGATCGCGCAGCCAGGCCTCGTCGGCAAACAAGTCACCCACACGCAACCCGGCCCGGCCTACCTTGTCTTCCATGGTCGGGCCAATGCCGCGCAGGGTCGTGCCAATGGATTTATCGCCCCGGGCCGCTTCCTTGGCCTTGTCGATGTCCAGGTGAAAAGGCAGGGTCAGGTGGGCCCGCTGGCTTACCTTAAGCCCGGCGTCGCTAATACCGTGGGCCTGGAGGGTTTTTAGCTCCTCGGCAAAGACGGTCGGCAGAATCACCGTCCCGCTGCCAATCACGCATGTCTTGTCGGCATACAGCACACCGGAAGGGATCAGGTGAAACTTGTAGGTTTGGCCTTCGTGCACCACCGTATGGCCCGCATTGCAGCCGCCCTGGTAGCGCACAATCACATCGGCATGGTCTGCCAGATGATCAATAATCTTGGCTTTGCCTTCATCGCCCCACTGGGCACCAACAACAACGGTGGCGGTCATAGGCGTCGGGTCATCATCCTGCTTGATTGGTAACGGGTTTGTGTGGCGCAAACAGCCAAGCTGCGCTGAAAACACACCGCTGACCAGTATACGGGAGCAGACCAGTCTTGGCAATGGATGGGACCAATCGGCCCAAAGGGGCTATCGGTTACGCCAGGCCGTTATGGTACAGCGTTATAAAAGGCTGGTGAAGAAGCCCGTTGCTGGCCAGAATGGTAATCAGCCGATCGTCGAGGCGAAGCGCCACCCCATCGAGGTTGGAGGTTTGGCCACCCGCCTCTTCCACAATCAACGCGCCTGCGGCAATGTCCCACGGAGAGAGGGTATACTCCCAGAAGCCGTCCAAACGACCACAGGCCACGTATACCAGATCCAGGGCCGCCGACCCCAGGCGGCGAATGCCGTGGGTATGTTGCAACACGGTTTTAACCACCTGCATCTGCTCCTCAAAGGTCGCCGTGTCGGTGCTGTAAGGAAACCCCGTGGCCCACAAGGAGGCCTGCAAGGTCGTCGTCTTTGTCACGCACAACGGCTGCCCGTTAAGCCAGGCTCCCGACCCGCGCACCGCGTAAAAACATTCGTTTCGGCACGGATCGTAGACCACCCCCAGCTTTGCCACCCCCTCGTCGAGCCAGGCAATGGACACGGAATAGTAGGGAAAGCCATGGGCAAAGCTGGTGGTTCCGTCAATGGGATCCACCACCCAGGCTCGCTCGGTACTGAGCGCCGTGACCCCTTCCTGGAAGGTTTCCTCGGTAATCAAGGTATCGTCGGGAAACTGGTTGCGTAAATACGTACCAATGCGCTTATCCGCCTCCTTGTCGACATTCGTCACCAAGTCCACCACCGAACTCTTGGATTCCACACTGACCACCTGCCCCACCTGCGACTGAATGTAATCGCCCACCTCGCAGGCAATGGCGACGGCAGCCGCTAGGCGGCCGGCCAAATCGGGCGGCAAATGGCCAGGCAACGGCAAGGCGGCAGACGAGTGAGCAGTGGTGGTTGGCATAACAGCCCCCTTCCTTTTACAATTGAAGCATAAGACAAGAGACGCAACACGCTTGCACGGTCCAACCGGTCTAAAGCCGAAACACTTGTTATGAACCAGCAAACGCCGCAAGAAACCCCCTTATTCTATATTAAAGACCGTCCCATCCATAGCCGGGTTATGCTGGCCCCGATGGCCGGGGTCACCGACGTGGTCTTCCGGGCCCTGGTTCGTCACTGGGCACCCTCCTCGCTAATTTGCACCGAGATGATCAGCAGCAACGGCATGATCTACTCCAAGCAACGCAAGGCCCGTATCCTGGACCACACCGAATCGGACCACCCGATTGCCTACCAGCTGGCAGGGCATCGCCATGCCGTGCTAATCGAGGCGGCACAGCAGGTTATCGAAGACCATGACCCCACCACCATCGACCTGAACATGGGCTGCCCCGTCAAGAAGATTACCGGCAACTTCGAAGGCTGTGCCCTGATGAAGGAGCCGCAGATGGCCGCCGACATGGTCCGGGCCCTGATTGCCGAAATCGACCGGCCGGTTACCATAAAATGCCGGCTGGGCTGGGACTTCGACACCGTCAACTACCTGGATTTTGGCAAACGGATGGAAGAGGCCGGGGCCAGCATGATAACCCTGCATGCCCGGACCCGTTCGCAAGGCTACCAGCCCGGCGTGCAATGGGAGGCCTTTGGCCGGTTAAAGCAGGCCTTAAGCATCCCCGTCACGGCCAACGGCGACATCAACACCCTTGAAGATGCCGAAACGGTGCTCAACGACTATGGCGTGGATGCCGTGATGATTGGCCGGGGTTGCCAGGGCAAGCCCTGGTTGATTGGCCACATCGATCATGCCCTTAAAACCGGCCAGCATCTGCCCGCCTTTACTCTGGAAGAAAAGCTCAAGGTGGCCATGGACCACACCCTGCACCTGTGCGACTACCGGGGCTTTAAGGTCGGGATGAAAGAAATCCGCAAGCACCTGGCCTGGTACGTCGAAGGCTTCCGGGGGGCTCGCACCTTCCGCCACCAACTGACCAACGTCTCAACCCTGGAAGAAGTGGAGCAGATTTTCGAGGACATTCTGGCCGCCAGTGCCGAGGACGGCCTTGAGAACCTGGGCACCGAAGCATTGGATACCGAAAAATTGGATACCCACCCAGGCGACGACCGCTACGCCGTTGCCGTTTAACCGGGGGCGTGCTATTCTGCGTCAATTGTAATAATTAAGAGGGTTCTCAATGCGCGTTTCACCGGCCTTCGGCCGTATTTACTACTACACGGACCTCATCCCCCTCGGTCATGCGCAAGACCGAACGGCGGTTTCGGTCATGAGGCAATTCTGCCAACTGGCCCGGGCCGATTTCCCCGAGGCCAACCTCGAGGATCGCGACCAGTTCCTGATCACCTTCACCTCCGATCGCAAAGGCACCAGGCACCGGCTCATCGGGCTCACCCAGCCCGAGCTGGGGGAATTCTGGACGCACTTCCAGACCCAGTTGACCAAGCCCCGCCCCGTACCAGGGGGCACCAAAAAGAAGAAAAAAGGGGGCGGTAAACACGCCGGCGGGGTAAAGCTGCGCCCCTGGTACAACGAGGCCGGTGCCCGACAAGAGATTGCAACCATCAAAAGCAAGAAAGAGCTCTACCAAGCCCTTTGGGCCATGTTTAACCAGGAACGCAAAGAGAAATGCGCCAAAGCGGCTGCCGACGAACTGGTCCGCGCCCATCACAGCCAGTTGACCCAGTTTGGCCCATCGATGAATTAACGCTATACTTTCTGTAATAGCCTGTCAGGGCTTGACATTTTGGCATTTTTGTCGTATAAGAAGGGACAGATGAGCCCCTTGTTTTGTGTACCAAATTGGCCGGTGATTGGCTGGTGCCAGCACCCGGTTTGCCGAAGGGCTTAACGATTTGTTACACCAATTAGCAACAACCGTGCTTCAGGGCCTTTTAAGTAGGCGACACCACCCCATACACCCTCTGTTTTTTCTCCCTGTACCTCTCTGTCTGATGCCTGTTGCGGGTGTGGTCCGGCCTACCTCTCTCTTCGGTTCTTGAGAAATGGTTGATTGTTGGAAAGAACGAAAGCCCCATGGAAGCCTCTATCTTCAGCCCCACCTCCCTTAAAGCCAGCACCGGTATCGACGCGTCCAACAACCAGGGCGGCGGCGGTGGCGGCGGCCTGTTCTACATGGGCCAGGGCCAGGAAGAAGAACAACAACAAGGATTCATCCCACCTCCTATGCTACCCATCGATTTTTCCGTCTATGACAGCCCCGCCTTCGGGTTTGGCGGCAACCAGTTTGCCGCACCACCGTCCAGTGACTTTGGTGCCCGCATCAAGCGCCTGGCCCGCCCATTAAGCGCCATGGCTGCCGAGTCGTTGTACACCAACTACCCAGCCAGCATGGGGTAACCCCCCCACCTGCCTCTGGAACGCGTTCGTGTCTGCCCCGTGGTAACGGGGGCGTTATTTGTTGCCCGTCGCCTGGTAAGCCGAAGCTTCAACCAGCGTATAGGCCGAGTTGTCGGGTGACGGCTCGAACATGCTGGGCCACCGGGCAAACAAGTCGTACTCAAAGGCCGGGTGGCGCGTGGTGGTGGTTTTACCGTTAACCGTCGTCTGAACGGTGCTTTGAAAGGTATTGGGATTGGTCTGGACCGCCAGCACCCCTTCCACGTTCTTAAACGTCACCCCTTTGGGCAGGGCAGCCGACGTGATGGTGACATGCTTTTTATCCGGGCTAAAAGTATAGGTGGCCCCTTCCAAATCCGCCACAATAAAGTCGTTGCCCGGTCCCAAATCGTAGGTGTGGCCATCCCAGCCATTGGCATTGGGGTCGGCACCAGCCAACAACAGCACGCCCTGGCTGTCGTCGGTTACCGCAAACGGTCGGCCAAAGGCCCGCTGTACATCGTTGGCCAAAGTCTGCCCTGGCTTGGTGTACACATAAACCGGCAATGGTTCCATCTCCGCTTTTCACCTCCCGCGCATTTACAGCCTAACAACGGCTTTACCCCCTCTGCGCCCTCTACGCCCTCTACGCCCAGGTGTTGTCCCCAAATTCCCTTAGTATGAGCGCATTGGTATTGGTATTGGCATAAGTGTTTCGGTAAAGACCTAAGGGTATAAACGTGTTTTTCGGCCCCGTTGTTCACGGCTGGACAAAGCATTGCAACCAAACTGTTACAGCCTGTTTTTTCAGGTTTACACTACACGCCGGCGCTGGCCTCAAAAGCCAACTGGTCCCCCACCTCGGTGCCGGTGGCCTGCAGGGTACCGGCCGGCAGCTCCAGAACACTTTTGGCCGAAAACACCACCCGGCTAATCCGCATCGGTTTCATGGCATGAATAACGTGGACCACCCGGTACTGGCCATCGACAAAGACGGCATCAAACAAAAACCGCATGCCAACGGAATGGATGGAGGTGCACGGCGCAATCCACAGCCCTTCACCCGGCGCCAAGCCGGACTTGGGCAACAGGCCAAACAACCGGGTCAAAAAGGTATCGGCTTTTCGAATGCCGTTACCCAGCTCGGTGTGTTTACTTTGGTTGGTACAGCAAAAAAGGTTGGCCATCAGCACCCGCAAGGCCCCGAACAAACGCAACTGTGCTTATTCTAAAAGCCAACTGTTGACAGGGGCAAGTTCAAGCTGATCAAAAAGAAGGGCGCGGGGGGAGAGAGAAGGATACGGCATCTGGTGTACGTCAGTCATAGCAGGGTTTCCTGCAAGGGGTGTACACCCCCCGGACTAGATGAAGGCCAGACAAAGATTAACCCGGTGGTCAGGCCCGTATCGGTCAGTCAGTGGATGAGGGGGCCGGGCCGCCTGCACTACTATTTAAACAGGTTCGCAGATTGAGTGCTTAAAATACATTTTCTAATCTCAATCATTATTTGGATAAACCCATTCCTTTATCCCCGCAAGGCGACACTGGTATCCCCGCAAGGCGACACTGGATTTTTATTTTTTGTGTGAAGCACTAGACACTTCTTTTAGACGTACAACAAGACTGTAACAAGTTGGAGGACTCCCGATGAGAGAGATGGATCGGCGTTTAATTCGTATTCTGGTTGTCGATGACAACACCAACCACAGTGCTGGTATTCGCCAGCTGATTGAAATGGAACCCGGCATGAAAGTGGTTGGCATTGCCACCAGTGGCCCCGAAGCCATCGAGAAAGCCACCAAGATTGATGTCGACGTGGTCCTGATGGACATGAACATGCCCGACATGGACGGCATCACGGCCATCGAGAAAATCCACGAAGAAAAACCGAAGGCAAAAATCCTGGCCCTGACCGGCTACGACGACCCCGATCTGGTTTTCCGTGCCATGCAGAGCGGTGGCAAAGGCTATATCCTCAAAACCATGGTCACCAGCCAACTGCATCAAGCCATCAACGAAGTGGTGCAAGGCAAAATCTTCCTGCCCACGACGTTGGCCACCAAGTTTTTTGACGAGTTCCACGTTCGCAAGACCAAGGGTGCCACCAAACCCGACCCGGTTCGCCAGGCGCTGCTGAGCTACCTGACCAACCGCGAGAAGGAAGTACTGGCCCTGTTGACCGAAGGCATTACCTACAAGGGTGTGGCCGAGCGTCTGGTTATTAGCGAAACCACCGTTAAGACCCACGTCAACAATATTTTCCAAAAGCTGCAGGTCAACGACCGTACCCAGGCTGTGCTTTACGCCATCAAGCACGGGTTAATCCAGACCGCCGACAGCAATGAATCCATGAAGGCTGCTGTTTAACCCGGTCGAAAAGCCTTGGCACCGGTAGCCATTCCGGCCCCTCATGCGTTACACTGACAGTCATGGTCAAGTGTTTTGTACCGTTTACCGTACACGTGTAACCAGAGAGCGAGACGGAGAGCACAAGGATTCAACCCCGAGCCGTGCCAGATTCATTCCATCACCAATCCTCCAATACAAAACACTTAGATGGCCTCCTTGGCCATCTAAGTTCGTATTCGGGCCTGTATTCCAAGAACACGTTCCTGCAGCTGTACAGCGGTATTTTGCGCATCATTCGCCAGTACCGCCTCAAGGGCGTCGTGTTCCAAGACCTGCATGGCGACGAGGATTTCGAGACGATTAGCCTGGTTTTGGACAATGTGGATGACGTGCAACTGTACAACATTGACGAGATGTTGCTCGACACCAAGGCCTCCAACACCACGGCCACCGCATTCCTGGAACACACGGGTTTCATTATTGCCCTGACCAACCAGTTTTGCGCCACCCTGTACTGGTCCATCGATTCGGAAGACATGTTTGCCACCCTGCAAGGCGGCTGGACCTTCCACCCCGGCGACAGCAAAACGGCAGCCCAGTACCTGGCCCGGCACCTGCCCAACAGCAAGCAGCTCGAAACGCTGATTGAAAATACCCCCCTGGATCGACGCTACGACGAAAAACAAACCTGGTTCATCACCCAGCTCATCAACAACCTCGAGTCGCGCAACCGCGAGCTGGCCCTGGCCCTGAGCCATGTCAGCAAGCTGCACGACAAAATGCTGGATCAGGAACGGCTGGCCGCCGTCGGGCAACTCTGCTCGGTAATTGCCCATGAGATTCGAAACCCGCTGGGACTGATTGATTTGTATGCCAAGCTCATTGAAACGGAAGTGGACAAACTGCCGGGCAACGTGGAAACGGACAAGCTGGCCCAACACCTGAAACTGATCCGCGAATCCAGCCAGAACCTCGAAGGCATTCTGTCGGAATTGACCAGTTATGCCCGCCCCCTGACCCTGGAAACCCAGGAGATGAGCCTGTGTGGCGTGGTCAAGGACGTGGTGGACATGTACCTGCCCAAGTACGAGGAAGCCGACGTCACCCTCGCCTTTGACCCGCCCGGTGACGACTGGATGCTGGATATCGACGAGCGGCGGCTCAAGCAGGCCCTGATTAACCTGATTAAAAACGCCCTGGAGGTGTCGACAAAAGACCAGACGGTCCGGGTCGTCATCGAAGCCCGGCTGGCCGACGACCAGGTTTTGGTTAAAATTGTGGATGAAGGCCCCGGCGTGGACGAAAAATACCAAAAGAAACTGTTTACCCCGTATTTCTCCACCAAAGGCAACGGCACCGGCCTGGGGCTGGCCCACAGCCGCAAGATACTGCAAGCCCACGGCGGCACGGTGGCCCTGCTCGACAGCTCGGCAAAAGGCAGTACCTTTGCCTTGCAACTGCCGCTAAAACCCACCCGTATCCCTTCCAAGTCCCCCCTTGGGCACACCCACGAGGTATCCTCCCTTGGCTAGCCGCCCGACCCCAAAAATAGCGCTCTTGGCCACATTCCTGCTGGCGGCCAGCTTGGTTGTCCTTATACCGGGATGCGGCAAGCCCGGCGCCTCCAAGTCGGATCTTACCGTTCTGGAAGGCCCCGACGCCTTTCCCTTTGATGTGCAGGCATGGATGAAAGAGGCTACGGTCCAGGATTTACCCCTGACCGCCCACTACCGCAACATTCGGGCCACCACCAAGGACGGCGTTAGCCTGAGCGGCACCCTGTATATTCCCAACATTCCACCAACCAAGGATGTCCGGGTCGCCGAAGGCGTGGACATACCGCACACGCCTGCCCAGCCCGCCAAAACCAAGACAAACACAAAGGTAACCAGTGGGGCCACCCCAAACAGCGCCAAACCCGGCAAGACCGTACCGGCAACACCCACAACCAAGACCAAACCAGACGCCCCCAGCCAATCAGCCAAACCAGCCGATAAAAAACAAGCCGCCCAGGTAAACACCCCCGGCAAGAACACGGCGAACGGCAAGGCCTTGCCGTCAGCAAGCACCCCCAAGAAATACCCGCTTATTATCCTCACCCACGGCCTTAGTGGCAGCCAGTGGGATTGGGGCACCCTGCCCAAGCACCTGATGGACAACGGCTATGCGGTATTGGCCTACGACTTGAGGGGCCATGGCAGCAGCACCGATCGGGCCCACCAGTTGTACACCTGGCGCAACTTCGATACCTCCGACTGGGAGTTTCTGATTGACGATTTCTCGACCCTGATTGACCATATTGCCCACAATCCCGACTTGGCCCCGTGGGTCAATACCGATCGCGTCGGGTTGATTGGGGCCGACATCGGCGCCAATGCCGCCTTCCACCAGGCCCTGGCCAACAAGCCTATCCAATTCATTGTGGCCTTGTCGCCCGGCCTGGAGTATGCCGGTTTCTCCCCCTTTGATGCCGCCGAAGAAATCAAGCAACCCGTTCTGTACACGGTAACCAAAGGGGATGTGTATGCACTGGAAAGCACCCAGGAAATATACGACTACACCTTCAGCCGCCGGAAATTGAACGTCTACGGCGGCAGCAGCCATGGCACAGCCATGCTGACCGACGATCCGAAAGTGATGACCGACGTGGTGGCCTGGATCCAAAAGGTCATGCCGGTAAAAGGCAAAGGGCTGGCCGACACGGTGGCCGAACGGCCCAAGGAATTTTTTGATCCGCCCAGCAAAAAAGAACCCGGCAGCCGGGGTGGCAAAAAGAAACGAAAAGCCACCGATATCCCCATGCCCGAAGTGGCCGCCACCGACAAAACGAATCAGCCGCAACAGCCCAACTCAACCGCTTCAGCCCCTACGGCCGATACCACACCGAAGGCCACAGCGGTTTCGATACCCCAGCCCAGCCCTCAACCCACTCCCCAACCCGGCCCGTTGCCCCAGCCTGTCCAACCACAGCCTCACCCCACCGCGCACAACAACCAGTCTCCCTTTCGCTACGACCCCGTCATCAAATCGACGGTGCCCAACGCCAACTACCGGCCTCCTATCCCAACGCCCCCACAGGCCCGAGGCAATGCACCAGTGCCCCCTGCACCACGGTCGTCTTACCCTTCCCCACCCCTGCCGGGCAATCAATAACGCGCCCGTAGTGGCCTACTTGGTTTTAACCGACACCGGTTTAGGCGGACGTGCTTTTAAGGGGTTTTTCCAGTTCGCTGCGCCGCGAGGCTACCAGCTGCTCGGCACTATCCAGTACCCGGGTTTGCCACGCCTCCAGAGCTTCGCCCCAGAGCGCCCCGAGCAACCTGGTTTTTCGCGACACGGTATCCGTGGCCAGCGGCTTGCCTTGGCGAAAAACCTGTACTTCGATACAGCCCTTGGTGGTATGTTTCATCGTCAGCAGGGCCTGCTGCTCGGGGACCTCTCGGTCGCGTATCCAGCCCAGGTTGGGCCGGGTTGCATAGGTATCGGCATTGATATGGGGAAACTCCGCCCCGTGCTTGGGGTGCTTGGCGGCTTTGAAGTAACCAAACGACGGTTGGGCTTGCTTTTTAGACACACCCTTTGACACACCCTTTGATACACCCATCGATACAGTAGGTTGGACAATCACACGCATCAGGTTTACACGCTCCACAGGGTTGCTCACATGCTCGGTTTCCCCCGCCACCAACCGGTAAAAGCCCTTACAAAGATATAACACGGTTATACAATAAGTCAGGCCCCCGGCTGGGGCACTATGGTACTGCACAACCCGGTCAGGTTCAAGCACACGGGCCTCAACGGGTAACAATTCTCAATTTAAGGGCCAGCGCCTTACTCCTTGACCGATCCCTGCAGCAAACCTTCCACAAACTGCTTTTGCCCCACCAGAAACAGCATAATAACCGGCAACACGCTCAGGGTACTGGCGGCCATCAACACCCCCCAGTCCGTCACGTCGCGGTAGCTGCTTTGCAAGGCAGCGATTCCCACGGGCAGGGTACTCAACCCCTCCGACTGCACCACAATCAACGGCCACATAAAGCTGTTCCAGCTGCCAATAAAAGCCAAGATACCCAGCGCCGCCAGGGCGGGCCGGGCCAGGGGCAGGGCCACGGTAACAAAAACCTGCCAGGGGTTGCACCCATCCAACCGGGCCGCCTCCTCCAGTTCCAAAGGCAGGCCGTTAAACCACTGCCGCAGTAAAAACACCCCAAACGCCCCGAACAGCCCCGGCACAATCAAGCCGGCATAGGTATCAATCCACCCGAAGGATTTCATCACAAAAAACAACGGCACAATGTTAACCTGTGGCGGAATCATCATGGTGATGAGCACCATAAAAAACAGTCCGTTTTTAAACGGAAAATGAAGCCGGCTAAACGCATAGGCCGCCATGGCGCAAAACAGCACCTGCCCGGCAGTTGTCAACGTGGCCACCAGCAGGCTATTGAGGAAATAGGTCAAAAACGGCACCTGGGCAAAGACCTGCCCATAATTATGCCATGTCAGGGGCATGGGGATCAGGGCCGGGGGAAACTGAAAAACCTGGGCCTTGGTCATCAGCGACGTGCTGACCATCACCCAGAACGGCCCAATGGTGGCCAGGGCCCCACAGCCCATGCACGTCCACCAGAACAGTTTCGGCGTGAGTCTATTCATGCAGCACCCACCGTTTGCGCAACGTCCACTGCACCAGCGTCAGGCTCAGGATGATCAGGAACAGCACATAGGCCATCGCCGAAGCCGGTCCCACCTTGTAAAACTGGAAGGCGTTCTTGAACAGCCAGTACACCAGCAGTTGCGTACTGTTGCCCGGCCCGCCCTCGGTAAGCAGGTACACCACATCAAAGGTCTGGAAGGCCTGGATCATGGCCACGGTTATCACAAAAAACAGCGTCGGGCTAAGCATGGGCAGCGTAACCGCCCACAACTGCCGCCACCACCCCGCCCCGTCAATCCGAGCTGATTCGTACAGGTGGGACGGAATCCCCTGCAACCCCGCCAACAGAATCAGCATGGTATACCCCAAGTCCTTCCAGATCCGAATCATAATCAAGGCCCACAAGGCCCATTGCTCGTCGTACAGCCAGGCAATACGGGGCAGGTGGGCAAACGGAATCAGTTGCAACAGGGCGTTAAGCCACCCGAATTGCGGGTCGAATATCCAGCCCCACACCAGCGCCACGCTAACCATCGGGGAAACCACCGGCAGGAAAAACACGCTCCTAAACACGGCAATACCCTGCACGGCCCGGTTCAGCAACAAGGCCACGGCCAGGGCCAGCACAATTTCCAGGGTCACGCCAACCACCACAAACACCGTGGTCACCGCCATGGTTTTAAAGAACAGCGGATCGCCCAGCAGGTGGGTGTAGTTTTCCAGCCCCACCCACTGCGGATCGCCCAACAGGTTCCAGGAGGAAAAACTCAGCGCCAACGAACAGACCACCGGAATGTAGGTAAAGATGAACAGGCCGCATATCAACGGGGCAATAAACACGGCAGCCCAAAACAGCTCACGTTGAGCCAGTCGATTAATCAGGGTCGGGCGGGCTTGAACCAAAAGTGTGCGGCCTTTCGTCTCGAACAAGAAGTGGTTTTATTATAACGAAGGCGCCACAACACCAAACGCCAAATGCCCTAATGGGCCAGGATACGTTGGAGTTCCGCCGTTGAACCGGCCACGGCATCGCGTGCCTGGGTACGGCCTTCCCAAACCGGCTCAAGGGCCAGTTGCAGCGCCTCGGAAAATTCGTCCCACTGGGGCGGGGTTCGGCTGGGCATGCCCGACGCAATCACCTCAAGAAACACCCGGGCATGGGCCGGCCGCTGGCCGGGGGCCAAAAACAGGTTCGACTCGGCCACGTCAAGCCGAGCCGGGATAATCAGGCCGCTTTCCGTCCACCGTGCCTGTGCCGAACGGCTGGACAAAAAAGCCACCAGCTTCAGGGCCTCGGCTTTGTGTTGGGTCTGTTTGGCAATGGCATAGCCCGACGCATCAATGCCCACCACCGACCCCTGCCGGCCACGCGGAAACGGCCACACATCCCAGTCAAAGCCTACTTGCTGACGAAGAGCCGGCACCATCCACCGACCATTGACCATCATGGCCAACTTTTCCTGGATAAACAGTTGGCTCATCGTCACGGCCCCGGTATCAATGCGTCGGGGCGCCACCGGCTCGTTACCGCGCAAATCGGCGTAGGCCTGCAAGGCATTAATCGTTTCAGGGCGGTCAATGGCCAGGGTGTGCAAGTCGTCGGCCAGCAACCGCCCGCCCTCGCTCCACACAAAAGGCAGCCAAAACAGGGGTGGTTTGGCATAAAAGGACATACCAAACTGTTCAGGATGCCCGTCGTGGTTAACGTCCCGCGTCATGCGACGCGCCGTCTGCCGCATCTGATCCAGGGTCCAGTTGCGCGGTGGCAGGGGAACACCGGCCTGCTCGAACATGCGCTTGTTAACATACACCACCAGGTTCGACACGTCGCGTGGCATGGCATACAGCGTGCCGTGGCGCGACAGGGCAGCCAGGGCACCCGCATAAAAATCGGCCCGCTCGACGGGAAAAGCGTCCGTGCCCAACAGGTCCGTTAGCGGCAGGAACTGATCGTGCTCACTGTACACCGGCAAACTGAGGCTGTTGACCATCATCACGTCGGGCGTCAGGCCACTGGCCATTAAAATGTGGATCTTCTGGAAGTAGTTCTGGGGAATATGCCGTGCCTCAACGGTAATATCGGGGTGAAGCGCCTCAAAATCGGCCACCAACTGCTTAAAGGTGGCCAGTTCGTTGGCACTGCCCCAAAACGACAACACCAGCTTTGTTTTACCGCTGCCATCCCCATCAGCCGGGGCACAGCCCATCAAGCCTAAACCCAAGACCAGTACCCCCACGCACCCCAGCCCCAGCAGCAGGCGGGCCCACTCCCCCAGCGGTCTTTTATCTACATCTGTAGAAGATTTACATTTGGTTACGCCGACCTGGCTAAAAGGCAATCGGGGTAACGGTACAGGTTTTTTTAGCCTATCAGAAGCCAACACACACACCCCCCTTTTTCTCTTCTCTTTGCAGACACAAACACGCCAACACCCGTAGGCTTCTGGTTCTCTGAGTACACGCTTGCGTCTTAACCGTCGTAGGCATTATCCGTTTCAACCCAGGTGTTTCCTCCTCCAACAACGTTTACCGTCCTTTTGGCTATGTGTTGGATAAAGCTGTATCCTGATACCCCCTAAGCGCAAACCGGCTCGCTAAACTTGGCTAAACCCAATACCGCGCATACGTGGGGATGACTTGAAGAAGCCAACGCAATCCGATACGATAGGATGGCCTCCTCAGGTTACCATGGTTACAAGGCGTGTATCAGGTCCCATCAACCAAAGCCCCCTACCGGTTTCTCGACCCCTTAACCCTTAGGCCCCCTATTATGAAGCCCCCCCATACCCACCTTGTCCTAAACAAGCTCTCCCCGCTCAAACGGCGGTCCGTAATGACATGGTTTTACGAAAGCAGCCAACAGCACCGGGGTCTGCGGCATCAGTCCTTCCTGAACAGCTTTTCGGTAGCCCATCGCCGGGCCGTTTTTGACCAGCTGCAACACCTGCACGACAAAATTGCCTTTACCCTGCTGCATGAGTTCGGTCCCCAATTCGCCCGTCGGCCTATTTTCTCTACCCTGGTTCGGGAAGTAGCCGGGCGTATACACCCCCACTAAGCCACCCGCTAGGAAGCCGGTTGTTTCGGCTTGCCGCTCGCTGTGGTTTTTGTCGTGTTCTTTGCTTTGCCCACCCAGCCTTCAATGGTGCTTTGCCGACACCGGGCAATGGCCAGTTCACCGCTGCCCACATCGTCGGTAATCACCGATCCGGCCGCCACCGAACTGTCTTGGTGCAGCGTAACTGGCGAAATCAACACGCTGTTGCACCCCACCTTTACCCCCGTCTCGATAGTGGAACGGGTTTTGATGTCGCGCACCGGGTCGTAGTTGGCCACGATGGAGCCGGCCCCCATATTCACGTCATCGCCAACGTCGACATCGCCCAGGTAGCACAGGTGCGCCGCGTTGCTGCGAGCACCAATGACCGCTTCCTTTACCTCCACGAAATTACCGATGCGGCACGTCGGGCCGATAGAGGCATTATCGCGCAGGTGGGCGTAGGGGCCCACGTAGGTATGCGAGGCAACCTCAACCTGCTTTTCCAGGTGAGCCGTCACAATGCGGCAGTGGTCATGAATGGTAATGGCACCGCGCATGGTGGTTGACGGGCCAATTTCGCACTGCTGCCCGACCACTACCGGGCCTTCCAGCACACAACCGGGATGAATCAGCGTATCGGGGCCCACCTGTACCTCCGGGGCAAAGGTGGAGGAATCGGGCTGGTTAATGCTGACCCCTTCTTCCATCAGCCGCTCGGCCGTTCGGCGCGACAGGATACTGGTGGCTTGCGAAAGCTGCAAACGGCTGTTAATCCCCAACACGTCCTCTTCGTCGGGCCAGCGAACCGCCTGAACCGGCTTGCCGGCCTTGTACATCAACGCCACCACATCGGTCAGGTAATACTCCCGCTGGGCATTATCATCGCCAAGCTGCTCCAGGGTTTTGCTTAGCGTGGGCCAACTGCCCAAATAAATACCCGTGTTGCACCAGGTTTGCTGCTGCTCGACGGCATTGGCGTCCTTGTGCTCGACAATGCGATGCACGTAATCGTGATCGTCAAAAAACACGCGGCCATAGCCGGTCGGATCCGCATACTGTACGGTGGCCACGGCCAGCATGGACTCGGTGTGGTTGTGGTAAGCCGACATCAGGGTCTCGTAGCGCTGGGTGGGAATCAGGGGCATATCGCCGCAGGTAATCAGTACGTCAACCGCCTCATCCTTGGCCAGCACGTTGTTCAGCTGCATCACGGCATGGCCCGTACCCAGCTGGGGCTGCTGAAGCAGGAAGCGCAACGGTGTCTTCCAGCCCACCTGCCGCGCATAGTCGGCAAGGGCGGTTTCAACCGCCTCGGCCTGGTGCCCCACCACCACCACAATTTCCTTGAGCTGCAAGGGCAGCAGGGCCTCAATCACACGCACCAGCAGGGGCTTGCCCAACAGGTTGTGCAGCACCTTGGGCAAGTCGCTTTTAAGGCGCGTGCCTTTGCCGGCAGCCAATACAAGGCCGATGGTTTGTCTGGAGGCAGTCATTACTCAGCAGGCACCTCAAACAAGTCAGCTTACAGTCACGACTGCACTATATACCCGATACAGCCCGGTTACAAGCCACCTGGACGCTATACCGTCAGCTCATCCACACCAAGGCCGGTCTTGTCGCGCTCGGTACGGTTAAACGGCTCGCGATACACCCCGCGCTTGGAGGTCTTGATGAAAGTCAGCAATTCGTCGACGTAAGGGTCTGCCAGCTCGTCAGCAGCCAGTTTGGAGACGGCTTCCTCGATGGTCAGGCCGGACTGGAACAACAGCTTAACCGCCTTGGTCAGGTGGGTACGCGAATCGAGCCCGACACCCCGACGTTTAAGACCCACCTTGTTAACCCCACGAACGGCAGCAGGGCGGCCATCAAGCAGGGTAAAGGGCGGCAAGTCTTGACGAGAACCGGTTGCGCCACTTAACAGAGCAAACCGGCCCACTTTGACAAACTGGTGCAGAATGGTCAGGGCGCTCATGTAGGCGTAATCGCCCAGCTCCACGTAACCGGCAATCTGGGACGTGTTGACCATAATCACGTGGTTGCCAATCTGGCAGTTGTGGGCCACGTGCACGTATTCCATCAGCATGCAGTCACTACCAATCACCGTTTCCTGGCCTTCTCCCGTGGCCCGGTTAACGGTCGTGTACTCGCGAATGGTCGTACGGTCGCCAATCCGCACACGGGTCGACTCGCCCTTGTAGGAGAAATCCTGAGGCTCGCCCCCGACGGCGGCAAAGGAGTCAATAAAGCACTGTTCGCCGGTAATGGTGCGCTCGCCAATAACCACATGAGAGCCAATACGGGTATGGGCCCCCAGCTCGACGTTTGGGCCAATGATGGTATAGGGGCCGATTTCAACCCCTTCGTGCAACACGGCCGTGGGGTCAACAATAGCGGTTGAGTGGATTTTAGTGGTGGTCATAAGCACCCAGCTCGCGGTTATCAGGAACCAAAGAAAACAGGAAGCAGCCGCTGATGGCCAGCTCACCGTTTACATGGGCTTCGCCGCGGGCTTTGCCAAGAGGGCCTTTAATCTTGAGCAGTTCGGCCGACATCTCCAACCGATCGCCGGGCACCACCTGGCGGCGGAACCGTACACTCTCAATGCCGGCAAACAAAATAAGCTTGTCCTTGGCTTCGGGCATCAAGTGAATCAGGATGCAGCCGAGCTGGGCCATGGCTTCAACGATCAGCACCCCCGGCATAATGGGCTTTCCGGGGAAATGCCCCTCGAAAAAGGGTTCGTTAGCCGTCACGTTTTTGAAGCCTTCGATGGATTTGGTGGGCACCAGCTTGGTGACGCGATCGACCATCAGGAACGGATACCGGTGCGGCAAGATCGCCTGGATATCCTCGATCATCAAATCCTTTTCAAGCGGTAGGTCGGGGGATTGGATGAGCGGTTTCTCCACCACTTCAGTTGCCATAGCAGACCTCAATTTACGGGTTACACCTACAGTGGGGGTATTATACCCAAAACACACCCCAAAAAGCGATGGAAAAACTTGAATTATCTTTTAGACAGCGGCTTTTTAGCCGGAACACCCGGCTTGCGTGGGAATTTGGCAGCGGTTTGAGCCACTTTATGGACGGTTACAATACGGTGATCCGCCAGCCCCGCCAACGCCGGGTTGTGAACCGATAGCGGCCCGCCCCCGAGCATCTTTGAAACGGCTAGCAGCCGATCCGGCGCAGCATCCAGCTCCGACGCCAGGTTGTTAACGGACTTGTAAAACAACGCCTGGCCCCCCACCTTGAGCAACGGCAGGGCATATTCCAAAAGCACGGGAAGCGGCGCCACGGCCCGGCTCACCACCACATCGTACATGCCCCGGTAGGCTTCGGCCTGGCCCAGAACCTCTACGCGCTCGTCACAAACCGAGACCCTGGGCAGCCCGAGGGCCTCGGCAGCCTGTGCAATAAAGGCCGCTTTTTTCTTGACCGATTCGATAGCCGTATAGCTGTAAGAAGGGCACACAATCGCCAACGGCAATGTCGGAAACCCTGCGCCTGAACCGATATCTGCTATTTTCGCATCGGAAACACCGACCATTTTGGGCACCACGGACAAGGAATCCAGGATATGGCGAAGCCAAAACCCCTCTAACTCGGTAATCCGGGTTAGGTTCATCACCTCGTTACCTTCCATAACCAGGCGATACAAGCGTTTCAACTGATCCTGCTGGGTTGGGTCGAGGGGAGCGGGCAAAAAATGCGTCATTTGGTGGAGCGCATCAAAATAGCCATGCCAGCATGGGTCAATGTCAGATGCAGCGGGGGGTTGGGCCATGGTTGTTTAACAGGGCAAATCAAGCACAATGGGATTACGATGGGAAATATGCCTGTTATAGCACAGCCACGGGAACAACCGGTCAATTTTGCCCCGCATCCTGCCGATACCCCCTGTAGCAACAAAGGCCCCAACACCCCTACCCAAAGCGATTTTAGCCCCACGCCCGCTATGGATACCCCCCCACCCCCAGCCTCTTTTGCCGCCCCCGCCCCGACCCGTGAGGACTTTGTTTTGTCCCACGTACTCGATCGCCTGGTTTCCGGGCGATTTGTGGCGGATCGCAAACCCGTCATCAGCCTGAAGGATGCCGAACGCCGCCAGGTGTTCTCGCCGCTCAACGTCACGCGCCGAGCCATCCGCTATGAACCGCTGGTGTTCGGCAACCGCAAACAACTGGTTATCGACTGCTGCCATATCCTTAACGACTTCACCCACAAACTCCTGATGATCAGTGGCCCGTCGGGCCGAGGAAAGTCCTCTTTCGTGCGCGGCCTGTGCGAAATGCTAGGGGGCGGCCACCAGCAACTGCTTTGGTTTGACGTATCGGCCCACACCGACCAGGACGAGATTGTCCGCTTCCTCATCGAGTACATGACCTACGTGCTGCGCGAATTTGGCGACCAGGCCAAGACCGAGGAAGCCCAAAAACACCAGGCCGACCTGCGCGATACCGATCCCTTCGTCACCCTGATGCAGCTACTCGAGCAATCCAGCCACATCCCCATTGTCATCGTCATCGACAACGTGGATTTCATCGTCTCATCGCGCCAAACCATCCGCTCCGTGGAACTGAAGGATACCCTGAACTTCCTGCTCGGCTACGACAACGTGAAGCTGATCTTCAGCGGCACGCAAATGCCCTTGGCCGACATGTCTCCGCTCTCTCCCCTCATCCATCACATGGAGCTGCCCAAGCTGGCCCCACAGGAAGGGTGGACCATCATCCAGCGACATTGCGACCTGTCGGTGGGCATGCTCGAAAGCGAGTACCGCCAGCTTATCCACTACTGCGACGGCGAACCCTTTGCCATTTACCTGCTGAGCCAGTTTGCCCGTTCCCAGCCCGACTTCCACTACTGGCTGTCGTTGTTCGAGGTGCATCAGGGCCATATTTACAACGCGTTTCTCGCCCACCTGCTCAACAGCCTGACCCCACAGGAAACCAAGCTGCTGGGCCTGTTCTCGCTGATTAACCACAGTATTACCGCCACCGGCCTCAAGGCGCTGGTGGGGGTTTGCATGCCCGAACTGCGGCAGTTCAGCTTTACGGACATCGAGCATTCGGACATCCACGTGCTGATGCAGAAGGTGTTTCCGCCCCAGCTCGTACTCGACCAGTTACGCAACCGCCAGCGCGAGCGCGAGGCCCTGGCCCAGGGCAACCGTAACCACCGACCAATTGAAGCATTTTACCAGCTTTGGGAACGTTTCCGAGACACCCTCAAACAGGTACTGCCGCCGGAAATGCGGGCTCTGTACCACAGTCAGCTACAGCAGTTTTACATCGAGGAACGGAACAAACCCCTGTGGAAGCGGGTGTATCAGGCCCGTACCCGGCACCTGCTGACCGAGGCACAGTACCACAGCAACCAGGTCAAGAAACTCGAACGGGAGGGCTACACGTCACAAAACCTGGGTGCCCTGGCGGCTTCGGCCTCCGGCCAGATTTTAAACACCGCGCCGCGTGCCCAGGCCGGCTCGCCGGAACAGCCGCCCTTTGCCACAGCCACCCCCACAGCTGACACCCAAGCTGACACCCAAGTTGAAAGATCCCAGAGCATCCCCCAAACCGACACCGCTCCACCAGCACCACCCGTTGATTTGACCGTGCCCTCTCCTTCCGCTTATGACCATGCGGATGAGCCGACCAGCGATAACGAAGCGGAGTGGGCCGCGCTGGCCCAGCACCTTGAGGCCCAAGAAGCGCCGTCCGATGAAAACTCCTCAGACGAAGCCCCCTCGGACATGGACTGGCTAGCGGCAGTAGAAGCAGAAAACACCCCCGACCCCCACTGGAATCCAGACCTACCATCCGCCATGCCTGCCTCTAGGCTTACCTCTACACCGGCACCAACCGGATCAACCATCTTGCCGCAACCCATTATCGTGCAGGTTCAGGCCCCCATGACGCCTGCTGCCCCCATCACACCCCTCACATCAAGTCCTACGGCGGCACAACAGCCCGCTCCTATGCAGCCACCCGCCCAAGCCGTCGATCATGGCGGCCTGACTGATTCGGCCGCCCCCCCCACCGCCCAACAGCCCCCAACCCCGCAAGCCGATCCGGCCACCTCTCCCTCAGTGGCCACACCCCCTCTTGCCGCCCCAGCCGAACCCAAAAAGCCTGCCGTCCCAAAGCTGCCCGACTGGCTCGATGCCGCCTTAAAGGCCTTTTCTCCGCTGCCCATGGCCGTGCAGGGTCGGCTTAAACCCTTGGCCTTTGCCGTGCATGGCACCGACACACGCGTAGGCGGCAATGCCCTATATGAGCTGATTGCCCAACTGGTGGGGCAACGGCACCCCCACGAACTAACCCCGGCACAGCTTGATGCCATCGAACAACTGTACATCGGCACGTTGCAGTGGCTCGACCAGCAACCCGGCCTGGCTAAAGACGACCTTCTCCCGGTCCGCCTCCGACTGGCGCTAGGCCGTTTCTACAAAACCCACTACCACCACAACCAGGCCCTGGCCGAACTCAGCGCCGTGTTCACCAGCTTGTCAAAACACCCGTCGCCACCGCCCGATTTAATGGCCGCAACGGCCTCGGCCATCGGGGGTATCCATGCGTACCGGCAACATTGGCCCAGTGCAGTCAAGGCGTTTCGCCAGGCCTTGCGCTACACCCCAGATTCCAACCCGCAGAAGGCCGACCATGCCTTCCAACTGGCCCTGTGTTTTGAGGGAATGGGCCAGCTCAAACTGGCTATCGAGGCCTACCACGACAGTTACAAACTGGCCCTCGACCAGCAAAACCCGGTGGCCTGCGCCGCTGCCCTGTACAACCTGGGCTGCCTGTACTGGGACCACCAGGCCTTTAAAAAAGCCAAAACCATTTTCGAGAAATGCCTGATTTTTGACGAACAGCATGATGCCGCCAAAACTTTGTGCCGTACCCTGATGATGGCTTCCAAGGCCTGCGAGGCGGTTGGTGACCATCAAGGCGCCATTGGCCATGCGCAACAAGCGTTAACGGTGGCCCAAACCTCCGAGTCAATCCAGTTCCGCCTAGATCCCGATGCCCGACAACTCCTGACCGCCTCGGCCTGCCTGCGCCTAGGCTACCTGGCCGAACGAAGCAAAGACCGGCATGCCGCCCTGCAATATTTTACCCAGGCCCGCCATGCCGGCGAAAGCACCTTGTCGCCGGACAGCCTCGTGCAGCTCGATGATAAGATAGCGGCCTACAGTTAACCCATTCGTTAAAACGTGTGTCATACGGGGGTTTTCGATATGATAAGGCAATCCTGATGCCCCTTATCTGGAGTGCCCTGCCCAATGACCGTCCAAACCCGCTCCCCCAAACTGCAAACCCTGTTTGAAATCCTGTCCCAACGTTCCTTTAAACGGGGCACTTTCACCCTGGCCAGCGGCAAAACCAGCACCTACTACATGGACGGCCGCCTGACCACCCTGTCGGCAGACGGATCAAAAATTATCGGCGAACTGCTCTTCGAACACCTTGGCCCGTTAAAGCTAGACGCCGTGGGGGGCATGACGATGGGAGCCGACCCTATCGTCACGGCCGTTACCGTGGAAAGCGCCCGGCAAGGCCAGCCCATAGACGGTTTTTTGGTACGCAAGGAAGCCAAGGGCCATGGCACCAAGAAACAGGTGGAAGGCAACCTGAAGGACGGCGATCGGGTAGTGCTGCTTGAAGACGTAATGACAACGGGCGGCACGGTACTCCAGGCAGCCCAGGCCGTGCGCCAGGCATTTCCGCAGGTTGACATCGTCAAGGTCGTCACCCTCGTTGATCGGAACGAAGGTGGTGTTGAAGCCACCCGGGCCACATTGGCCGAGGCAGGCTTGGCCTACGAAGCCCTGCTGACTATTGAAGCGTTCCTGTAGCGGCCTGTTCCTGCTCGTCGGGCAAGTGCTTGCGCCAGTCGTGGCCCAGGCCCTGGAAGAACCGGTGAGCCTCAATGACGTCGTCGTTGGAAACCGGATCAAACTGGCTTAGGCGCCGTATTTCGGCAGGGGTCAGTTCGGGATCGGTAAAGCCCTGGTACTTGGAGCCAGAAATCAGCGGCGTCTGGGCATCGTGCGAATGATCATCCGACCGGTCTGTCCCTTGCTCCACGCCAACCATGGCCATACCGGCCTCTTCGCCGCAATGGCAGCAACTGACGCGCACCAGGTACAGGCCCTCGTTTTCGCGAACAAGCTCGATACCGTCTTCGTCAAAGTGCTCATGGCACGATTGACAGCGCAGTCTGGAGAAAAAATGTTGGATGATGCTGAAGTGATCCATCAAAGGCCCCCTACTCAGTAGTCATGCGGTGACAAAGTTTTGGGTAAACGTTGGCGAAGCAGTAAAATAACCAGTCTGTCGTAAACGAAGTAAGCTGCTTTTGGTATCATTAGGCTCTATTATAGAGCTTATTCGTTGTTTGACAAAGCCCATAAACCGTTGGCCGGTTATGGCCCCTTGGCTTTGATGCTGTAATAAGCCCCCTGAAGGGATTTTGATGCGCCCCAACCGCCCGTTTTGTTACAAATCCGTTGTATGACCACTTCCACACACACCACCGCAACCTTTACCCCCGACCAGCCCTACAGCTTCGAGTACGACGTGCAGATTTTCGACACGGATTGCTACGGCGTCATTTGGCATGGGGCCTACGTTAAGTGGCTGGAAATGGGCCGGGTAGACATGCTCAAGCACCTGGGCATAGACCTGAAGCAAATGAGTGACGCCCACGACATTGTTTTTCCCGTTGTCGAGCAAAACACGCGCTTTCGGGCCTCTGGCCGCTTTGGCGACCGCGTACGGCTGACGACCACGTTTAGGCTGGACGGCTACAAGTTCTTCTTTACCCAGCAGGTGGTTGCCCTGCCCGGCCGCCAACGCCCGGCCGAACAGCTTCTTATTGAAGCCCAGACCACCGTGGTGATGGTAAACCTGGAAGGCCGGCTCTACCGCAAGCTGCCCGATATTCTCTACAAGCTGCTGCTGGGTGACGGCTAAATTAAATCGGGTCTAAATTAAATCTGGTACGTCAGCGCCTTCTGGTCGGCTGGCGACGGCTCGAGGCCCTCGATGGTCGTCGACAGGTTGGCCAGCTCCAGGGCAGCCAGGGCGGCATCGGCCCCCTTGTGCCCGTGCTTGCCGCCCACGCGATCCAAAGCCTGCTCCAGGGTTTCGGTGGTTAACACACCAAACACAACCGGGGTCTTGCCCTTGCGGTTCAGTTGCGTCAGGCCGCTGGCACACTCGCCGGCCACGAAATCGTAATGGCTGGTTTCGCCGCGAATAACGCAACCCAGCGTAATAATGGCCGAGAAATGATGTTCCTTGGTACACTTGGCGGCCATGTACGGTATATCAAAGGCCCCCGGCACCCAGAACACATGGATATTTTTTGAATCGACCCCATGGCGCGACAACGTGGCAATGCAGCCGTCGAGAAGCTTTTCGGTAACCAGGCTGTTAAACCGACTCACCACCACGGCTATTTTCAGGTCATAACCGGTCAAGGCGCCTTCATGGCTGCGGTATTTGGAAAGGGTCGTGCTCATTAAACATGGTGCTCCTTAGGGGTTAAGGGTTAAACGTTTCAGCGCGGGTGGCCTCGGCCAGGTTACCCATGTCCATGACGTGGCCCATGCGATCGCGCTTGGTCTTGAGGTAGCCCTGGTTATGGCTGGTGGCGCAAACCGGCAGCGGTACACGCTCGACAATGGTCAGGCCATAGCCGTCCAGGCCGCGTATTTTGCGCGGGTTGTTCGTCAACAGGTTAAACGACTTCAGGCCCAAATCCAGCAGGATTTGCGCCCCAACGCCGTAGTTTCGCAAGTCTGGGGCAAAGCCCAACTCCACATTGGCATCTACCGTATCAAGCCCCTTGCGGTCTTGCAGCTGGTAGGCCTTTATTTTATTGACCAAGCCAATGCCCCGGCCTTCGTGGGTACGCAGATAAACCAGCGCGCCCTTGCCATGGCTGGCGATCATCTGCAGGGCAGTTTCAAGCTGCACCCCGCAATCGCACCGAAGACTGGCCAGTACGTCACCGGTTAAACACTCGCTGTGCATGCGCACGTACGGCACAACGCCGTCGTGCGTATCCTGCAAGTTGCCCTTGACCAGGGCCAGATGCTCGCTGTCGTCCAGATGGTTGCGGTACGCTCGCAGGGTAAACTCGCCAAACTTGGTCGGCAGCGTGGCTTCGGCTTCCAGTACCACGGTCCGCTCATGGCGCAGCCGGTATTCGATAAGCTGGGCAACGGTAATAAACCGCAGGTTGTGCGCCTTGGCAAAGCGAACCAGTTCGTCACGCCGGGCCATGGTGCCATCCTCGTTCATAATCTCGCAAATTACTCCGGCCGGTTTCAGGCCCGCCAAACGGGCAATGTCCACGCTGGCTTCGGTTTGCCCCACCCGCTGCAGCACGCCGCCTGGCTTGGCCTGCAACGGAAAGATATGGCCCGGACGGCGCAGATCCGCCGGCACGGCATCATTGGCCACGCAGACCTGAATGGTGGTGGCCCGGTCCTTGGCGCTAATGCCGGTGGTTACCCCGTATTTGGGATGGGCATCCACCGAGACGGTAAAGGCCGTCTGGAAGGAATCGGTGTTGTTAAACACCATCGGGTGCAACTGCAACTGCTCGCACCAGCTCTCGGTCAAGGTCAGGCAAATCAGACCCCGGCCATGGCTGGCCATAAAGTTAATCAGGTCCGGCGTTACCTTTTCGGCCGCACAAACCAGGTCGCCCTCGTTCTCGCGATCTTCGTCATCGGCAATAATAACCAGCTCGCCGTTGGCAATGGCGGCAATGGCCGACTCTACCGTATCAAAGCCATGCAAGGCTGCATCCGTTGTGTCGTCGTATTGTGCAATCATCTTACCGACAGGCCTTCTTTATCCTGGGTTGCCCATACCACCTGCGGCGCCTTGCCGGCACCCAGCAGCTTGTGGACGTACTTGCCCACCATGTCCGTTTCTACATTCACACGTTGCCCCACCTGCAAACAGCCCAGGTTGGTCTGCTCGAGGGTGTGCGGAATAATGGCCACCGTCAATGTGGCTTCGTCAATGGTGTTAACCGTCAGGCTGATACCGGACAGGGCAATGGATCCCTTCTCGATGACGTACAACGCCAGCTCGGGCTGCTCCAGCTCAAAAGCCAGCACCTTGGCATTGCCTTCGCTCATACGGCTTTTCAGCACCGCCGTGCCCTCGATGTGACCACTGACAAAATGGCCACCCAGCCGGGTGGTTGGCAGCAGGGCCCGTTCGAGGTTAACGGACACACCGGGTTTAAGCTGGCCAAACGTGGTTTTACGCAGGGTTTCGGGAGACGCTTCAAACGCAAAGCGCTTGCCGTCACAGGAAACCACCGTGGTACAAACCCCGTCGATGGCAATACTTTCGCCCACCGCCACGTCAGCCAGATAGCCGCTGGGGACGGCCGCTTCTACCACAAACCGCATGCCGCCCTGGCTGTCTTCGGCTTCCAGAAGGGTGCCGACCGTTTCAATAAGGCCTGTAAACATCGGGGGGTGAACACATCCTTGCAGAGAGAGTGAGTGAGAGGGTGAGAACGTTGCACAGCGCGACACACGGTTCTCGGCTGCGCTGACGTATAAGTATCGTAACTATTTAGAGATCGTGGGGTTCCACTGTAACGCAGAGGGCCGGGGCGACTCAAACGTCTACTAACTTTTATAACAGAAGCAATGGCACCAAGCCAGCCTTTTAGAGCATGGCGCCCTACGGTCACCCCCTTGCCTTTGCGCTATAATAGCGCCAAATAGTTGTTGTGCTAGGGGATACCATACGATGAGCACTGTCAATGACTCGGTTTCGGCCACACATGCCACACCGACCTTCACCAAACCCGACGTGGTCAGCATGGCCGTTGCGCCAACCATGGCCTCCTATGAAACGCTCTACAAGACGTACGATTGGTCACAAACCGAAAAAGCGCTGAACTGGCCACGAAAAAACGGGTATAACCTGGCCACTCTGTGCATTGACGGGCATCCTGATGAGGTTATGCAGCGCGACGCCCTCATTTGGGTTTCCAAGGACGGTAAGGAAGAACGCTATACCTTTGCTGACCTAAAACGAGAAACCAACAAGCTGGCCAACGCGCTGACCCGGCTGGGTATCAAGCAGGGCGACCGGGTTTTTACCTTCCTTGAGCGGGTACCTGAGGTGTATATCAGCGTGTTTGCCGCCCTCAAGGTGCAGGCACTGGTAGGTCCGCTGTTTGCCGCATTTGGCCCGGAAGCCATCCGCGACCGCCTGAGCGATTGCCAGGCCAAGGTCCTGATTACCTCGCCCGAGCTGAAAGGGCGGTTTGAACAGATCATGCGCGATTGCCCCTCCATCGAATACGTGATTGTCGTAGACCGCGAGGGGACCTACAAGCTGACGGTGGAAACCGACCCGGACGTGCTGCTGTACAGCGACTTGATGGCCTCGGCTGATGCGGCGTTTGACGTGCCCCACACCGACAAGAACCAGCCCAGCATCATCCACTACACCTCCGGTACGACCGGCAAGCCCAAGGGAGCCGTTCACCGGCACTATTCAGCCGTAAGCCAGGCAGCCACCGCCAAATACGTGCTGGATCTTCAGCCGGAGACCGACGTGTACTGGTGTACTGCCGACCCCGGCTGGGTAACCGGCACCAGCTACGGCATGATAGGCCCATGGGCACTGGGTACCACGCAACTGGTGTACGAAGGCGGCTTTAACCCCGAGACCTGGTACAAACTCATCCAGGATTACAAGGTAACGGTTTGGTACACCGCCCCCACCGCCATTCGCATGCTGATGAAAGCAGGCGAAGCACCCGTCCGGGCCTATGACTTAAGCAGCCTTCGGCATCTACTGAGCGTAGGTGAGCCACTGAACCCCGAAGCCATTGTCTGGGGCGAGGCCCAGTTTGGCCATGTCTTCCACGACACCTGGTGGCAGACGGAAACCGGCTGCATGCACATTTGCAACTACGCCTCAATGACGGTCAAAGCCGGCTCGATGGGACGCCCGCACCCCGGCGTGGTGGCAGGGATTCTCGACGAAGACGGCAACGAGCTGGAAGCCGGGCAGGAAGGACATCTGGTGGTTCGTCCCGACGCCCCGTCCTTCTTCCAAACCTACTGGGGACGCCAGGAGCTGTACGATTCGCGCTTCAAGAACGGCTGGTACTACACAGGCGACCGGGCCTGGCGCGACGAAGACGGTTATTACTGGTTCGTGGGCAGGGCCGATGACGTAATTAACACGGCAGGCCACCTGGTTGGCCCGTTTGAGGTGGAAAGCGCCCTGGTTGCACACCCTGCCGTAGCCGAAGCCGGGGTTATCGGCAAGCCGGATGCCGAACGCATGGAGATTGTCAAAGCGTTCATCAGCCTGAAGGCCGGTTATGAGGACAGCGAGAAGCTGCGCGAGGAAATTCGCCTGTTTGTGCGCAACCGTCTGGCTGCCCACGCCTACCCACGCGAAATAGAGGTACTCGAGGGGCTGCCCAAGACCCGTAGCGGTAAGATTATGCGCCGACTGCTTAAAGCCCGAGAGCTGGGCTTGCCCGAAGGCGATGTGTCAACACTTGAAACCTAACCCTTAAGTTTGCACGGGCTCTGGCCGATACGTTCCTCAGAATCAGCGTCGTGGCCCAGGACAATCAAATAAACCCCTGGTAAAATAGAGAAGCGCGTGCACCGCGACGCATGGGTTTGATGACCACCTAGTGTGGATATGGTTAAGTGCAATTATTTGGCGGTTACTTCAGGTCATGATCACCGATCAAGATCAGCATGATCAGGGCAATGCCCCTGATTACAAAGAAATTTTATCGGTCTCCCTCAAGAACAGCGGCTTGGACACGGGGGCCAAAAGAAAACGCTGGTACACGCAGTACAAGCATATTTGTCTGCTGCTCGACGTCATCCAGTACCTGCCCGAGAACATTCAAGGCAAGATCGGCGATGGCTTCGGCAACTTCGTCAAAGCTGCGAGCGACCGGATGACCAGCGGCCAAGAGCTTAAGAACGTGGGCCCGGACAAGGTTAAAGGTCTGTATTTAAGCCAGCAGAAGCGTCGGTGGAGCGACCGCATCCCCGAGCTACACTATGGCCTTAAAATGCTGGCCACGTTACCGGAAGAACTGGTTCTGATCTGCGACACCATGTGCGTGGACGTCATCACCCAGATCAACACCCTGCTTGACCAGAAACGCAACATTGACGGGCAAAACCCGGCTGTTTACGTCAAAATAGCCCACTACCTCGACTCAAGCGATTCCCCGTTCAACAACTGCGATACGTACATCAACCATTTCCTTCGCTAGGCCTTACACAAGTAGGACGACCGGGTGAAACCCTGCCGTCCTGGTAAAAATGCTTTATTTGCAATGGTTTTAGGCGGAAGCTTGGCCAAATTGACCTTGACGACCGTTCATCCGCATATGGATGTTCTGGGTCACCATGTTCATCCGTGCCATCATTTCCATTGCGTCACTGATCATTTCCTCGGCCCCTTCCTCAACGACAGGTTGGTAGCCGACATTATTCAAGTCCTCTGCGTAACGCAGCGTGACGTATTCTTCCAAAGTTTTTGGTTGACGTTGATTCAATTTTAGCCTCCTCCACCGGTCACCTGTCCACGGCATTGGCGCCCAAAATCGCCAGAAATGCGTCCGTGTCAACTGAGGTGGACTATAAGTCAATATTCTCCTTCACACTTATAAAAAAACGCGAAACCAGCGAAAATTGCGCATTATGAACATTTTATTAAGAAATATTATCACCCCGCCCCCCAATCGCCACCCAAACATTGCTATTTTCGCCAAAAATCGTAAAATAACACTTACGCTTTAAAACTGGTTGTTTTTAAGAATTCTTTTTTGAAAGAATCCCTTTTATAAAGAACCCATTTTAATCGTGCTTTTCAACTAAGCTTTTAAGGAGCTGCGTGTAGCGAAGACCTCTTTTCAGCTTGTTAGCGTGTCCATATCGTGCCGAGGCTTGCACAGGGTTGTCTCAAGCACTCTTGAAACACTTTATGTAAGACCTCCACATATCACCGACACGGTTCACGGTTGAAGTCGCAACAGGGCTTGGTTACAGGGACAAAATTGGTTTAACAGTGAAGACCCCTCCACAGTTAAACCAAAGCGCAGCTCCTTATTTTATAAGCGAACCCCGCAGCCTATTTGGCGGCTGCGGGGTTCGTCTTGCAACGGCCTTTATGGCACACTTAACCTTGTCTGCGGGCATTCCCGCACCCTGCCTCACCCTCACCTCGTTTAATCAGAACTAAACACCCCTTTAACCCCAACACACCGCCATGTCCGACCCCTCTAAACCCGATAAGCCCCGTGTCATCAATCAAATAGACATCATCGGTGCCCGGGCCAACAACCTCAAGAACATTACCTGCCAGATTCCCCACCGCCGATTAACCGTGATTACCGGCCCATCGGGGTCTGGAAAATCCTCACTGGCTTTCGACACCCTGTATGCCGAAGGGCAGCGCCGTTTCCTCGCCTCCCTTTCCACCTATGCCCGCCAGTTTCTCGACCGCCTGGACAAACCCGACGTGGACGACATTCGCCATGTGCTGCCAGCCATTGCCATGGAGCAGAAGAACCGGGTTAAAAACGCCCGCTCCACCGTCGGTACGGCCACGGAAATCGTGGACTTCCTCAGGCTGCTCTACAGCGGCATCGGCCAGCACGTTTGCCCTGAAGTCGGCTGCGGCCTGATTAACCGCTTCAACACCACGGCAGAGCTGGTCAAGGCCATTACCGACCTGCCCTCGGGCAGCAAGGTGGTGTTAACCGCCCCCGTACGCCGAACCAAGGTAAAACCCTACCCCAAACAATTGTTGGCCGACGGGTATTTCCGTTTCTTCAACCGCGACACCGCAATGGTTGAAGACATCACCCCCCAAACCAAATGGCCCAACGACGAGGCCTTGCGTCCCCTGCCCATCGTGATTGACCGCCTGGTATTGCGCGGGGCCGACACAAGCGATCGCCTGAGCGAGTCGGTACAAAAGGCGTTGGCGCTGAGCGGCGGACGCGTCGAGCTTATCTTCATGGATCGCCCCGACGCCCCGTTGGTGCTGATGACCCGCTTTGACTGCGACCGTTGCGACCGGCAGTTTCCAGAATTAACCCCGCAGTTGTTCTCTTTTAACAGCCCGCTTGGGGCCTGCCCTACCTGCGAAGGGTTTGGGCGAATCATCGGGCTGGATCTGGATAAGGTCATCCCCAATAAACAAGCCACGCTCAAGGATGGGGTTGTTCATCCCTTTAACACCCCGGCCAACGTGGAATTGCAAGACATGCTGCTGGCCGAGGCCAAACGGCGGAAAATTCCCACCAACAAACCCTATGCCGAGCTAAGCGAGGAGCAAAAGCGGTTTGTGCTCGAAGGCGGGGACGACTATCCTGGGGTTTACCCGTTTTTCCGGTGGCTGGAACGAAAGAAATACAAGGTTCACGTACGGGTGATGCTGGCCAAATACCGGGGCTATTACGAATGCCACCACTGCGGCGGCAGCCGCCTCAAGCCCGAGGCCCTACAGGTTCAGATCTGTGGCAAAACCATCCATGACTGCTGTGGCTGGCCCATTGCCGAGCTTAAAACCTTTATCGAGGCCCTTGAAACCGGCCCAACACCACTGCCAAGCGAAACGTTGGCCCTGACCCGACGGATCCGCCGGGAGATTATCAACCGCTGCCAGGTGCTGCTCGATGTGGGCCTGGGTTACCTGACCCTGTCTCGGCAAACACGGACCCTGAGTGGCGGCGAATCGCAACGCATACACCTGTCGGCAGCCCTGGGCACAGCCCTGACCGAAACCCTGTACGTACTGGACGAACCAACGGTGGGTCTTCACGCTCAGGACACGGATCGGCTGATGGACGTGCTCGTGGCCCTGCGCGACCTGGGCAACACCGTGGTCGTGGTGGAACACGACCCCGACGTGATTAACCGGGCCGACACCCTCATTGACCTGGGGCCAGGCGGGGGCCGGAATGGGGGCCACCTGGTGTTTGCCGGACCGGCCAACCAGATGGGGGTCGATCACCCGTCGCTGACGGCGCGGTTTTTGCACAACCCACCATTGCCGCAGCCACCCAAGCCCGTCAGCGGCAGCCCGTCCGAACCGATCGAAATCATTGGTGCAACGGGCCACAACCTCAAAAACCTCCATGTAACCATTCCCACCGGCCAACTGGTTTGCGTCACCGGGTTGTCCGGCTCAGGCAAAAGCAGCCTGATTCATCAAACCCTGTACGCCAACTACCAGCACCAAAGCGGCCGGGAACTGGCCCTGGACGCGCTGCCCGTGTCCCAGCTCAACGGCCTTGAGCAGTTTGAGGACGTGGTGATGGTGGACCAGTCCCCTATCGGCCAGTCCAAGCGAAGCAACCCGGCCACCTACGTCAAAGCCTACGATGAAATTCGGAACCGGTTTGCAAAAACCCGCCAGGCCCAAGCCATGGGCATTACCGCCAGCCATTTCTCGTTTAACTCGGAGGGGGGCCGGTGCCCCACCTGCAAGGGCCTGGGCGAAGTGGTCGTGGACATGCAGTTTTTGGCAGATGTGGCGGTGCGGTGCCCCGACTGCCAGGGAAAACGTTTTCTGGCCTCGGTGCTGGGCATCGAGTACACCATTGGCAACCAGGGCTATACCATTAACGACATCCTGGCCCTGACCATCGAGGAGGCCGGCACCGTGTTCGCCGATGACCGGCGCATCCTGAACCGCCTCAGACCCCTGCTTGATATCGGCCTGGGCTACCTGCAACTGGGGCAGTCCACCTCGACCCTGTCCGGGGGCGAGGCACAGCGACTCAAGCTGGCCTCGTACCTAAGCGCTGGCAGCAGCACGGGCAGTAGCACGGGCAACAGTTCCGGCAAAAAAAGCCCACCAAAACCTACCCTGTTTTTGTTTGACGAACCCACCACCGGCCTGCACCTGGCCGACATCCAGAACCTGGTGGCCGTGCTGCGCCAGCTCATCAACGCCGGCCACAGCGTGGTGGTCATCGAACACCACCTGGAGTTTATTGCCCAGTGCGACACCCTCATCGACCTGGGACCGGGCGGCGGGCTGGACGGCGGCGACATTGTGGCCCAAGGCCCCCTGCATACCCTACTCAATACCCCGCAGGCGCACCCCAACTCGGTCACGTTGGCCTACCTCAGCCAACGCCTAGGCTCTGCGGCCAAAGCCGACAAGCAATACGATGCAGCGATAAACTAAGGGGTTATCGCAGTTAGTTAAAACGATGCCACAACCGGGCTGGCCTGCTCGTGATGCAGGCGTACCAGGATTTCATCGTTGCGAACCAGCTCCAACCCATCGCGGGCCAATTCTTCCATGCCGGTAGGCGAACGATAGGTGTTAATCTGGTTGGTCAAGACCTGGTTGGACTTAACCGCCTCGTGATGCACCGCCTTGACGGTGGCCAACTGACTGACGAGACGCTCCAACTTAACGGCACTGGTTGCTGCAGAGCGAACCCCTTGAACACAGCCAAACAGAATGGCAAAGACCACCAAGCCTGTCAGGGCCAACTGCGAAGCCAATACCTTCGGCTTGCGGGTGGGCAGTTCATGAACATCGGCCACCGGTGCCACATACAGGCGAACACCCTGCTTGGACTCTGTGGATGGGGGTATGTAATAGCTATGGTTCTGTAAAACCACGATATCTCTCTCCAACGCCTGGGGTTGGTCAATCCAATAAAAAGGGGAACAGTCTACGCGTCAAACAGTCTAACGTGAAAACAAGGAGACAAAAAGTCGCAACACGCTTTTGCCAAACGATAGCAAAACTATATTAACATTGATTGACAAATATCGTAATCGAAAAAAATTTCCATTGCACGTTCGTCCGCCGGGGATGTTACGGGTTCGTTGCAAGACAGACACCGCCTAAACCCCAGGTTTTTCAATAGGGTACACCCAGGGGCTGAACCCACCATTGGACGCCTACAGCGACAGGCCCTACAATACCGATAGACCCTGGCAACGATGCCACTCCCCGAGCGGGTTTGGACCCTCCGGTTATTGACACCCTGTCAAAAAAAAAACAAAACCCTGGTCCTCCAATGTCCCCCAATCTCCTGCATTTGGTCTAGAGTATCTACTGTAGAGACGATTGCTGTGGTGGTTCGTCGTTCATGATTATGTTGTCCGTATTTGTTGTCTCTCCTTAAATCCATGCTGTCTTAAGTAAAGTGTCTTTTATCCTTATGCTGTCATTTCGCTGGCCTTCGGCCCACCCCGCATCACACCCTTCAGCCCTGCCGGGACCACTGAACCGGGCCAACACCGATCCGTTTAACCCCGCCTTAACTGTTTCTGCCCTGCCCCCTGGCCTCCGTCGGCAAGCCGCCCGAAGCAAATGGCTGCCGGCCCTGCTGATGGTAGCGCTCCTGGTGTTTGTGGCCCTGCCGGTACCGGCCGACACCGGCTTGTTTGTCCCAGACCCGACCGTTCCCCCCGAACTGCAAACCACCGTATGGGGCTACCAAACGCAAACCCTGGCTCCCGGCGTGCTGCACCGGTTTGTCAAAGCGCAAAACGACCATGGTCCACTGCTGATCAACCTGCTCGATATTGATTACAACCACCCCGATGTGGTGCTGCTACCGGTGCTGGCCGACGAAAACCAAAGCCTTCATGGCAAGGCCAAGGTGGCCGACATCATGGCCCAGGTACAGCGTCGCAACAATGTCGAGGATCCCGCCTTGCGGGTGTTGGCCGGAATCAACGGCTCCTTTTTTAAACCCGATACCGGCACGACCCTGGGCACCTTCATCAGCAAAGGCGACTTGCTGACAGGCCCTATCCACAACCGGGTGGCCGTGGGCATTACCCCGGACAAACAGGTGCTGTTCGATCGGGTGCAGGTATCGGGGCAAATTACAACCGATATGGGCACCACGCTGCAGTTTCATAATGTCAACCAGCCCCGGCTAAACAAGGACTGGGTTTTGTACACGTCGGCCTGGGGCGCCCGCTCGCCGGCCACCCCCGACCAGGGAACCCAGATCCTCTTGCGCCGTGGTACAACCAACCAGCTTTACGTAGATGCCATTGGAACACAGTCGTTTCCCATTCCTGAAAACGGGTTTGTGCTGCTGGGTCCTCCCACCCAGGATTTCAGCCGGGTGGAACCCGGCCAGTCGGCCACGCTGAAAATGACACTGAACCCGGACTGGTCGGATGTGGCCTACGCCCTGAGCGGGGGGCCGTATCTGGTTAAACGCGGCCAGGTGTACGTGGATGCCAAAGCCCAGAAGCTGGCGACCCAGACCTTCAACAAACCGGCCCCTCGAACCGCCATTGGCGTAACTGCCGACAAGCACGTTCTGCTGGTGACCGTGGACGGCCGACAGGATGACCTGTCGGTGGGCATGACCCTGTACGAACTGGCCTACTTCATGCGCGGCCTCGGGGCGGTCTATGCCATCAACCTCGATGGCGGCACTTCCACACAAATGGTTATTGGCCAGCAACTGGTCAGCCACCCCAAAACCGAGGGCGGCGTCAAAGTCGGCAATGCCCTGCTGGTGGAATACAAGGGCCTGGCCAGTATCCCCACACCCTTGTCGATACCACCAACCGAATTCCAAACAGGCCGCCCCACCCCGGTTGTCCCAGACGGGCAAAACCGGCATGAGCCGCCCAAAAAGCCCTTCTCCTTCCTGGATTAACCCTTCCAGTTTTACCCCTCATTTCTACACCCGTTGTATGAGATTGAGGGCTTTCTGGAACCTGTGGCCTCAAAGGGGGGTCTCTACCCGTATCACACTCTCAAGTTCAATTCACACTTCCCTGTTTGCGTTTCATTTAGGTTTCGTGGCTTGCAGCCCGTCTGCAGGCTAAGCCGCAGCATACCCTCGTTTTTTTTCTCTCTCTCGCTACGCTGGACAGCAACCGTACACGGAACCCCCAACAAAGGAGTCCTGACAATGAATACCCTGACCGCCACGTTCACCACACAACCCTTCCCTGTCAAAGCCCTGATCATCGGCTTGGCCACCCTGCAACTGCTGGGAACCGCTGCCTGGTTTTCCCCCACCAGCCATGCAGCCGACGTCTGCTCGACCGCCTATAACCGCGTGCTGAAAGACGGGGCTGTGGGCGGTTTGGCCGGCGGGGCTGTCGGTGCGCTGGTGAAAAGCGAAAACCGCAGCAAAGGCGCCCTGCAAGGAGCCGTTATCGGGGCGGCCGGAGGAGCCGGCTACGGCTACTACAAGGAATACCGCCGTAAAAAAGACCTGAATTGCGATGCCCGGGCCAGCGCCACCTACGCGCCTTCAACCACCAGTCCCTATTTTGCCCCGGCCACAAACAGCGACAATCTGCTCGGCAAGCTGTTCTAACCCCCTTCCCAACACACACACACGACCCACCAGTTGCCCCCTCGCTACCCCGGCCTGCTTACGAACACCCGTAAGCGGCGCCGGGGTAGCGTTTAGGAAGCGATTTTTGGGAAGCACTAAAACAGCCCCCAAACTAGTGCGCCAAGCGCAGTCGCCTCTAGTGCCCAGGAACCAAATTTCCATCCGCCCCCGTTTTTGAGGAACCGCCCTCGACCGCCGCCCGTCATGTCCGGTATCGGTTTACAACCAGGTGGCCCTATTAATCACACTGATCACACTGGCCACGCCTAGCTTGATATAAGGAGATCCACGTCCGATGACATCCCGCCTGATTCAACCACCCTGCAAGGCCACCAGTCTTGCCAGCCTTGTCAAATTTTCCCTGGTCGTGGCCGTTACGCTCCAGTTGTTCGCCGCCCCCGCCCTGGTCGGACAAACGGCTGCGGCGGCCGACATCTGCTCGACCTCCTACAACCGCGTGCTAAAAAACGGTGCGGTCGGTGGCCTGGCCGGGGGTGCCGTCGGTGCCCTACTCAACGGCGAAAGCCGCACCCGTGGTGCCGTAACCGGTGCCCTGATTGGGGCTGCCGGTGGGGCGGGCTATGGCTATTACCGCGAATACCAGCGTAAGAAAGACGTCAACTGCAGTGCCCAGCAGACCTCAAACCAACCCGTTTATAACAGCGGATACTACAACAATGGGTATTACAACACCGGCAGTTACCAGGACCCGTATTACACGGATCCCTATGCCCAGAATACGTATACCCAGAACCCCTATTACAGCCAATCTACCCCCGCCAGTCAGTCCAGCCAATCCAGTTCCGTCCTGGGCAGCCTGCTCGGCGGCCTGTTCTAGACCCCCCACCCGTTTCCTTCCCTTGTTTTCCCTGTAACCCAATGAATCCGCGAGCGTGCCCCTAACGCCGCAGGTCCCCACCCCCACCCGAGGCGCCCTCGTCCGGGTGGGGTCTTTGTAACAACCTTTTTGTAACACCTTGTAAACGTTTCACGCTTTTTACAGTGCCCCCTTTATCTGGGGGGATTGCAGCCGATACCCAGAACAGCGCCCCTCATGGCGAGCCTCTCCGGCCCATTACGATCACAGGACCCCTTGCAGTGACGTCTCCAAAATCCAACCACCTCATCCCCCTATACGTCCTGGCCCTGTTGGGCGTCGTGGCCATGCTCTCCGTCAGCCCCGCACCAGGCCATGCCGAACCGGGATGCAAGATCCGCAAACCTTCAACCACTCTGGGGACATGCCGACCGTTAAATACCGCTCCAACCGCACCAGCCAACGGGCCGAGCAACCCTGGCGAAGCGAAACCAACCACCGGCACCCCGACCACCCCAACCGCCAATCCGTCTGGCGAGCCCGCCGCCATGGCCGAAAAAGCCTCGAACCCGACGACGTCGCCCTAGCCCGCCGTCATAAAATCCAGCGGGGTCTGGAAAGCCGAGTGGGTCATCAGCCCGCTTAATTCGGGATAGGTTTGGCGCCAGTCCTCGTCGGCCACAATGGCCTGGGCAGCCTGCCGGGCCTCGGCCAGAATATCGTAATCGGTGACCAGGTCGGCCAATAAAAATTCGGGCAGACCACTTTGTCGGGTACCCAAAAAATCGCCCGGGCCCCGAATGGCCAAATCCTGCTCGGCAATCTCGAAGCCGTTGGTACTGCGCTCCATAATCGACAGCCTGTCTAGGGTCTCTTGTGTGGCCGAATCGCTAAGCAGGACGCAATAGCTCTGGTGGCCACCCCGGCCCACCCGGCCACGCAACTGGTGCAACTGGCTCAGGCCGAACCGCTCGGCGTTCTCGATAATCATCACCGTGGCATTGGGCACATCCACCCCCACCTCCACCACGGTGGTACTGACGAGAATCTGCAACTGCCCCGACTTGAACTGCTGCATCACGGCATCCTTCTCATCGTTACCAAGCTTGCCGTGCAGCAGCCCCACCCGAAACTCCGGGAATATCTCCTTGTCCAGCAGCTCGAACTCCTGGGTCGCCGCCTTGGCGCTGAGCGACTCGCTGTCCTCGATTAGCGGAAACACGTAATACACCTGCCGCCCACTGGCAATCTGGGCACGCACCAACTGCTCGACCTGGCGCCGCCCCTTTTTGCCCCGAAGCACCGACGTGACAATGGGGGTGCGTCCCGGCGGCAGTTCATCGATGACGGACACATCCATGTCGCCATGGAGGCTTAAGGCCAAGGTACGGGGGATGGGGGTCGCGGTCATCGACAGCATCTCGGGGCGCTCGGCCTTGTTTTTAAGGTTTAACCGCTGCCGCACCCCGAACCGGTGCTGCTCGTCAATAACGATTACGCCCAGGCGATCAAACTCCACGTCATCCGACATCAGGGCATGGGTGCCGACCACCACATGGGTCTGGCCATTCAGCAGCCCCTGAATCACTTCGCGCCGCTCGCGCACGCCTTGCCGACCCAGCAGCAACGCTGCCCGAAGCCCCAAGGGTACCAGCCACTGCTGAAAATTGCGGTAGTGCTGCTCGGCCAATATTTCGGTCGGGGCCATCAGGCACCCCTGAAACCCGTTGTCCACACCAATAAGCAGGGTAAGCAATGCCACAATGGTTTTACCCGATCCCACATCCCCCTGCAGCAACCGGTACATCGGTTCGGGACTGGCCATGTCCTGCTTAATATCATCGAGGGCCCGCTGCTGTGCCCCGGTCAACGTAAACGGCAGCGCGTCAATCAACCGCTGGGCATAGCCGTCGGTTCTGTAGGGCAGTTGCAGGCTTAGTTGTGCCGACTGCTTGAACTTTGAGCGGATATAGATCAGCCTCAGCTGGACGGCAAACAGTTCGTCAAACACCAGCCGATGGCGCGCCTGCTCGTATTGGGCTGTTGTCTCGGGGAAATGGATATGCCCAAGGGCATCGTGCAGACCCACCAGGCCAAACTGCGACTGGATGGCCAGCGGCAGCGGATCGTCGACCAGGGGCAAATACGCCTCGAGCACGGTTTGAATAACCCGCCGCAATGCCCGCAGGTTCAACCCCTCAACAAGCGAATACACCGGCAGGATGCGCCCAACATGGGAGGCAGTCGGGTGAGCCACCCCGGCAACCTGCTGCCCCTCGGTCTCGTCGGCAAAGCTGAGCACCTCCGTCTCGGGCCGGTCCATGGCCATCATTTTCTTGTACGCGTCCCATTTCACCGTCCCGCTCATCATCACCATGGCACCCTTGCCGTAGCGGGTTTTCATGCCCTCGAGCATGCGCCGGTTGCTTTTGGCAAAAATCCACTTGGCCAGCATCCTGGCCCCGGCCTGGTCTTCAATTACCACACTTAAAATGGCAATGGCCCGGTTGCTGGGCAAGGCAATGTTGCTGGTTCGAACCACCCCAACCACGGTAGCCTGGCTGTTTTGCTGCAGCTGGGCAATGGGCACCTGCATGTTGTAATCCAGGTACTTGCGCGGAAACGTGTACAACAGCTCGCGAACCGTCTGTACATCGAGCTTCTTGAGCAGTTCAGCCATGCGCGGCCCCACCCCCTTGACGAACTGAACGGCCATGTCCAACCGTTCGGGGTGGCCTTCGCGCGTCACGTCAGGGCTTAGGCCCCTGGTACCCGTCCCGCCCAATGCCACGTCGGGTTGCCCACCGCGTTTTTTAGGTGCCGCAGCCGGTGCAGGCGATCGCAGCAAAGCCTCCAGGTTTAAACCGGCCAGTTGTTTTTCCAACTGCTGGATGGTGCTCATTCGTTCCGGCAACGAGGCAAACTGGTACTGCTTGAACTGGGAAACCAGCTTCTGGGTATGTTCGGTATCTCCCATCAACGGACCGAGCAACCGAATCACGTCGAGCACAAACTGGGAGAAGCGCTTCTTCTTGCCCTGCACGTCCACAAAACGGTGCTGCTTCTCAAGATGCAGCGCCTGTTTTAAATCCTTTAACTTGAGCTGTGCTTCTTCTAGGGGTATCATGTCAAGTATTGGTCGCCAACGTCGACGGATACCGGGATTAGGCCACTAGGGATCCGGCAAGGGAACCCGACTCGGAACCCACCCTCTTGTCAGGAGTCGTCAATCTACATACACGGACACAGGGATTGGCACACACCCCGCGCGCCAGATCTACCATACCCCGGTTTACGCAACACAGGCAACTCTAGCTATGGGAGCCCCGTTATGCTTATACACAAACGCCTACATGCCCTTCTTCAACCGACCCGGTTGTTCCGCTTATCCGCCCTGTCCATCCTGTCGATGTGCACCGCCGCCCTGCTGCTTTGCTGCAACGCCTTTGCCGATGAGACACAGGAAGCCTTCAAGGAAGGGCTCAAGGCCTTTAACGCCCAGCAGTACGACACCGCCCTGACCCACTTCAACAAGTCCATCGAACTGGACCCCAAGTTCGTCGACGGCTATTACAACAAGGCCGTGGTTCACTATCAGCTAAAGCAGTTCGACGATGCCATCAAGTCCTTTAACAAGGTGCTGGAGCTGGCCCCCGACGACTACTCGGCCCGTTACAACCTGGGGTTGGTGTACAAAAAAAGCGGCAACGCCCAAAAAGCCCTGGCGGCCTTCGAAACCATTCCCAGCTCTCATCCGCGCTACCAGGACGCCATGCGCAACATCCAGAAAATAAAGGACGGTGACGTCGGTAGCCCGCAGCAACCGGCTGCCAGCGAAAAAACCGCCGCCGCCGCCACCACAGCCAGTACGGCCAAACCGGAAAGCAAGCCTGCCCCGGCCAAAACCAGCAGCAAACCGGAAAACAAAACGGCTACCGCCAAACCAGCCACCCCAAAACCCGCTGCAAAAACCGCCTCGTCCGGCAGCCTAAAAGCCCAAGAGTACGCCACGGGATTTAGCGGCCCAACGGGCCTGGTCACCGATGCCAACGGCAACCTGTTTGTGGCCAACTTTTCCAAAAATACCATTTTCAAGGTGCAGCCCAACGGCGACAAGGCCCTCTTCGCAGCCGGATCCGGCATTAACGGCCCGGTGGGCATGACCAGCGACGAGGCCGGGAACCTCTACGTGGCCAACCACCTCGACAACAGCGTGGCCATGATTACCCCTGCCGGCAAGATCTCGATTATTGCCAAAGACCTGAACAAGCCCTACAACATTTTCTACGACACCAAGACCAAAACCTTGTACGTGTCGCAGCAGGGCAGTGACAGCGTGGCTAAAATCATCCTGCAATAAAGCCACACACAACAGCGCCCCCCTACACGGATTCCAGCGTCCTCCCAATGCGCTGGTTGCCGTTGTGCAACCTTCTGCAGGCCTTTTATTTCAGTTTCACAGGGACAAGGTTTACGGTCGACCGCCATCACGGCGTTCTCCCTCCCTCTCTCTGGGTACACCCAGTAACCTAGGATAACCAGGGCGTTAAACCGTGTCCCCTAACACCCAACCCAAAGCCTTTACCTCTCCCTGACTCCGGTCTGGTTCAAGATTCCCTCACACCCAACCTAAAAGCAGTACAGTCGTTACTAACTTCGATTTGTTACTGTACAGTTTACCGGGCTTTTGTGCCACCAATATGGCAAGCCGCCTTTTTTCCCCTAAATTATTAAAAACTGTAACGTATTACACAACTTATAAACACGCTGTCAATACTATGTGCATCGTTTTAGCCCGGCAGCGGCTGACGGCGCGCCCAGTCTTGGGTGACCCGACGGCCCAAGGCTCGGGGTGTGGCAAACGAGCTGCCCGATAGGACATTAACGGCATGGGGTCGGCCCGAGTGATCGGGGTCGTAGATCAGTCGCCCGTCAGCAGCCACGTCCAAAAAGAAGGCCCGGCCAGAGGGAGCAAAAGCCACAAAGCCAGCACCTCTGGAGAACCCTTTGAAGGGCAGTGCCACCCGGTTGGGCATCATCCGGTACAGCAGGCGAAGCGGGTACACCTTGTCCAGGTACGGGGTGTAATCCGGGCTTAGCCAGCCCCCTTGGGCCTTTTGGCCACGAATAAAGCCTGCCAAAGCCCGTTGCTCATTGCCGGTTGCCAGCACCGTCTTGAGGGGCCGTCCCACAAAACGCTTAACCACACAGGGCCCGCCAGACACCTCGTCGGGGGTAATGTTAACCTGCCCGTTACCGGTTATGTCGTACCCTTTTAACTGCCCCGCCTCATCATAAACCTCGGTCACGGCAATATCACCCTGGGCCATCTCGTTAACCAGTGGTCCCACCCCGCTGTAAGGCGACACCTGTCCCTGGGCATCGGTGTAGCCCACCTGTATCACCGACGCATCGGCCCCAATCAGGTTAAAGGACCCCGGCCCATTGTTGCCCACCCCGGCATAAACCGGAATCTGCCGGGCCACGGGCGCCACATGGTCGACCGACCGTTGCATCAGATCCACCCCAAACGCATCGCAACACTGCCGGATACGACGATTGCTGACAATCCGGCCCACATTCCGGCCCAACTGTTCAATACATCGCCGAAGCCGCCGGCCGGTACGAGGCGTCTGCTGGCTCATCGAAAGGTTTACTCCCAGAATGGGTTCGCCCTGCCCGAGCCGTTGCCTGAGGTAGGTAAAGGCATGCGGCACAGCCCCGATAAACCGGCCATAAAGGTTAACCGCCTCAATGTCCACCTCGTCGGGCAGGGCGTCCTTCAGTTGTTCGACCACCACCCGGCCATGAAAGACGTCGGGCACCCCGTCGCCGTCGATGTCCACCTTGCCAAAATCCTTCAGGGCCGCCCGCACATGGGGGTACAACTCAAACTCCCGGCACAAGGCCTCGGACTCAAGCAGGCAGGCCGAGTCAAACTCGTCGAAAACCACCACCTTGGGGTGGGTATCCAGGGGCGGATCCTGTGGCTTGGGTTGCCCGCATGCCCATTGCTTCAACCGGCTAAACCCGGTGAAGTCGTCATATTCAACCATCCGAACCGTGGTCATCGTTCGGCAACATCCCTGTGGCGTTACGTGGGGGTATCCTAGGCAGAGCAACCCATTGAGGGCGGTCTATTCAGGACAGACTATATCAGGCGGGTAGCAGTTGCTTGGCTTCCATAACCTGCTTGATGGTTTCGCCCAATACCGCCGGGCTCTGGCAAACGGTAATACCCGCCGCCTGGAGGGCCGCCATTTTTTCGGCTGCCGTGCCCTTGCCGCCACTGATAATAGCACCCGCATGGCCCATCCGCTTGCCGGGCGGGGCCGTTTGGCCGGCAATAAAGCACACCACGGGCTTGGTCACATGGTCCTTGACGTACTCGGCGGCTTCTTCCTCGGCCGTGCCCCCGATTTCACCGACCATGCAAATGGCCTTCGTCTCCGGGTCGGCCTCAAAGGCTTTCAGGCAGTCAATAAAGTTGGTGCCGTTAACCGGGTCGCCCCCGATACCCACACAGGTGGTTTGGCCAATACCGAGCTCGGTAAGCTGGAAAACCACTTCGTAGGTCAGCGTCCCGCTACGCGATACCACACCGACCGGCCCCGGCATATGGATATGGCCGGGCATAATGCCGATTTTGGCCTGACCGGGGGTAATAATGCCGGGGCAGTTGGGTCCGATAAGCCGGCTGTTGCTTTGTTGCAGGGCCACTTTCACCTTGACCATGTCGTTGGCAGGCACGCCCTCGGTAATGCAAATAATCAGGGGCACCTCGGCATTGAGGGCCTCGAGTATCGCGTCGGCAGCAAACGGAGGCGGTACAAAAATCAGGGAGACATCGGCCCCCACCGTCGCCTTGGCCTCGGCCACGGTGTTGAATACAGGCAGGTCCAGCGCCGCCTTGGTGCCGCCCTTGCCAGGCGTCACCCCGCCCACCACGTTACTGCCGTATTTTTTGCAGTATTCGGCGTGGTAGGAGCCTTCCTTACCGGTAATGCCCTGGACAATAATCTTGGAGTGTTTGTCGACCCAAATCGCCATGGTTCAAATCCTTTCCTAAGCCACTACCGGGTTTTTGACTGCACCGGCCACCTTCTCGGCGGCTTCCTGCATGGTGTCGGCCACCTCGAAGGCCAGGCCGCTGTCGCGAAGAATTTGCTGACCTTCCTCGACGTTGGTGCCCTTCATGCGCACCACGATCGGTAGCGTCACGTTCAGGTTCTTGGCCGCCGCCACCACACCGCTGGCAAACTTGTCGCAGCGCAGAATACCGCCAAAAATGTTAATCAGCACGGCCTTGACTTCCTGGTCAGACAACAGGATGCGGAAGGCGTTCTCAATGGCCTCCTCGCTGGCACTACCGCCCACGTCAAGAAAGTTGGCGGGTGCCGCCCCGTACAGCTTGATGATGTCCATCGTCGCCATGGCCAGCCCGGCCCCGTTAACCATGCACCCCACGTTGCCGTCGAGCTTGATGTAGTTAAGGTGGTATCGGCTTGCCTCGACCTCCAGCGGATCTTCCTCATGCTCGTCGCGCATGTCGGCAATATCCTTGTGTCGGTACAAGGCGTTGTCATCGATGTTGACCTTGCCGTCCAGGGCGATGATCTGCCCGTCTGTGGTAATCACGAGCGGGTTGACCTCCACCAGCGAGCAGTCCTTCTGCCAGAAGCAGTTGTACAGCCCCATAATCAGCTGGACGGTTTCCTTGAAGCAGCTGGCGGGAATCCCCAGGGCAAAGGCAATTTTACGGGCATTGTAGGGCTGGATGCCCTGCAGCGGATCGATGTACTCCCGAACGATTTTTTCGGGGGTCTTCTCGGCCACTTCCTCAATGTCCATGCCGCCTTCCGTCGAGGCCATAATCACCGGCTTGCTCACGGCCCGGTCAAGAATAATGCTGATGTACAGTTCCTTGTCGATGGCCGAACCGTTTTCAATCAACAGCTTACGCACCGTTTGGCCTTCAGGGCCCGTTTGGTGGGTCACCAGCTGCATGCCCAGAATGGCTTCGGCAGCGGTCTTCACTTCATCGAGGGAAGAAACGACCTTAACGCCACCGCCCTTGCCTCGGCCGCCGGCATGGATTTGCGCCTTAACCACGTATTTGGGACCCGCCAGCCCCTGGGCCACCTGGACGGCCTCTTCAACGGTATGGGCCACCCGCCCCTCGGGAACGGGAATGTTGAACTGACGGAAGAGTTCTTTGGCTTGGTATTCGTGAACCTTCATAAGCGCTAAGCCGAGCCTCCTGCTGAAAAAATGCAAACGGGACGGGACACTGTGGAGGTCGCTTTGGGAGCCACCGTGTAAACCACTGTGTGAACAACCGTATGCGCATCAGTGTACCGCAAACAGGGGGCACAAACAGGGCGCAGAAACAGGCTCTAGCCGCCTGGGTTTGACCAAGCCGCAGGCTTACCCCTTTTGGGGCCGGTAGGGCTCAACCACCGTGGCCGCGCTACTCGACTCAAGATCCAGATCCTGAGCCTCACGGCCGTACATGGTCGGAAACATCAACTGGTTCCATTGCGCTCGAACCCATTCGCCAACCGGTGGGGCATCCTCATCCAGCTCCGGCCGGTAACCGTCCTCAAGCTGGGCCATCCCCTCCACAATCCGCCGCCGGTTGGGAACAATTAACTCCAGGTTCAGCGTTCTTGTGTCGCCATCCTGCCGCAGCGCCGAGGTGACCTCCCGGTGGTTCTGGGTCAAAAAGCCCAGCACATCGGCCTTCAAGGCCTGCCATACCGATTTGGGCAAGCGAAACACCCAGCCCCGCCGACCGGTTTTTTGCGGTGCACCGACACAATAAAGCGGCTCGTCCTCGCGCACCAGCGCGACCTCTACCGTATCATCCTCCTGCCCGTGGACCACCCGATGAAACAGGTCTGCCTGTAGCTGGCGCATGGCGGGTATGTAGTGCCTTTCAAGGTACGGACTTCTAAACGGGTCGTCTAACATCCCCAACAGGGAGTGATTCAGGCCTTCCAGCCCCGGCTCATCCATCCCCTGCCACGTGTTTGGGATAACCAAACGATCGTGCATGCGCCGCCGATCGGACCAGCCAATAAAGGCACTGGTTATCAGATGCAACAGCGGCGGGTTCTGGGGTTGTTCTCCTTCATCACCCTCATTGCCGCCACCCGGCCCGGGTGCCCTCATCGGCGAGGGGGCTGCCCCGTCGGATGGCGACGTGCTCTGGGCAAAACCAAAGCGCGGCAAGGCTGCAGCATGGCAATAAAACAGTGACTGTACACGAGCTAGCACGGATACACGCAATTCCTGATCGTAAACCAGCAGGGCCACCAAACAGGCCGATAATCGGGGCAAACCGTACCGGTTGACTGCCGAGCCATACCCGTTGACTGCAGCTGCAGGGTACGGCTGCTTTCCAGCGACATTTAGTTCCAATATCGCGGTGTGGGCTAAGAAAGCCTACCGTACGCCAAGCCCACCCGGTTTGGCGAGGGGCCCCTGCCATTCTGTTACACTTGCCGTGACATAACCCTACTGGCCATGCAATTTTTTTTGGGTTTGTGTTTAGTTAGGAAACACCCCCTTTGTTCCCTCCCCCCTTGACACAAGGATTTGATGTGATTTATGGACATTAAGGCAACCGCCCTCCAACCGGCGTTTGGTGCCGCCATTCGGGCCACCGATACCTTTACCCCCCTAAGCGACCTGCGCAACCAGCTGGGGCTCAATGAGACCAACTCCTCACTGACCGTCATTGGTGGCGGCTACACGGTTCTGTTTACGGGCCCCGAACATGACCAGTACCAAGCGCTCACACGTACCGGCGGCATGGATGCGGCCAAAGGTGCTGCCGAGACTGTGTACAGCCAGGCTGCCATGCCCACCGACACGGTGACCGATGGCCAGACACCCACTTACCCTCGGCCCACCCGCGAGCTTCGGCAAAATGACCCGCTACTGGCTAAAAAGTTGGCTGCACTGGACACGATCGTCGTAGCTTAACGCGCCAATCCCCTGTTCTAGATTCTAGCCTATATCCTTTTTTAAAGCCCCGTCGGCCCAACCCAAACCGGCGGGGCTTTTTCCGTNGGCCGGGGGCTGCCATGCCAACGCGCCACCGACGCAAGGTCAGTGGCGCGTGTAGTCCGTCGGGATATTGATAATTAATCGGTGTCGATTTGCGCCCGCTGCAGCGAGTTGCTGTAGTCGACAAAGCAGGCCTTCCATTCGGTAAACACGTCAAGGCAGGTTTCGGCCGCCTCGCGGTGGCCGTTGCCCGTGTTCTTCATGCCACCGAAGGGCAAATGCACCTCGGCGCCAATGGTGGGGGCATTGACGTAGGTCAGGCCGCTTTCCAGGTCGCGCATGGCCGAAAACGCCTTGTTGACGTCCTTGGTGTAAATGGCGTTGGACAGCCCAAACTCGATACCGTTGGCCACCTCAATGGCCTCCTCGAAGCTGTCAACCGGAATAAGCGCCACGACCGGCCCAAAAATTTCTTCCTGGGCAATGCGCATGGTCGGCTTCACGTTGTCGAAAATAGTGGGCTCGAAGAAGTAACCCGGCCCTGCATTGGTGGCCTTGTTACCCCCCAGCAGCAGTTGGGCGCCTTCATTCTTGCCAATTTCCACGTACTCGGCAATCTTGTTCAGGGCGGGCTCGTTAATAACCGGGCCCACGTCCACGCCTTCATTCAGGCCGTAGCCCAGCTTCAGTTTCTTGGCCCGTTCCACCAGCTTGTCGCGCAGTTGGGCATGGACGCTTTTTTGCACGATAACCCGGCTTGTGGCCGTACAGCGCTGGCCGGTGGTGCCGAAGGCACCCCAGAGGATACCGTCGACTGCCAGGTCGAGGTTGGCGTCTTCGAGCACCGTCGTACTGTTCTTGCCGCCCATTTCCAGCGTCACGCGCTTAAAGGTGGGGGCGCAGCGCTCGTTAACGTGCCGACCCACCTCGCAACTGCCGGTAAACGAAATGAGCTTGAGGTCGGGATGCTCCAGCATCGGGTCTCCCACGGCACGGCCACTGCCATGCACAAGGTTAATCACGCCCTTGGGTACCCCGGCGTCAATCAGGGTCTCGACAAAGCGGGTGGCCACGAGCGGGGTGTCGCTGGCCGGTTTCAATACCACCGTGTTGCCGGTCACCAGGGCCGGGGCAATTTTCCAGCTGGGAATGGCCATCGGGAAGTTCCATGGGGTAATGCACCCCACCGCGCCCAGAGGCACCCGCACGGACATGCAGAACTTGTTCTGCAATTCGCTGGGGGTGGTTTGGCCAAACATGCGACGGCCTTCGCCGGCGGCATAAAACACCATGTCGATAACTTCCTGGATGTCGCCTCGGGCCTCGGCAATCACCTTGCCCATTTCGCGGGTCAGTTCGCGGGCGTAGTCCTCTTTGCGCTCAATGAAGAGCTGGCCGGCGCGGTACAAAATTTCGGCCCGCTTGGGGGCAGGCACCAGGCGCCAGGTTTTATAGGCAGCCACGGCTGCGGCCACGGCCTCATCCACATCGGCCTTGTCGGAGGCCGGGAAGGTGCCTACCAGGTCGGCGGGATCAGCCGGGTTTCGGCTTTCGAAGGTTTTGCCACCCTTGGCCGGTTTCCATTCGCCGTTAATATAGTTCAAGTACGTGCCGCTTGGGCCGTAATCGGTGGACTTGGCCGTTGGTGCGGTTTCTACGCTAGACATACATCCAGTCTCCTTTTGGTTCTGAAGCACAATGCCCCGTTGGGTGGATCTCCCACAGACAACCTGATCAAGGAACCATCCGTAATGTCGGTCAGGGTTCCTGTTTTATGCCCGTTTCAGTTCTGTTGCCGGGGGCCTCCTGTTAACCCCTCCATCATAGTGAAGGCACCACGGCGTTGCAATGATAATGGGCAAGAAGCGCCCCAAGCAAGGCGACCCACGCAAGCCGTCAAAAAACGGTATAATAGGGGACAGCAACAAAGGAAGCAGACGGGATTTGAACGCGTGATGAGCGTGCAAGTGGCACAATCGGCCTCGCCCCTAGTGGCACGGTTCGAGTCGGGGTTGACCGACTACCTGGCCCACCTTGACCTGCAACGCGGCCTGAGCGCCCAGACGCTGCGCGCCTACCAGAACGACCTGAACGGCTTTTTATCCTGGCTGGGGCAGCTTGAGCAGGAGGAAGGGCGACGCCTGGATACCGACGGCATTAAGACCCTCCCCTTTGAATACGCCAAAACCCTGAGCCAGCAAGCCCTAAGCCGAAGCTCGGTGTCGCGCAAGCTCAGTGCCGTGCGCATGTTCTTTAAATATCTGGTGCGCGAGCAGCGCTTTGAAATGGGGGCCCTGAACCTGCAGTTCGAGTACCCCAAGCAGGCCAAGACGCTGCCGGATTTTCTCACCCAACCCGAAATTGCCCGCCTGCGCGACGCGATCATGGGCAAGCAGAAAGATTTTCGCAAGCTCGACAGCCTGGATCTGCGGAACCTGTTGATGATCGAGCTGCTATTTTCCAGCGGCCTGCGGGTATCGGAACTGGCCAACCTGCGTCGCCAAGACGTGGTTTTGGACAGCAGCAGCGAGGAAGCCGGCACCATCCGACTAACCGGCAAGGGCGGACGCGAGCGTATTACCTTTATGAGCCGGCAAGCACTCGAACTGCTGCAGTACTACATTGGCAAGGTTCGTCCGGGTATGTGCGGGACGACAACCGCCCAATTGGCCCCTGGTGACGCGCTGCTGGTTAACTACAAGGGCCAGGCCATTAACGTGCGCAGCATTCACCGGGCCATCAAGGCCATTGCGGAAACCGCCGGGCTGGAGAAGGCCATATCGCCCCATACCTTCCGGCACAGCTTTGCCACTCACATGCTTAACCACGGCGTGGATTTACGGGTGGTTCAAGAGCTACTGGGACACGTCAGCATTCGCACCACGCAGATTTACACCCATGTCACCACCGAGCGGCTAAAGGCAGCCTATCTAAAGGCCCATCCTCGGGCCTTGTAGAAGGGTTTAACGGCCTTAGCTACCCCTTCTTGGCGTTGCAATGGCCCCGCACCAAAGCCCGCTCACCCGACACGGGTTCATATATTAAATATATTCAACCGCTTGGGGGACGCCACCGGCCCGGACCGGGACTGGGGTTCAATTTTTGGTCGTTTTTGCCGATACCGCTGGTATCCTCCCCTTTAGCGTGTCCAAAGCCCAGCAATACAGGAATTTACCCCCGCCCCCATGGTTTTCGAAGGTTCCATCCGGCCCAGCCAGGCCCTATACAGTGCCGATATTCTCGGATCCAGCCATGCCGTGACCATGGCGGCCGAGGAGGCGGAACGGCGCCGGAAAAACGAGGCCCTGAAGAAACTCAGCAAGACCGACGCCAACAAGCAGCAGCAGGGCCATACCCTGGACACCATCAAGAACGCGTTGGTCGAGGGGCTGCCCCATCAGATAGAGGAGAAGCAGTTCGAGCGGTTTGATCCCCTCCATTTGTACCAGTTTGTCTACGATGCCGATTTGGACCAAATTCACCTGCTCGATATGCATACGGGCAAAATCAAGCTGACCCTCAGTGCTCAAGACTTTCAGGCAGTAGCCGACAACCTGGTTAATGCCTACGGCACCATGACCGATCGCGTCATCTAGACGCCGATACCCTGTTTCCTCCGCTCTCCTTCGCCATCTCCCCCGCAATCGATACAGCCTTTTAAGCCCGCAATCTCAAGGTAGACCCCCATCCTATGAATGCCCAATACCCACAAGAACCGCACCACCCTTCCGATGCGCTGCCGACCCGTGGCACCCGAGAATCGGAATACCAGCAAACAGCCTTGATTTTATCGGACAGCACCCAGGTGGCCCAACAGGTGGGCCAACTGCAACTGGACACCAGTACCCACCAAGCTGCCCTGCGGGAAGTTTCCGACTGGCAGCATCTGGAACTGGCCCGTGAGACCTACGGGGTGGCCTTGATTGATGCCTCGGCACCGGACTTGATGACACACCTGCAAAGCCTTGAAAAGCAGCTACCACTGGTCAGCCCCATTTTGCTGAGCCCCACGCCCAACCAGGACACGGCCATGGCAGCCAATGTCGACTGGCTTAACCCCGACGCCTCGCAAGCCGAATGGCAAAGCCGCCTGAACCGGGCCATGGCACTATCACATACCCGGCACCAGTTGAATTGCGCCCACATGCGCGACGAGATTGGCCAGGTGTACAACTACCGGTACTTCATCAAGCGTCTGAATGAAACCATTGCCCTGAGCCGCCGGCACCACATGCCCGTCAGTTGCATCGTGCTCGACATCGCCTTCTACCGCGTACTGGTAGACAGCTACGGCTACGGCTTCGTATCCGACCTGCTGGGGCAGGTGGCCGAGTGCGTGGTACGGACCGTGCGCGAAGAAGACATGGTGGCCCGCCTCGGCGACAGCGAAATTGGTATTTTGTTGATGCACAGCCCGGCCGAGGGCGCCCGCGAGATGACCAAACGCCTCATCCGGGAGCTGGAAAGCCTCTCCTTTTACAACGGCGATCAGGTCGAGCACATTCACCTCTGTGCCGGGATTGCCAGCTACCCGATGGTCAGCGACATGAACGTCAATGCCGACGGCCTGATTCGCTATGCACGCCATGCCCTCCACCAGGCCCGCCTGCGCGATGACGAGGCCGTGATGGAGGAAGGCGGCCAAGCCGCCGCCGCTGCCCAGCAAATCATCAACGTTGAAATTTTTAACAGCATGCGCCCGTTTATTTAGGCCCCCATTTAGACTCCTATTTAGACCTTGAACCGGTACATCTGACGGCACAACACACTCCGCCCCACTTAAAATGCGGGGGCCTTGCCATCCCCAAGAGTGTTAAGGGCGGGTCGGCGGCTTATTGCGTTGGCCCGGTGCGGGCTCTAATATAGGGGACAGTCTTGAGGGAACCCGACCCGGACCTTCCCCGTCTCTTGTGTCAAAAGTGTTGTACCGTGTTTAACGTTGTTTTGATGTTGCTTGGCACCCTGCCTGAGGATGTTGGACAGACTTTGAGAGCCCCCACGATGTGTTTGCAGCCGTTTAAGCGAGCCCTGCCCGTTATATTGGCCGGTGGCTTTCTGCTGGCTGCCGGCCCGGTAAGCTTGGCCGACACCATTTTAATGCCCCGCCTGGGCTTCCCGGTCGTTTCGACCAAGCGCCTGTATTTCGACGTCTCCGAAGCCGCACAGAACAACCCGGACATGTTCAAGACCGACTTTGAAAAAGCCCGTGAAATGATTCTGGAGAAACAGGGCAAGGACAAGCAGAAAGAAGTCGAGGACACTCTGCTAAACAAGCTGGAAAAAGCGTCCTTCAGCAAGCTTTCACCCGAAGAGCAGCAAGCCATCACCGCCAAGGATCAAGCCAACCGGACCCAGTGGGAAAAGGAGCTGACCACCGAGGAAGAGGCGCTCAAAACCCTAAAAGAAGAACTGGACAAGGAGCACAAGGTCGTCAAGGATCTTGAGGATACCTGCGACGACATCCAGGCCAAGAAAGAGAAGCGCAAAAAGAAGATTTCCAAGATTGAAGACAAGGACGAGGCCGATGCCACGGACCAGGCCGACATTGAGCGGTATAAAAAGGAAATCGAGGAAATCGAAGCCGAGCTGAAAACAGCCGAGTGCAAGAAATACAACCGAATGGAAAGCGCCTACAAGCTGTCGGAGAAAAAATACTATAAGCGCCTCAAGCAGTGGGAAAAGAAAAAGAACACCCCACCGGAGCCGACCTACCAGCCGGATAAGGAAGCCCTGCTAGCCGACAAGGACACCCTTTTGCCCGATCGTAAGACAGACAAGCAAGAGGCAGACAAACCGGAGACGGCCGACATCGAGCCCACCGGGGCATCTGACGACAGCCGACTGGCCTTGGCCGACCCCAACAACCCCGACAACCTGAACCCGCTCGAATCGGGTGGGACGGCCGCCGGCAAAGGCAGCCTGGATGGTGATGACCAAGACCCCTCGAAACCGGACACCGACAAGTCCCAAAAGGACGGCGGCCACGGGTGGCTATCGTGGCTCAACCCGCTGGAGCACAACAACTGGTTCAAGGACCCCGAAAAGCGGCTCAGAGGTGAGTTCTTCCTGTTCGATATCCGCCAGCAAAAAGCACTTTACGATGAAAGCGCCCACCTGCGGCAGATTAAGCTGACCCCCGACAAAGACCACGACAAGAAAGCTGACGAAGACGAAGGCCTGTCGACACGGGTACCCGAACTGATACCGGCCAACCAGTACTATATTGAATTTTCAAAACTACCCCTTGAAGGGGTCTACGATTTGATACTGCGGGGCACCGGCCTGCGCAGCGAAGGCCCCATCAAGATTTCCAACGACATCTACTGGGACGCCCTTGGGCTGGTAATGGGCGGTTTTGAATACAGCCACTGCCCCCCACAGGACGGCAAATTTGTTGCCCAGCAACAGTGCAGCACGCACCAGGCCACCATTGGCCGCTTTGATCCGTTACGCCCCGGCCCGGTCAAGCTGGTTCGTGGCGGCTGGCACCTCGCCCCCGACGAAATGCGCCTGAACCCGCGGATTCCCTACAAATCGTCACCCGACACGGCTTTTGTCACCCAGACCCTGCTTAACGTCTACCTACTCAATCCCAGTGCCTACAACTACCTGGCCATCAATGGCCTGGACTACCAAAAAAGCCGGTATCCCGACCTGCTTGATGAAGCCAACTGGGGCCTGCAATTCCTGGCCTCGGTGCAATTGGCCGACGGCAGCTTCTCAAGCGGGGTCGCCAAGCAGGGCAACACGTATTACCTGCTGGGCAGTGATGCCAAGTCCACAGCCCTGGCCAGCCTGGCTTTGGCTACCGGCGCCCGGGCGCTCAAGCACGCCGATTTAAGCTATGCGTTAAAACTGCTTCGGGCGGCCGAAAAAGGCTTTGATTACCTGGCCGTGCAGGCCCGGCAAAACCCGGCAGAGGTTGATCCCTGGCTGGCTGCAGCCAGCTACGGGCTGTCGCGTATTAGCGAAAAACCTGAATACAGCAAGGTTTGGGAACAGAAGCACTCGGCGGTTGCCGGACTGCCTGAACAGGTCCGGTTTATGTTGTACCAGGCCCCCGATCTCACCACGACGATGGTGGTTAATGCCGACAAAGACACGGGCAAACACAAGAAGGATGATGACGAGACATCCGTCAAGCCCTTCACCACGGCAGGCGAGCTAGCTGGTGCCGGGCGGCCCACCGAATTGATTCCCTACCTGATGGGCCCCGAAGGGGAGCGTTATATGCAAGATGGCCAGCTGGCCGCCTGGGCCACCGACTTTTTTGGTTACGACCCGGTTCCTTTCAAACGGGATGCCGCCTACAAGGTCGACACCGCCCTAAGCGACCCGCTGGAATGGGCCACCTTCAAGACCGGCGAAGCCCTGAACCGCTACGGCCGAAAAGCCGAAGAAGACCATCTTGACGAGGGCGATCCCAAAGCCATCGAAAAAGCCATCGAAGAGCTGGACAAGAATGAAAAGGTTCTTGAGGAACGCCTCAAGGACGGTCAGGAAAAACTGGACCTGTCCATCACCGAGCGGGCCATGCTCAGCTACGTGCTGGCGGTGCTCAACGACCAGATTCGCCCGGCCCCCCTGGAAGTGGACAAGGACAGCAGTACCGAAGAAGTCGAGCGCTACCTGTCGTTCTAAAGCTGGTCGTACATACCAAACAACGGCATATAAATGGCCAGGGCCAGCACGCCGACAATCCCGCCCATTACAAACAACAGCGCCGGCTCCATCAAGCTCATCAGCAGGCCTATCCGGGAATCCACCTCCTCGTCCAGAAACTCCAGGGCAAACCGGAGCATCTCTTCGAGCGAACCGGCTTCTTCGCCGGTACTAATCATCACGATGACCATGTCCGGCATAATGCCGGTGTTGGCCAGCGAAGCCGCCAGCCTTTGGCCTGCCTGAATCTCCAGGTTGACCTGCTCAAAATACGACCGAATGAGGCCGTGTTGCACGGTACGGCACGCCATGAAAATACTGTCCGTAATGGGCAAGCCCGCACTGAAGGCTACCTCCAGCGTAGAGACAAAATAACTGGCGCTGGCCGCTATCACCACGGGAGAAAGAACCGGTATGCTGATCGTGGCCTTGTCAATCATGTAGCGGCCCTGGTCGGTTTTGCGCCACTTTAGCACTGCAAAAATAGTGGCCCCCAGCACAGCCAAAATGATGTACCAAAAGTGAAGCAGCACGTCACTGGCAAACACCATGATTTTGGTAATCAGGGGTAACTTGATGCCCATTTGCGAATAGATTTCGTTAAACGTCGGGATAACAAACAGCAGCGATACGAGGATGGCAATGATAACAAAGAAAACAACCACCGCCGGGTAAACCATAGCCGTAATAACCTTCTTCTTCAAGGCGGCCTGCTTGCCCAGCAACAACCGTAACCGGTTCAACACTGCTTCCAGTTCCCCGGAGGCCTCACCGGCCTGCACGATACTGACGTAGGTCTGGTTAAACACATTGGGCTGCCGGCCCAAAGCTTGCGACAACGAATACCCCGACATCAAATCGTTACGGATCTGGTTGATCATCTCCTTGAACACCAGCTTCTCGGTGTACGTTTCCATGTACAGCAAAGCTTCCGTCACCGGAATGCCGGCCTTGGACATGATGGCCATGTTCTGGGTGAAGGTCATTAACTCGGTTAGGCCGACCTTCTGGAAACGCGCAAACAGGTCTTCCTCGGATCGCGATTTCTTGCCCGCCTTCTTTTTCTTGTCGCGAGCCGACTTAAGGGGTTTAACCGACGTGGGGTACAGTTCCTGCTTACGCAGCATTTGCCGCGCCTGGCCCTCGCTTTCGGCGTTTATGGTGCCTTTGACCTTGTCTTTTTTGCCCTTTTTTACGGCGATGTACTGGAAGGTTGCCACAGGTTAGGTCTCTTTTCCATTCAGGTTAAACGGTACGGCCAAGGTTCACACCCAAAATCCGTATCAGCTCCTCAAGACAAATAACACCCTTGAGAAGCTTTTCCATACCAGCCATGTGCAAGGTCTTCATCCCTGCGGCCACGGCGGCGTCTTCAATTTCCTGGCTCAGGCGTCGGTCGTTAATCATCTGCTTGATCTTGCGGTCGAACACCATAATTTCGTACAAACCGGTACGGCCCAACATGCCGGACTGGTTGCACTTGGGGCAGCCTTCGCCCCGGTACAGCATCAGCTTTTTCTGCTGCAAGTCCTGGCGGGTCGGAAAAATCAGTTGTTTTTCCTCGGCGCTGGCCTCGTAAGACACCTTGCAGTCGGTACAAATGGTACGTGCCAACCGCTGGGCCAACACCCCCAGTACCGAGGAACAAATCATCTGCGGATCGGCCCCCATTTCGACAAGCCGGGTAACCGTGGCTGCCGTGGTATTGGAGTGAAGGGTGCTGAATACCATGTGGCCGGTCAGTGAGGCATGGATAGCCGCTTCAAGGGTTTCCTCGTCACGAATTTCACCAATCATAATAACGTCGGGATCCTGGCGCAGCAAGGATCGTAGGGCCGAGGCAAACGTGAAGTCCGCCTTGACATTCACCTGAGACTGGTTGATACCGGGGACCTTGATTTCAATGGGATCCTCTACGGTAGAGATGTTGCGCGTGACATCGTTGATTTTGTGCAGCATGGTGTACAGGGTGGTTGATTTACCGGAACCGGTGGGACCTACCGCCAGCACAATGCCGTAGGGAGCCTTATACAAGGCCTCCAGCTTCTTGATGTCTTTGTCGTTAAAGCCCAACTGGGGAAAATCAATAATCGACCCGGCCGACCGCAAAATACGCAGTACGATCTTTTCGCGGTTGCCCCCAACCGGCAGGGTGTTAACCCGGATGTTGTACTCGACGTTCTGGTTGAAGTAGCTGATACGACCATCCTGAGGACGCCGGTATTCGGCAATGTCCATCTTGGCAATAACCTTCAGACGGGTATTAAAGCTAGCCACCATGTTTTCGGGCACTTCCAGCACGTTGATCAGAACGCCATCAATACGAAACCGGATTCGCAGGTTCTGGCGCTGGGGCTCGATGTGAATATCGCTGGCTTCCCGTTCAATGGCTTCATCGAGGATACTGTTGACCAGCTTGACAAGGGGGTTGGAATCGTCAAGCAGATCCATTTCCGGCAGAGCTTCGTCGTCATCGGCGTCAAAGGAGTCGGTAATCTCCTTGAACAACCCCGAGTAGTCTTTCTGCTTGTTGCGAAAAAAGACGTCAAAAGCCTCTGAAAATTCAATGGCGGTGGTCACCACCGGCTGGGCCCGCATGCCGGTCATAAACGAAATTTCATCAAGCACTCGGCGCTTGTTGGGCTCAACCATCGCCACAATCAGCTTGCCACCGTCCTTGGCAATAGGAATAACCTTGTTGTTGAGCATGAACTCCTCAGGCAACAAGGTCAAAATATCTTCATCGACATGGATTTTACCGAGGCTGACGTAGTTCACCTCGTTTTGCTTGGCCAAAGCCTTGCCAAGCTGCTCGCGGGTAATCTGCCCGTTTCGTACCAGAATGGCCCCAAAATACTGACCGGTTTGCTGCGACTCCTTAATGCACTCGTTGGCCACCGCCTGGGTAATTAAACCCTCTGCAACCAAAATTTCGCCAAGACGTTGCCGTTCTTGCGACGTCTGGCGATGGAGAGGCTGCTTGGCGGGCTGTTGCGGGGCTGAGGCAGAACCGTCAGCCGGGGCGTTACCTTGGGGCTTTGTTTGAGTAGCCCCTGCAGCAGCGCCCGGCGCTTGGACCGCGGGCTTATCCTGTGGTGGTTGTGTATGCGGTGCTTGGCTCAATGATGGTCAGCACTCCTGCGTTCATGGGGGAAGGGAGGGGTAAGGAGAAGGGAAAAGAGTGGATCATGCTGGTCCCAGAGCCCCTAAGAGGAGGGACCAACCTGTGCTGCTGTCCGTTTGGGCCTGGCTATAGTATCGGACAACAACACAAAACCTTTATGTAGACACTATTTCAGAACCTCGCTAAACAGGGGCAGCGCCGTTCTGGGCGACGTGATGTTGTTGGAACCAGCCTTGCTGTTCGAGGTTGACTTGAACGCCTCCTTGGATTGACCTTGACCCTTATTCTGGAGTGGTTTCAGACCACCCAGCGGGTTTGAGGCGTCCGGCTTGTTACCGGCCGGTACAATCGGGTTGAGTTCGCTGTCGGAGTAATCCGAGGAGTCGTTTTTATGGTTGCCGTAGGCCGACTGCTCGCGCCACTGCTTGCGGAAATAGGGCACGCCCTCTTCCTTGATGATACGTGGCGTGACCATAATCACCAGCTCGGTACGGGTCTTGGCATTGCTGGCTGAAGCCCGGAACAGGGCCCCGGCAATAGGCAGGTCGCTCAGGAAGGGAATTTTATCCCAAGACGATGCGGAAGTTTCCCGGATAAGCCCACCCAGGATCAAGGTTTTACCGTCTTTGACCCGAGCATTGCTGATGGTCACCGAGCTTTTTGAAGTCAGTGTAATCGTATTTCCCGACGAGTCCGTGGAGCTACCCGACGGGGTACTGACGGAAGGCGTCAGATTCATCGTCACCGTTCCGTCGTTATTGACGGTCGGTGTGACGGCCATGGTGATACCCACCTGCTCGATATTCTGGGTAACTACAAAGGCCCGAGAAGAGCTGTCAAAGGTGCTGGTGGTACTGGCCACAATGTCATCGGTTACAGAAATACTGGCCGCCTGACCACTGACGGTCATCACCGTCGGATTGGCCAATACCTTGGCCTTGGTCAGGTTCAAGCTCGAATCAATCTGGAAGGAGTTGAGCACGGCCGGGTTACTCAGCCCCTGACGGTTCAGGGTCAAAGTCGTGGCCGGACCGTTACTCTTCAACCCGACCGTTTGGCTGTTAATCAGGTTATTGGTACCCAGTGTCGGCGTCACGTTAATAAACGTACCCAACAACGAGTTATCCGAGTTCGAAGTAGCCCCAAAGTCGGGACGCAATGAATTACGAAGGGTCTTGCCCAGGTTGTCGGAGAGCTGAAGCACACTGACCTGGACAGCAACTTGAGCAGGCCTTACATCGAGGTCGTACAACAGCGACTCGGCCATTTCAATCTGCTCATCCGTCCCAATAAGGGTAAGGGTGTTGTTGGTGGTATTGGCAATAAATGTCACCGGGCCACCACGAAGCACCTGAACAGCACCAAATAACGTGCCGCCACCACCCGCACTACCAGCGGCTCCACCAGCCGCTCCACCAGCAGCTCCGCCAGCACCACCAGCCGCTCCGCCAGCACCACCAGCAGCTCCGCCAGCACCACCGGCCGCGCCGCCAGCACCAGCCGCGCCACCAATGCCAGCGGCTCCACCAGCGGCTCCGCCAGCCGCTCCGCCAGCGGCTCCACCAGCTCCGCCAGCACCACCGGAAATGACCCCGCTGGACAGGTTAACCGAAAAAAGGATTTGCGACAGGGAGCTGGCCACCGAAAAGGGTTGAGCATACTTTAAGAAAAAGGTCTTGTGCTGCAGCGGAAAATCCAGCTCGGTCAGCGCACGCTCCGCCAATTCGATATCGATGTTGTTGCCCATAATCACGATCGAGTTGGTTCGCGGGTCGGCAGCAGCAATGGCCTGGCTGTTGCCACCGGGGCGGTTTACGTTGAACACGGTATTGTTTAGTACCGTGGCCAAATCCTGGGCATTGCTGTACTTGACCGGCACGCTCTTGAGAACCACCTTGTTAATACCCATCGAGTTAGCCGCCGAATTGCTGGTCACCACGAACGTACCACCATCCTGGTAGTAGGTCAGGTCGTTCAGGGTCAGCAGGTATTCAAACACCTTGTTAATGGACACGTTCTTCAGGTCCAGTGTCACTTCGCCCTCCACCTCGTCATCCACAATCAGGTTAAAGCCCCCTTGCTCCGAGAGAATGTGCAGCACGTCGACAATGTTGGCATCACGCAGCGACATAGATTCAATAACGGAGTCCCCTTTCACCCCGAGGGTCACACCGCCTTTGATTTTGATGGCATCGCTGTACAGGCCACTACCGTTAACCGGCACCCGTTGCTGGGCTTGTACCGGAAAATCGGCAACCGGCAACACGCCACTAAGGCCCAGGGCCAGCAGCGCAACAACCAGGCTCCGAGCACTAAAAACAACGAAACGATCCGGTCGTACCGATCGGGTCTGGCAAGGTCTTTTTGGGGTGAATGACAACATAGGGACGGCTTCCTCAAGTCATGGGATGGGGGGGGGAGGGAAATCTCTGTAAATGGGGTAATGGGGTAATGAGGGGGGGGTAACTATGGTTAACGGGCCTTTGAGTTGGCCTCATGGGCTTGCTTGAGTTTCTCGGGGCTGTTCTTTCGGCTATCGCCTTTAACCAGGTCCAGAATGGCGTTGGGGACGTCGAGCGTATCGGGATCCTCAATCAGGCGCTTTTTACCTAAAAAGTCATCGCCGGCAGCCTTGTCACTAGCCGGGGCAGCTGTTTTCTTTTCGGCCTTGGCCTTGTAGCCCACCAGGCTAACCACTTCCAGGGTTCGTTCCTCAAAGCCTGGAATATTTTCAAGCGTGACCAGCTTGACGCTGCGTTTGCCAATCTCTGCCACTTTAATGGAGGCGTTTTCACCATCGGGGTTCGTAAACACCTCACCGGCAGAGACAATACGGCTACCTTCCTTGCCGTCACCATTGCGTATAATGGCTCGCGGCGTGTTGGCGTAATAAAGCACCCCGCCCAAAACCAACTTGCTGTAGGGATCCACCTTGGGTTCTTCCTCTTTCGGGGCTTTTTCCCCATCGCCGTCCTTGCTGGGCTCCGGCTCGGGCTCGGGCTTGGGCGCCAATAAGTCCTCAAATGGGTCCAACCGCTGAAGCTTGGCCAGAAGGGTTAACTCCAGACGGGCCTTTTCTTGGACTATTTGGCTGGGTATATTGTCAAAATCCTTTTGTTTAAAAGGGTTTGCAGCATTTCCACAGCCGCTAAGCAGTCCACCCAACACCATGCCGCCCACCAATACGGCAATCATCACCAGGGCATGGGCCTTGGCCTGGATCTGGTCCTGGGGGGACAATTGGGGTAGGTTACACTGAAAAACGTGGGGTCTACGCACAGGAATCGTGTCTCATTCTCGCTCCGAATGGGGAAAACCCCCATAGGGCTTGCTTATGAAATTTTTGGCGTTCTTTAGCGTTCCATCGGTCCATCGGTTACCCGACCCCTGGCGCCTTGCAACAGGCGGGCTCCCTGCAGGGCAGGCATAAGGGTCGGCAACATACTAAAATGGCTAAGCCTATCGTACTGGATCGCCCCACCGCCTTACTCACCTTGATGGGGGAGGTTGACAGGCTCCAGCCGGAAATTCATTCAGACAGTCGAGCCGGCGAGGCTAATTTGGTTATGCCACGACAACCGGCCCGGTTAATCCCCCGGAAACCTTAAAATTACTACATTTATAAAAATTTAAGTGTTCCTGCCGGTTTTGGCCACGGGTCGTGGCAATCCCTGGCCGTTTGAGGTAAGGTCGTAGCACATGGCCGGGTGCCGCGCCCAAAACCCTCGTTTGGAGGCATGGGCAGCGGCTTGATCTGGCCCCGTGTTTTAAGTAAATTACTGTTTCTGTCGCCGTTTGATGCTGCTTTGCTTACGGCGTGTCCATTATATAGAAGCTTAGAAATAGGGTTATCGCGTGTATGGCTCGTGTCCGATTAGCGGGTGTTGACCTCCCTGCCAGTAAAAAAATTCTTTGGGCCCTGACTTATATCTATGGTATTGGCCTGACTACCTCCAAGAAAATCCTGGAAGCCACAGGCATCGATCCCGACAAACGGACCGATGACCTGACGGAATCCGATATTAACCGCCTGCGTGAGGAAATTGAGCGCAAATACATGGTCGAAGGCGACCTGCGCCGGCAGGTTGGCTTGTCCATTAAGCGCTTGCAAGAAATCTCTTGCTACCGGGGTATTCGCCACCGCAGACGCCTGCCTTTACGCGGCCAACGCAGTAAAACCAATGCTAAAACCGCTCGTGGCAAGCATTCGCCGCAAATGAAGAAAAAATAGTCCTCGCCTCGACGCTTTAAACCCTATTTTTTGATGTGTTCAGTATGACCCCCTCAGCAAAACTGTAAGGTATCCCCTCGCAATGGCCAAAACCAAAGACAAACGGACTAAAAAACGAGAAAAGAAAAACGTGCTCCAAGGCCACGTTTATATACAGTCTACGTTTAACAACACCATTGTTTCTTCCACCGATCCGCAAGGCAACGTGGTGGCCTGGTCCAGTGCCGGAAACTGCGGTTTCAAGGGCGCCCGCAAAGGCACCCCCTTTGCTGCGCAGTCTGCCGCCGACGATGTTGCCCGCAAAAGCAAGGATCAGGGCATGCGGTCCGTCAAAGTATTCGTATCCGGTCCTGGCGGTGGACGCGAAACCGCCATTCGGGCCCTGCAGGTTGCAGGCCTCGAAATCACGTTAATCAAGGATGTAACGCCCATTCCCCATAATGGGTGCCGCGCTCCCAAGCGTCGGCGTGTATAAGCCTGTTGACCCAGGCCTGTACAGGTTGCAAAACAGTAGGAGAGCACAAAATTGGCTCGGTATACCAAAAAAACGGATAAACAATCGCGGAAAGTAGGTTACAACCTTACTGGACGTGCCAACAACGCCGTAAACAAGCGTCCCCACCCCATCGGCCAGCATGGACGTGAGCGCAAGAAAGTCTCCGAATACGGCATTCAGCTGAAAGAAAAACAGAAAATCAAATGGTACTACGGTCTGCTTGAAAAGCAGTTCTATGCCATTTACACCAAGGCCGTCCATAAAAAAGGTGTTACCGGCGTCCTGATGCTTCAAATGCTCGAAAGTCGCTTTGACAACGTGCTTTTCCGAAGCGGGCTGGTTGTTACCCGCCGCCAGGGTCGTCAATTGATTGTACACGGGCATATGCTCATCAACGGCCAGAAGGTCGACCGCCCCTCCTACCACATGAAGCCTGGCGACGTGATTTCGGTACGCGAAAAAAGCCAAAGCTTTATCAAATTGCTGCAAGACGCCCCGCACCACGACCCCATCGTGCCGGATTGGATTGCCACGGACATTGGCAACCTGACCGCCCTGATGAAGGCCGTGCCAGAACGCGAAGAGATTGACCAGAACTTCCAGGAAAACCTGGTGGTTGAATTCTATTCACGTTAATCTCCCTGGCCTCCGTGCCAAAGCGCGCGAGTGCCCCCGGCCCTCGGCGCCCCCGTTGCCCGTATTACCCCTTCTCTCATTGCTAAAGGAGTCACCCGCGTCCTATGGAACCGCAATTAAATATTAAATGCGTTAACACCACCACCGATTCCGACGGATCGATGTACGGTAAGTTTGTCATTGAGCCCCTACAACGAGGCTACGGGATTACCCTGGGCAACTCCTTGCGCCGTATCCTGTTGTCGTCCCTGCCGGGCAGCGCCATTACCTCTGCCCGTATCGAAGGCGTCAGCCACGAATACACCACCATTCCCGGCATCAAGGAAGACGTACTCAACATCCTCCTGAACCTTAAGGGCGTGGTGCTGAAAAACCAAAGCGATGAGGTTCAGTACCTGCGCATCGACACGGACAGCGTGGGCCCGGTCCGCGCCGGCGACATCCAGGTGCCTGGCGACGTCAAAATCATTAACCCCGACCACCTGATTTGCACCGTCTCGGACAAAGGCGGCTTCCACGCCGACCTGACCGTCGAAAACGGCTTTGGCTACATCCAGGCCACCAGCCACGAGAATGCCCCGGTCGACATGCTGATGCTCGATGCCGTCTTTATGCCGATTCGCCGGGTCGCCTACAACGTGGAAGACACGCGGGTCGGGCAACAGGTCGACTTTGACAAGCTGACTCTGGAAATCTGGAGCAACGGCAGCGTGGAAGTTACCGAAGCCTTGAGCCGTGCCGCCAACGACCTGATTGAGCACCTGCTGCCCATCGCTTCGCTTACAGGCGCCCCGACCCTGGTAACCCATGCCCCTTCGGAAGAGTCCGAGCCGAAGAAAAACACCCCCAACATTACCGTCGAAGACCTGGAGCTGTCGGTTCGCGCCTTTAACTGCCTGAAGCGGGCCAACATCCACAGTATCGAAGAGCTGCTTGAAAAAAGCGAACATGATCTGCTCAACATCAAGAACTTCGGCAAAAAATCTGCCGATGAGGTGATTGAGCGCCTGCATGCCTTTGATTTACACCTGAAGCCGAACCCGGAAGACAGTGAGCTTCTGGTTGAGTAACCCCCAACAAGCTATTCACACATAGGATTAAGACCCCCATGCGACACAAGTGCAAACGCCACCTTCTAGGCCGCCCTGCCGACCAGCGCAAGGCCATGCTGCGATCACTGGCCACCAACTTCATTAAATCCTCGCACCATGAAATCGTTACCACCCAAAGCCGGGCCAAGGCCCTCCAGCCTATTCTGGAGCGGCTAATGACTCTGGCCAAACGGGGTGACGTCCATGCCATCCGCCAAGCCGGCCGGGTAGTGTATAACCACTCCACGGGCGAAGCCCTAAAGTCCCACAACGGCAAGCTTATTGAGCTAACGGTCCTGCGCAAGCTCTTTCAGCAAATTGCCCCCAAGGTGGCCAACCGCCAAAGCGGGTTTACCCGCATTGTTAAAATGCCGCCACGGCGTGGTGATGCGGCCCCCATGGCCCTGATTCAGCTCGTCGACCATTAAGGCGCAAGGCCCCAAAAATGGTTCCCTCAGGGATGAATGATTCAACCAAGCGCTCTGTGGCTTGCACAGAGCGCTTGGTGTTATTGCTGGAGTACGACGGGACGGCGTTTCAGGGCAACCAATGGCAGGACAACGGCCCCACCGTACAAGCGGCCCTTGAAGAGGCCCTGGCAGCCCTTAACGTGCCCGTTATAGGGCGTGTTGCCTTTGCCGGGCGTACCGATGCCGGTGTGCATGCCCTCGGGCAGGTTGCCCACGTGGATGTTGCAGCCGGCGGGCTGGAGACCTACCCGGAACTGGCCACCAGCCTGAATCACTTCCTACCCCCCACGGTGGCCGTTGGCGACTGGCACCTGACCAGCGACCCGACGTTTCATGCCACAACCTGCGCCCAGTGGCGCTGGTACCGCTATAGAATACTGGAAACTCCAACCAGAAGCGCCTTTATAGACAAAAACGCGGCCTGGATACGCCCCTGGCCGAAGCCCCTCGATTTGTCGCGTATGCAGGCCGGCCTGGAGGCCTTAATGGGCATTCACAACTTTGAAGCCTTTGGATGTGCCAAAAAAGAGGTCAATGATGTGGTTTGCGCCCTGGCCTATACCGATTTGTTTGTCGATGAGCGGGGTTACGTTACTATAGACTTGATTGGGAACCGCTTTATCTATAAAATGGTACGTTCCATCGTCGGTACGTTGCTTCTGTTGGGGCGCCCCGCTTTAAGCACCCCTGACGGACAAGCCCCCTCCAGCGATTTGCTTCTGTCCACGGATGAATCCGACATACGCACCGTGATGCGCACCATTCTAGCCGAAGGTGACCGCAGTCAGGCCGGTGCCACTGCAAAACCTGAAGGATTGTCGCTGCAGGCAGTCTTGTACCCACCCCCCTGGGACTTTTTTAACCAGCATCTTTATGTTAAAACTATGACTCTACAGATACAGGAGTTGTCCAGTAATGAACAAAAGCTACTCAGCCAAGTCTGGTGAGGTCGAGCGCAACTGGGTTGTGCTGGACGCCAAGGATCAGACCCTGGGCCGCTTGGCCACGGTAGCCGCCAACCTGTTGCGCGGCAAGCACAAGCCCCAGTACACCCCCCACCTCGATACCGGGGACTTTGTCATTGTCATCAATGCCGAGCACATCCAAGTATCGGGCAACAAATATACCGACAAGAAGTATCGCCGTCACAGTGGCTACCCCGGTGGTTTCCGCGAACTGAGCTTCAAGGAGCTGCAACAGAAGGCACCTGCCAAGGTGATTGAACTGGCCGTTTGGGGCATGGTGCCCCACAACCGGTTAGGCCGGCGCCAGATCCGCAAACTGCTTGTCTACACCGGCAACGAGCACCCGCATGCCGCCCAAAAGCCGGTTAAATACGAGTTTAAACAGGAGGCAAAAGCGCAGTAGTATGGGTTACCCTCAAAACGGACAACGCGGCACCGGCCGCCGCAAGGAAGCCATTGCCCGGGTTCGCCTGCTCAAAGGAACCGGCAAGTTTCTGGTGAACAACGCCACCTTTGAAGAATACTTTGGCCAACGCCACGCCCTGGTACAGCTTGCCATTGGCCCCTTAAAGCTCCTGGAACTGGACGGCAAGTACAATATTCTGGCAAAAGTCCACGGTGGTGGTAAAACCGGCCAAGCCGGCGCCATTCGTCTGGGTTTGGCCCGCGCCCTGGCCATCGAACTGCCGGATTTGGCCAAACTGTTGAAAGACGGTGGCTACCTGACCCGCGATGCCCGCGTCAAGGAACGCAAGAAATACGGCTTGCACAAAGCCCGTAAACGGCCCCAGTACAGCAAGCGTTAACACAACGCCAACGGCTGTATCGTACGTACACTGGGTCGTTCACACCCTACATCCCAAATATCAAATGATCCCGACAGTAAATACGCTGTGTCGGGATCATTTTTTTTCGGGCCTATCAAACACCCTGTCCTGACACCCTTATCGACGGGGCTTTCTCTCCCCTCCCCCATCTGGCGGATTTACGGGCATCCGTTTCGATACGTGACATAAAGATTCGGGCCAACCGGTCGACACCCCTACTAGCCTATTTTTTGCACAGCTTTTTTCTTTTGCTTCTCCGATTTCAGTGTGACACCAAGGATACAGTGAATGATTCCGTTACGGGTTATTGCCGTCGCCAGTTCCGAATCGATTAAGGAAAGCCTCAGCCAGCAGCTGAGTGGCTTGGACTATGTCATTTGTGAAGAAGTGGTGATTGATTTGGCCGATGCCCAGCAGCTTTGGGAAAAAGAGCAACCCGACCTGCTGATTGTCGACCTGACAGGCCGGGAAATGGATGCCTGCCTCTTTATCGAGGTGCTTCATTTCAACGTGGAAAACAAAACCACGGTCTTTGGCCTGCACAAGGAGCTGGACCCCAACATCATCCTCAAGGCGGTATCGAGCGGTGTAAAAGAGTTCATCCACTACCCTAAAGACCAGGATGCCCTGACGACAGCCTTGAGCAAATACCACCAGTACCACCAAAAGCTCATCCAGGCTCGCATCGACTCGGGCGAAGTCGTCAAGCGGGCAGAAGTCATCCCCGTTTTTTCAAGCAAGGGCGGATCGGGCGCTACCACGGTGGCCTTGAACCTGGCTTACGAATTGATGCATACGGCCAACAAAAAAGTGGCCTTTATCGACATGGATCAGGTCTTCAGCAACGCCACGGCCTACCTGAACTTCAAACCCACTTTTTCCATCAGTGACCTGGCCGAAGACAACCCCAAACAGATTGATGATCAGCTTATCCAGAAAATCATTGTCCACCATGAGGAAACCGGCCTGGACCTGATGGTGGCTTGCAAGAACATTCTGGACGAAAACCCGATGATTACCCTCGATCACCTGGATCGGCTCTTCGAATACCTTTATACCCGCTATGACTACGTGGTGCTGGACCTACCCACCCATGCCGTCGACGAATACCACCAGTTCATTGTCGAGCGGGCCGACACCGTTCTGCTGCTGTCTTCCATGGATCTGCTGTCGCTGTACAAGACCCGCCAGTACCTGGATCTGGTACAGCACCACCTGGATATGAACAAGTTCAAGCTGGTGGTCAACCGCTACGACCTGAAAGCCGTGGTGGGGATGAGCAGCAAGAACCTCGAAGAGCAGTTCAAGTACCCCATTTTCCACCGCTTACCCAACAACTGGAACATCCACGTGGAGGCCATGAGCCTGGGCAAACCCATCGGGGCCATCCAGGAACGCTCCGACTCGGGCCGTGCCTACCAGGATCTGGTTACCCTGCTGACCGGTGTCGAGCCCGAAAGCGAGACCAGCGAAGAAGGCGGCTTTATGCGAATGACCAGTCTGTTTGGCAAAATCAAGGGAGGCAGCGCGCCCAATGCAACCTCCTAAATCCGGTTGGGGACGCTTTCGTCGTAGTGGCGAACTGCCCGGCGAACCCCTCTCTGAACAACCAGCCACCCCAGCCCCCAAGACCGAAACCGCACCGACGTCCCAAGCGGCCAACCAGTCGGGTGACATGGTTGTCACCCACACGCCGAAGCAGGATGCGGCTGGGCCAACAACCGATTCCGGGCCAGCCCCGGGTGGCTGGGCTGCCCAGCAGGTTGCCGAGGAACTGAAGCAAGCCGAAACCAGCAAACCGGCTGCCGAAGAAAAAGAAAAGGCCGCCCATTCCGAAAAAGACAACGAAGCCAACGCCCTGAAAACCAAGATCCATCGCCGTCTGCTCGAGGAGATGGACATGCGCAGCATCCAGGAGCTGGAGCCCAAGCAACTGCGCACCCAAATCAAGGCCGCCGTTAACCAACTGCTCACCGAAGAAAACGCCCTGCTCACCCAAACCGAGCGGGAACGGCTTGTCGACGAAATTATCGACGAAACCATGGGCCTTGGACCGCTTGAAACCTTGCTTCGAAATGAAGACATAACCGAGATCATGATCAACGGCGCCAAGACCGTCTACATTGAACGCAAAGGCAAGCTGACCTTAAGCGACTGCAAGTTCAAGGACGATCTCCACCTGATGCAGATTATCGACCGAATCGTCTCACGCGTGGGGCGCCGGGTAGATGAAAGCACCCCCTTGTGCGACGCCCGCTTGCAGGACGGCAGCCGGGTCAACGTCATCATTCCACCGCTGGCCCTCGACGGCCCCACGGTCACCATCCGTAAGTTTGCCAAGGATCCCTACGGTATCCAGGATTTGATTAACTTCGGCTCGCTCAACCCCATGTCGGCCGAGCTGTTAAAGGCCTGCGTCTTTGCCCACCTCAACATCATCATCAGCGGGGGTACGGGCTCGGGGAAAACCACCTTGCTCAATGTCACCAGCTCCTTCATCCCCAACGGCGAACGGATTGTTACCGTAGAGGACTCAGCCGAGCTTCAACTGCAACAGGACCACGTCGTTCGCCTGGAAACCCGCCCGGCCAACATCGAAGGCAAAGGCGAAATCACCATGCGCGATCTGGTCAAGAACTGCTTGCGGATGCGCCCGGAACGAATTGTCGTTGGTGAGGTCCGAAGCGGCGAAGCACTCGACATGCTTCAGGCCATGAACACCGGTCACGACGGCTCCCTGACCACGGTACACGCCAATAACCCCCGTGATGCCGTTCGACGCCTCGAAACCCTAGTCATGATGGCCGGCTATGACCTGCCCCAGCGCGCCATCCGAGAACAAATCGCCTCGGCCGTCGATCTAATCATCCAAGCCAGCCGCCTCCCCGACGGTAGCCGCAAGGTTACCAGCATCACGGAAATCGTGGGCATGGAAGGCGAAGTGGTGCTAATGCAGGAAGTCTTCAAGTTCTATCAGGAAGGGGTCGATGAAAACGGCAAGGTAATTGGCGAATTCCGCTACACCGGTGTCCGACCCAACTGCCTGGACCGGCTGTTAAAGTCCGGGGCCAATATTGACGAATCCATGTTTGAGGCCCTTATTTAGCCTCTCCACCCCCACACATTTTGACTCTTTTTTAGTCTCGTTTTAGGTTAATCGATAGCGTCTACTGCTTATGGAACTGGTTTATATCTTACCCGCCATTTCCGTCCTGTGCATGCTGGCAGGCGTCTATTTCGTGCTCTTCCACAAGCGCGAGGAGGCCCGAACCTTTGCGGCCAACCTGCTTAGCGAAGAGAAAATGGACTATAAGCGCCGAGCCCAACAACAGGTTATTTTGCGCAAACGCCGCAATGAAAACCAAACGGGTTTCTTGGCCAAAATTGATATGGACATGGAGCGGGCCAACCTCTTCATCAAGCCCAACGAGTTTCTGATGCTGATGGGGGGCTGTGCCACGATGGCCTTCCTGCTGGTGTTGGCCATGGGCAAAGGCCTGCTGCTGGCCATACCTGCCGGTATACTGGGGATTTTCCTGCCCAAGCTGTACATCAAGTTCTCTATCTGGCGCCGCATGGGTAAGGCCGAGAAGGAACTGGCTCAAGTGCTCGACACCTTCGCCAGCTGTTTCAAATCCGGCTACAGCTTCAGCCGAGCTGTGCAACAGGTGGCCGAACAGTACGATGACCCCTGGGGTACCGAACTGGCCAAGGTGTCAGCCGAAATGAACTTTGGGTCCAGTGTCGAGGAATCCCTGGTGGGCCTTACCAAACGAATCCCCCAGTCCGACGTGGCAATGTTCGTCACGGCCGTGCTCATCCAGCGCGAAACAGGGGGTAACCTCGGCGAGCTTCTCGAAACCCTGAGCAAAACCGTCCGCGAACGCTTCAAGCTGATGAACAAGGTAAAAGCCTTGTCGGCCCAGGGCAAACTGTCCGCTTTTATCATCTTTATGATTCCCTTTGGGCTGGCCTCCATCTATTCGGCCATGTTTCCTGAGGTAATGATGAACTTCTTCCACCATCCCATCGGCTGGGGCCTAATGACCCTGGCAGGGGGCTGCCAGCTGGTTGGTGGCTTCGTGCTGAAAAACATTGTAACCCTGGAGGTGTAACCGCGATGCCCATGGAAGCCATCATCGTCGGGGTCGTTATCTTCGGTTGCATGCTGCTGGCCGCCTTCGGGTTTATGATGAGCAAAAACCAGAAGGAAATTGCCGATCGCGTCGAGACCCTCAACGAAAGCGGCAGCGCTTCGCCAATGGCAAAAACCGGCCGGCAGAAGCAGATGGACGACAGCTTTACACAACGGGTATTTTTCCCCTTTGCCCAGGCCTTGTCCGGTAAGGTCCAAGCCTTCCTGCCCATGTCGAGCCAGTCATGGATCAAGAAGAAGCTGATTCAGGGCGGCTACCACCAGCCCAACACCATCCGGCTGTTCATCGGGACTCACTTAATAATGACCGTGGCGCCCCAGGCCTTTATGCTGGTGCTGTTTATGATCAAGGGCAGCATCGACACCGGTGGCATCGTATACATGGGCCTGCTGACATTTGCCGGCTTTGCCTTTCCCATTCTGTGGCTGCTGCAGCAGTCCGGTAAACGCCAAACCAGTATCCAGCGTGCCCTGCCCGACTTCATCGATCTGCTGGTTATTTGCGTGGAGGCGGGCCTGCCGCTTGACAGCGCCATTGCCAAGATTGCCAGCCTGGAAGGCGTTCAAACCAGTAATTTCCTGCGCGAAGAACTGATTCACTACACGCGCGACGTGGGTTTCGGCAAAGCACGCAAGCAGGCCCTGACAGACCTGGCCGATCGGACCGGCGTAGAAGACCTCAATGCCGTCATTAGCGCCATTATACAGGCCTACGAAATGGGGACCGGCGTGACGCTGTCACTGAAAGTACAGTCGGACATGCTCCGGCAAAAACGGATGACGCGGGCCGAAGAAAAAGCCAACAAAATCGGGGTCAAGATGGTACTGCCCATTTATTTCTTCTTCTTCCCCTCCATCTTCATGATCATCCTCGGCCCCCTGCTCCTGCACGTGTACCAGACGGTCGTGCACATCATGGGCAACGTCAAATTCTAGTGCCCCGGCTGCCGAAGCAACCAGGGCACTCGTTTAAACAAGGCTCAGGGGTTTAAGCGCCCTCGAGATCGGTATTGGCCTGAGATTCGGCACGTTCCTTGTCGCGCTGTAACTGCTCGTTACGGCGGCTGGCGTCGTAGCTTTTCTGGCTTACACCGGTAGGCAATTCCTCTGTACCAACAGACGCCTGGCCGCCACCATCGGCCTCCTGATCCGCCGAAGCGGCTTCGGTACCCGGCTCGGGCAAGGGGGCTTTATCCAAATCAATACCCTGGGAAGCCGCCCGCAGGTAATCGGATGCCGTGTACTCGGACTCATAGATATCGCAGCGGCGGTCATTGGCCTTAATAAACGGGTGCCAATCTGAGCAGATCAGGGCCCGGTCGCCATTGAGCTTGATTTCGTCCAGCTCACCGTCCTTGACCTCAGCATACCCGTAAGACCCCAGCAGGACGAGCTGCTCAGGCAAATAATAGAATAGCGTGTCAATACGGCCTTTATCGTTGTGGGCCAAAATGTAGTTGGTTAACTGGGCCAGTTCTTTTTTGTCCGGTAGCACATCGGCATCGACCACCACCCGGAAATCATACTCGCTGGTGGGTTCCAGGCCTGCCTGGCTCTGGTCGAAAAACTGGTAGGTATACGGGGCTTCGTCAGCCGCCTTGCTGGAGGTTAGGTTACAGCCGGTCGTGGCCAACCCGGCCAGACCTACAACCGAAACCGCCAACAGGGATTGAACCAATAACTGGACGGGGGCACGCATAAATCATCATCTCCTTGGTCACACAGGGGGTTTTAGAGCGTTATTACCCCAATTAAACCCGGTACCGGGGTAAAATGACCTGACAGATGACAATTGTAACACAAATGCCCCCTATCACCCGCAACGAGGTGACAGGGGGCAAAAACTTTGGGTGGGTGGGGAATAAGGTTAAGCCTTGAAGGCCTTCATCATGCCCTGAAACAGCTGCATCATCATCTGCTGCATCATCGAGGCCATGTCAACCTTGCCACTGAAAAGGTCTTCCCATTTGGGCATGCCGGGCAAGTTGGGCATGCCTTGCATAAAGTCGGGTACCTGTGGCTTG